>NZ_JBNILN010000007.1:0-143854 GCF_050107715.1 Metabacillus sp. 84 | reverse complement strand
CAACCAGCCTAAGATGCTATATGCACTGTCTTAGGAGGGGCAATGAGATGCCCCTGTCTTGAAGGCTGTTCAAAACAGAAATGGACTGCGAACGTTTAGTCATTCAAGAATCCCACCCGTCACACCGAAAGGTGTAGGGCTTGCGGCTTTAGCCGTGGGAGTCTCAAGAGGAAGCACCTATTTATCAGGTGCATGACGGAGGCAAACTAGTCGTTGCCCACGCAGGAATTAAGGAAAAAGACATCGGACGCTATACAAAGCGGATTAAAGAATTTGTTCTGTACGGGGATGTGACCGGAAGAATCCTGGAAAACGGCCTCTCAGAACGGGGAGACTGGGCCCTCAATTATATTGGAGACCCTTGGATTGTTTATGGGCATACACCAGTCAGACAGCCGAGAGTGCTGAATAGGACGATCAATATTGATACCGGTGCAGTCTTTGGGGGAAGCTTAACCGCTATCCGCTATCCGGAAATGGATACGATCTCTGTATCATCCTCCCTCCCCTTTGACGAATCACGGTTTCGGGGGGACTGATAAGTACTGGGGCGGATCCGTTTAGCTTGTTTTTGAACCGGTAATGGGAGAAGTGGTGTGCTTTCCAACTGAACTGGACCGCTTTCCGGGGGAATGAGGCTCTTTCTCGTCCGAACAAAATTAGTCACCTCTTGGTTTAGCTGCAATACTATCAATTCCCCTTGTAAATAAAGAGGGGTTGAAGTAGACTTTTCTAGATGCATCCAGTATAAGGAAGGGGAATTGCAATGACAGAGAAATTTGGTTCGCAGGCTTATGACGAAGAAATGTTTTTCAGCCAGTTCATGAGAAGAAGATACCGAACAGATAGTCCGAATATAAGCATTGAAACCCCCGCTATACTGGATTTAATTGGAAGACCCACAGGAAAATCGGTGCTTGATATTGGCTGCGGTGATGCGTCAATTGGCTTTCACCTGCTCGGTCAAGGATGCCTTTCCTATCTTGGAATTGAGGGTTCACAAAATATGTTTGATGAAGCCATCCGCGTATTAGAAGGCAGCAAGGGGAAAATAGAGCTTTGCTCTATGGAAGAGTACGCGTATCCTCCAGAAGCGTTTGATCTGGTGATCTCTCAGCTTGTGGTTCATTATTCAAGTGACGTTGATGCATTATTCTCTTCGATTTTTAAGACATTAAAACCAGGAGGCAGGTTCGTGTTCAGCCTTCAGCATCCACTGCTTACTTCATCATTTAAAAGCACTTTAGAAGGTAAAAAGCGGAATGACTGGATTGTAGATGATTATTTTCATAGCGGCAGACGGGTTGAAAATTGGATGGGGCAGAAGGTTGTCAAGTATCACCGGACGACCGGGGAATATTTTGCCGCTCTTTCTAATGCCGGGTTTAAGATTAATCACCTGATGGAACCTGAGCCAGACCCTGCTTATTTTTCCAATCAGGAGGAATATCTGCGCAGAATGAGAATCCCGCTCTTTCTGGCTTTTTCCTGTACTAAATAGCTTTTTACGAATCCTGCTAAAACTCCCGCAAAAAGCCCCGTCACCATGTGCCGGGGCTTCTATTCTAAAGAATCCGTTTCTTCCCAAAACTTCCTCATGTCTTCGGGGAGGGCCGTTTCAAATCTCATTTTCTGTTTGGAAAAAGGATGAAGGAAGGTGAGAACTGAGCTATTCAATGCCTGTCTTCCCATAAGGGCTCCACTTCCTCCATACAGTGTATCCCCTGCCAGCGGGTGGCCGATGCTGCTCATGTGTATGCGGATCTGATGGGTTCTGCCTGTCTCGAGCTTTATTTCCACCAGACTGTACTCTTTTTTGCCTTCCAAAACTTTGTAATGGGTGACCGCACGCTGTCCGTCTTCCCTGACTTCCCTTTCAATGATGCTATCCCGCTTTCTGCCGATGGGTACGTCGATCATTCCTGCTTCCTGCTTTAATGTTCCGTGAACGATTGCTGTATAAGTTCGCTGAATGCCCGCCTGCTTTTGCAAAACAGAAAAAAGAGAATGACTGAACCGGTGCTTAGCGGCGAGCATCAGGCCTGACGTATCCTTATCCAGCCGGTTTACGATGTGAATGGTGGAAGAGAGCCCCTGTTTTTGAAGGTGATGAAGCAGCCCATTCGCAAGCGTTCCATCCGGATATAAACGGGACGGAATCGTGGCCATGCCGGCAGGTTTAGCTAGTACGATGCAATGCTCGTCCTCGTGAACAATGTCCAGCGGAATCTTCTGAGGCACTAATCCTTCACTCGGTTTTTCTTCCGGAAAAAGGACCAATACCCGGTCACCATCTGAAAGCTTCCGTCTGACCGTTTCCTTTTCCCCATTCACAAGCAGGTTTCCGCCGCTGAATTTAATATCGGTGATCGCCCTTTTTGTAAGCTGCTTCGTTTTTAAAAACTCTCTTAGAATCATTCCGCTGTCTTCTTTTGAAACCTTCCATTCAAGCTTAAACTGTTTACTGCCCAATAAAAGAATCCTTTACGCGCTTCCAGAAAGGAAAAGGACGGAAGCGGGCAAACCTGACATTCTCTTTAGCTACACGGCATTGAATGGACTTCACATCTTTATGAAGCAGCGTAAGGTGATCAATTGTAATTTGAAAATCCACATCATTAACGGGCTTCAGCATACACGTATGATGATCCGGAAGAATGAGCGGGGAGCCGACCGTACGGAAAACGCGGTTATTGATTGAGGCCATTTCGGCAATCTGAATGGCCCGGATGGATGGATGCAGGATGGCTCCCCCCAACGCCTTATTGTAGGCTGTGCTGCCGGAAGGAGTGGAAATGCAAAGGCCGTCTCCCCTGAACGTTTCAAACTTTTGTCCTTTTATCTCGACATCCATCACCAGGGAATTTTCAATCGCTTTTACTGTACATTCGTTTAAAGCCAGATAGCGCGCTTCCTTTCCACCATCATTGTGGCGGATGATCACTTCAAGTATCGGGTATTCTACAATCTGATGAGGGGTTTTTGCAATCGCAATGACGAGCTTTTCAATTTCATCCGGCACCCAGTCTGCATAGAAGCCAAGGTGGCCGGTATGTACTCCTATGAAGGCGGTTTTATCAAGACGGCTCCGATATCGGTGGAACGCATAAAGAAGGGTGCCGTCGCCGCCGACGGAAATGACAATATCAGGGCGGTCTTCATCGTATTCAAGATCAAAATCGCTCAAGTAAGTCCTCATTTTCTGCATCAGCGTGTTGGATTTGTTATCGCCTTTGGACGTAATCGCAAATCTCATGTTCCAGGCCCCTTTTCTTTTCATATCGTATGGCTTCTACTCGGTATCTCTCGCTTCCGTTTTTCTTAAAAATACTGCATGGGCCTCCTGGATTTCTCCCTTAATAAGAGACATTTCTTCATCAAGCCGGTATGCCGCCTCAGCAGCTCGCTGAAGGCGGGTTTGAATGGCCTCCGGAAAATTCCCTTTATACTTATAGTTAAGTGAATGCTCGACCGTTGCCCAGAAATTCATAGCGAGCGTCCGAATCTGAATTTCCACGAGGATGACCTTTTCTCCGTATATTGTTTGAACAGGATACCGGGCTACAACATGATAGGAACGGTATCCGCTTTCCTTCTTGTGTGAAATGTAGTCTCTTTCTTCTACTATCTCGATATCCTTACGTTTTCTGAGCATATCCACTACAACCCGGATATCATCGGTAAACTGGCACATCATTCTTAAACCGGCTATATCCTGCATATCACTATGCAGCTTATTCACTGCAATATTTTTACGTTTCGCTTTATCCAGGATGCTTGCAATCGGCTTTACTCTTCCGGTTACAAACTCAATCGGCGAGTGTGAGCTTTCAAGCTCATACTCGGATCTTGATCCCTTCAGCTTAATCTTTAATTCATCCACTGCCTGCTGATACGGAGCTAAAAAAAGCTCCCATTCTCTCTCTTCCATCTCCATCGCCCCCAGAATGAAATGTATGGACCTTACGCTAATGAAGCGAACACTTCAGAAACTTTCCCTTCCATTTCATCCCCATAGTTGGCATTTCCTGCTATATTCTGAACAAGCTCACGAAGTTCATTAAAGAATTCCTCAAGTTCGAGCTCATGCTGATTAATGCTTGCCCAAACAGATAAATCACCGGCTCTCGCTTTTTCAATCTCTGCCCAGCAGCCGGCCGGAATGCTGAAGTATGTAAACTGTTCAGCGTCTTCCAATATGTATATAAAAGCGAGATGGTCAGAATCCGCCAGAATTTGTCCTTTTGCTTTAAGTGCTGAAGCATCTCCATCATAAGAGCTTCCTTTAAGGACTAATTTACCGCTTTCAAATCCAGATTCGATCACTTCAATTCGTTTGTTCATTTCCTAAACTCCTTCCAATGCAAACCTGCACATCCATTTTACCATACTGTCCCCTTTCTAATAAAATGGAAGGTCCTTTTCATATCTCTCAATTATTCTTTTTCTCCGTTGCTCTCATGAAAAGAAAGAGAGATAATAGAACCATCAACCTTTTATGGAGGATTCACCATGTCACAGCATATTGAAATCGAGTTTAAGAACATGTTAACAGAAGAAGAATTCGCACGGCTCATTCAGGCATTTGAATTTGACGAGGCTGATTTTAAAGAACAAACCAACCATTATTTTGATACGGAGAACTTCCAGATAAAAGAAAGGCAAGCGGCCTTAAGAACCCGTTTTAAAGCTGGACAGTGGGTGTTTACACTTAAAGAGCCGGCTGAAACAGGTCTTCTTGAAACCGAGCAGGTTTTAACAGAAGAAGAAGCGGAACGATTGATGGAAGAGCACCAAATTCCAGACGGGCCTGTTAAAGAACAGCTTGCACTATTGGAAATTGAAGAAAAGTCGATCCGTTATTTCGGTTCTTTGACAACGTGGCGGGCTGAAAAAAAAGAAAAGGAAGGCTTAATTGTTCTTGATCAGAGCCGATACTTATCAATAGAAGACTTTGAGCTGGAATTTGAAGCAGAGGAAGCGACAGCAGGAGAACTATATTTTAGCCGGCTTCTTGAAATGTATCAAATCCCTGTCCGGGAAACGAAAAACAAAGTCCGCCGTTTCTATGAGCGGAAGTATTCCGTTTAAAAACTGGCGTTCAACAGGATCACAGCACTGCTGACCAGCTTCCCATATAAAGCTCAAAAATAAAGGAGACCATAGCATATGGATATAAGACAGTTTCAGAACATGATGGAACTACAAAACCTCCGCGCCCCGGGATACCAGCCTGGAATAAGAGAACAAAGCCAATCTGCCAGCACGATGTTCAGCAGTCTGATGGATACGATGCTCCGTTATTATACAGGGGGACCCGAAGAACCCTCTGTATCCATCAGAGAGCAGCAGGCAAGTCTTTACCAGCCGGCAAGCGTGGTGCATCCGATTTCTTTGAATGAAGTAAAAGCATCCTCCATAAAGCAGCCTGCTGGTCCTGCTTCAATTGAAGCCATTATAGCCAATGCTGCGGAAACGTATGGAGTAGATCCTAAACTGATCCGCTCGGTCATTCAGCAGGAATCCAACTTTAATCCTCAGGCCAGAAGCGGGGCCGGCGCCATGGGTCTGATGCAGCTGATGCCGGCAACAGCGAGAGGGCTTGGCGTAGAAAATGCTTTTGATCCCAGAGAAAATATCATGGGCGGTACAAAGTATTTAAAACAAATGCTGAACAAATACAGCGGTGATGTGAAATTGGCTCTAGCAGCCTATAATGCAGGGCCGGGAAACGTTGATAAATATGGAGGAATTCCTCCTTTTTCAGAAACGCGAAATTATGTAGCAAAAATTTCAGCTTCCTATTTTGCATAAGCCAATCAGTCCTTTACGGGCTGATTTTTTTGTGCAAAAAAGAACTTTCAGTTAACCCTCAATGCGATTTGTTTGAGATATGCCGTCCTCATTGTTAAAATAAGCTTATTACATTAGCCAAATGGTTCTAAAAAGCATTGGTGTATAGCCATTTAAGGCTATTAGCACATACTAATCTTACTCAATATAAGAGAATTTAACATAAAGGAGTTATCAACATGGCAGATTCTTTTGCAACTCCGTATGAAGCGATTGGAAAAGAGCTTCTTTCTCAGCTTGTTGATGCTTTTTATTCCAATGTAGAAAAACATCCCTTGCTGTCTCCAATTTTCCCTGATGAATTAACCGAGACAGCGAGAAAGCAAAAGCAGTTTATGACCCAGTATCTGGGCGGGCCGCCCCTCTATACAGAGGAGCATGGCCACCCGATGCTGAGGGCCCGTCACCTTCCTTTCCCTATTACGGAAGACCGGGCAGAAGCCTGGCTCGAATGCATGGACAAAGCAATGGATGAAGTTGGTTTAGATGGAGACATACGCACTTTCTTTTTCGAGCGGCTTACATTAACTGCACATCATATGGTAAATACTTCTGGTAGTGCTCTTGATAAGAAAGGAGAATGGGATTAATGCCTTCTGGCGAAAAAAGAAATATCGGGCATTTTTTCTCTCATTGCCACGGCAATGCAAAAAAACCGCTTGAAATTTATTTGTTCGTAGACCCTCTTTGCCCCGAATGCTGGGCCCTTGAGCCTGTTATAAAAAAACTGCTAATGAGATACGGACGCTTTTTCACACTAAAGCATATCATCAGTGGAAACCTTGCAGCACTTCATGCAATGAAGAAAAAAAAGCCCGAGAACATGGCCGCTTCATGGGAAAAAACCGCGTCCAGAACCGGAATGTCCTGTGATGGATCGATCTGGTTTGAAAACCCGATTTCCTCCCCTTATGCACCGTCTGTAGCTATTAAAGCAGCCGAACTTCAGGGAAGGAAATCAGGGATCCGTTTCCTGCGTAAGCTTCAGGAAGTGCTGTTTACAGAGAAGCAGGATGTATCAGATGAAAAAGTGCTAATTGACATTGCCGGCATTACAGGATTGGATCAAGATGAATTTATTAAAGACCTTCATTCAGAAAGTGCTGTAAAAGCACTTCAGTGCGATATGAAAATTACAGCGGAGATGGAAGTCATTGAAATGCCGACGATTGCGTTCTTTAATGAACGGGTTGAAGATGAAGGCTTAAAAATCGCCGGGTATTACCCGTACGAAATGTACGAAGAGGTTCTTTTCGAGATGCTCGGCGAAGCGCCGCCACCATCTGAACCGCCGCCGCTGCCCGTTTTCTTGTCATATTTCCGTTTTGTCGCTTCAAAAGAAATTGCTCTTGCATATAATATGAGCATCGAGGAAACCGAGCGCGAAATGAAAAAATACCAGCTCGCTCAAAAAGTAGAGCGTGTGCCTGTAAAGCACGGAACCTTTTGGAGAGCATTAGACTAAGAAACCGCCACCCCATATTAAGGGCTGGCGGCTTTTTAGCTTGTTAAAAGCTATCTAGTAGGCTCACCTTTTAAGAAGGCCCTTTTATTTTGCCCGCTCTTTAACCAGTGCCTGATTCCCTTCCCTGCATATGGCTCATCTTTGTACCGGGGGATAACATGCATATGTGCATGCATAATATGCTGACCGGCCTCTGCTCCGCTGTTCCAGCCTACATTGTACCCATCAGGATGGTATTTTTCATCCAGCACTGCCTTAGCTTCCTTCAAAAGAGAAAATGCTGCTTCCCATTCTTCTGCTGTAAGATCAAACACTGTAGGCCGGTGACGGACAGGGACAATGACGCCTGAGCCGATTAATACATCCTGAGGAACTTGCAGGAACAGACACAATTCATTGCTTATTAGGACCTGCTGTTCTTGTGACAACCGGCAAAATGGACATTCGGATATACTGCCCGCCTCCTTAGTTAAGGATTTTTTATTTAGTGTACCACAACATTGTAACCGCTTTCTTTATTAATTAAATTAAAAAAGACCATGCCGGGATAAGCATGGTCTCTTTCTGTATGTCTTAACGACAACAAAGGGGATGGGAGAAATTTTTCACGGTCAAACAAAGGGGTAAATGTTTGTTATGTGATCAATTTCACACCCTGAGTATATCAGAATATGTCGAGTTTTGACAAGTGCTTAGTTCCAAATTCACAATTTTGTCACAAACATATTTCCCAGCACCCTTACATATAAAAAAGGACGGGGGTGATTTTAGTGAATCCTATCATGCTTTCAGGGCTGCTGCTTTTATTCGGAGGGGCATTCTTTCTTCACCTGCTCGGATTAATGAACCTTATTCCTGTGCTGGTCTCCTCCCTCATATTGTTTGGCAGCATAGCTGCCGGAATTTATGTTCTTACCCGAAAAAAAACATTCAAAGGATATTAGCTTTAGAAAAATAAAGCGGGCAGCCTCCATTTTCAAGCTGCCTTATCCAATTGCTGTCTTATCTGGATAAGAGCCCTGTTGAAGGTTCTGTTGATTTGGAGCGGAAGGCATGGGACTCTGAGCTAAGAGGAGCGGGAAAAGTATGACCTCGCAGGCGCAAAGCAGCGGGGATGCAATCAACAGCCCAATGCAGCAGGGCCTAAAAAAGATGAGACTGGCACCTGATGGGCCAGTCTCTTTTAATTATTCGTTCATCAGTTTTTCCAGTTCATTCAGTTTCTCTTCAAATACTTTGCATGCTTCTTCTACAGGCCGGGAGGATGTCATATCGACTCCTGCTTTTTTCAGTACTTCAATCGGATAATCCGAGCTGCCGGCACTTAAAAATTCAATATAGCGTTTAACAGCAGGCTCCCCTTCCTCAAGGATCTGCCTGCTGAGAGCAGCTGCTGCACTGAAGCCGGTCGCATACTGATAAACATAGTAATTGTAATAGAAATGGGGAATGCGTGCCCACTCAAGTCCGATTTCTTCATCGACATGAATGTTTTCTCCAAAATACTTTTTATTTAATTCGTAATACATTTTCGTCAGCAGTTCAGGAGTTAAAGGCTCCCCTTCCTGAGAGCGTTTGTGAATGCTGTGCTCAAACTCTGCAAACATCGTTTGTCTGAAAACGGTGCCCCGGAAGCCTTCAAGGTAATTATTCAAAAGATACATCCGCTTTTTCTTATCGTCAATGGTGTTCAGCAAATAATCATTCAAAAGCGCTTCATTCGTTGTCGATGCTACTTCAGCTACAAAGATTGAATAGTCACCATACTGATAAGGCTGATTTTTCCTCGTATAATAGCTGTGGACAGAGTGGCCGAATTCATGAGCCAGCGTGAACAGATTGTTCACATTATCCTGCCAGTTCATCAATATATAAGGGTTGGTTCCATACGTGCCTGAGGAATAGGCTCCGCTTCGCTTTCCTTTATTTTCGTGTACATCCACCCATCGGTTTTCAAAGCCTTCTTTTAAAACGCTGAGATAGTCCTCTCCAAGAGGCGCCAGACCTTTAAGGATGTAGTCCTTTGCTTCACTGTAGGAAACGTCCATTTTTGTGTTTTGAACAAGCGGAGTGTAAAGGTCATACATGTGTACCTCATCAAGGTTTAAAGCCTTTTTGCGGAGTTCTGCGTAACGCTGCAGCAAATGGAGGTTCTTTTCAACGGTAGACACGAGATTATCGTACACTTCCTCCGGGATGTTGTTCCCGCTTAATGCTGCCTGCCTTGCGGATTCATATTTTCTTGCCGACGCGTAAAAGTTATCTTTTTTAATAGCTCCGGAAAGCGTACTCGCAAGCGTATTTTTAAATTTACCGTACGTGTCGTAAACCGCTTTGAAGGCATCATGGCGCACTCTTCGGTCTTCACTTTCCATAAAAGTGATAAAGCGGCCGTGTGTCACTTCGACCTCTTCCCCATTCTCATTTTTAATGGACGGGAACTCCATATCAGCGTTGTTCAGCTTTCCAAAGATATCACTGGACGCACGCAGCGCTTCAGAAGCCTGGGCAAGGAGTGCCTCTTGCTCCGCAGAAAGGACATGCGGACGTTCACGGTTGATTTCCTCGAGTGCATGCTTATAAAGCTTTAATTCATCGTTTTCATCAACATATTTTTTTAATGTTTCCTCATCCATTGCAAGAATTTCAGGCACCATGTAAGAAGAAATACTGCCAGCCTCCGTATACAGGGTTGCTGCACGGTCATTAAGGGCCTGATAATGGGAATTTCCCGTGTCCTGGTCATATCTCATATGTGCGTATGTATATAGCCTGCCAAGACGCTCTGTTACAGAATCCTGAAAGGAAAGGCCTTCGAATAAAGATTGTGCGGAATCTCCAAGCTTTCCTTTATAATCTTCCATTTTAGGGATCAATTTCTTTAATTCCGCAAACTCTTTTTCCCATTCTTCATCTGCTGCAAAGATATCTTCCAGTCTCCACGTATCCTCAGCCGCAATCTCACTTCTAAGAGGCAGTTTTTTAACTGTTTGCTGTTCGGACATGTTTTATCCCCCTTTTTAATAAGGCTTTGAGAGCCTTTCATTCATCTTGTCTAAATTCTCATATGAAGTCAATTAATATGCCGCCGCTTGTCTATAGGTTATGCCGGCAGCCAGAAATTAGCCTGAAAAACTCAGTATCAGAATCCAAAATCCTTTCAATCCGGTCAGTCCATATGACGGGTGCTATCCGATACCTCTTTTCATTCTCCATAAACACTAAAAATCCTGCTTTAAGCAGCCAGGATCCAAGGTCTTCCACCACATCCTGATTTGAAGGGTTTGCAAACGAAAGCTGCCGCCTGACAGCAATTCCATCCCTCTCTAACTGGAACAGGTATTCCGCTGCATCCTGTACGGTAAATGAAATGCATTCTTCTGCCCATAATAAAAGGCTTGTTTTCCATAGATAGGGCTCTGTTTCAAAGCAATAATCAAAACAAGATGGAATAAAAACAATCGAAGGGAGAAGTGCGAGGGGGACCCGTTTTTTTACATAAAGCATTTGTTGGAAGGCCGTCATTTCCTTTGGGGGCAAACGTTTTCTGAAGCGGTTCAATCTGCTCTTAAGCCAACGGTCTGGCAGAATTTCATCAGGAGGATTTTGAAGAATGTGCTTTAGAGAATCACCCTGTCTAAAGGACACAGCATGAGCAAAGAAAATCTGTCCTGAAAATGGATACAGGTGATTTAGGCGTAGAAGCTGTTTATTTTCCGGGCAATAATACAGGAGGTAAGGGGTGAAAGAACGTGGAAAATGTCTGGCGAAGAGCCAGGAGAATGAGGGGATCCGGTATTCTGAAGGGCCAAGCCGCTTAAGATGATTGGAGCCAAGGATCCAGATGGACTGTATGTTCAGCTTTTCATACCCGCGGATTCTGCTCGCCACATGCTCTCGCGGAATCACAGAACATTGATATTCAATGGCATATCTTTTGCCGTTCATGGTGAAGAGCAAATCCGGCCTTTGGCGGATTTCTGGAAGAAACGGCTCCAGCTGAACCTCCCCTTCTTTTTCCAGCCATTGATATAAATCCTCTTTTCCAGCCAAATGCCTTTCGGTTTCCGGCTCTGAATAACTCTCACATGCTGTCTTTTTCCGGTGGGCAAAATGGTACCTTTTAATTTTTCCAAGCTTAAGCTCCATCTGCTGTTTGCATGCCGGACAGTAAAAAGAATGGGTCGACCGCAGCCGATCCAGTTCTTCAAACGTGTAGGTCTTTCTGATTAATGAAAAAATCTTCGTATTCATTAAAGCGGTCAGCAATATAATTCCTCCTCGCAATCGTTCAGCCCCTACTCATTCTTCAGAGAAGGGCCCGATTCCTTTCCAAATTGCAAGGTTGTGTTTTGCTGTCCAAAAAGTGAATTTTTCAGCTGGAGACTGGCGTTTCCTGTGTTCCTCTGATGATCAGTAATTTCGTTTTAAAGGGTTCTCCATATAGATTGGGGTTGCCTACGCTGATTGAACGGATCAACAAAGAAAACCCCCTAGTTTTGCCGGGGGTTTTTCCATTTTTATAAACTCTCAGCAGGACTTTTTATACAGCCGCTTTGATCCTGTTATTAAAGGTCTTAAGAGGAGTTTATTCAAAGACAAAAGGGCTTGACTCTAATTCAGAGCATCGGTGAAAGCAGCCTGGCAAACGATTCAAAAACTCTCTGGAAAAAACTGCGCTTTATAAAATCTTCCATTTCAAGTCTTTTGGATTCTTTTAAATCCTTTTCGTATTCTTCCACGAGGGTGACTGTGCTGTCCGTTCTGTACAGGAATGCATTGACCTCGAAATTCAGATGAAAGCTCCGCATATCCATATTCGCTGTTCCAATGGATGCAAGCTCATAGTCCACAATTACGATTTTGCTGTGCATAAAGCCTTTTTCGTATTCGTAAATTTCCGCTCCTGCTTCCATCAGTTCAGCAAAATAGGATCTTGAAGCGTAAAACACAAGTTTTTTATCCGGCCTTTTTGGTACGAGCAGTTTTACGTCTACTCCGCTTAGAGCAGCGACCTTCAGCGCGGACAATATGTCTTCATCGGGAATAAAATACGGGGATGCAATCCATATGGAATCCTTAGCGGATACAAGCATCGAAAAAAACAGGCTTTTAATGTTTTCCCACTTATTATCAGGGCCCCCGGCAATCATCTGCACACCGCCGTTGCCCAGAGGATACTCGTCTGGATCGGCCTGAAGATACGTTTCTGTATCCAGTTCTTTACCCGTCATGTAATACCAATCCTGCAGGAAGATCATATGGAGTGTCCGTACTTCTTCCCCTATAACCATAAGATGGGTATCCCGCCAAAAACCATAAAAATCCACTTTTCCTAAATATTCATCTCCAACGTTAAGTCCGCCCATAAATCCAATTTTTCCATCAATAATCACAATTTTCCGGTGATTGCGGAAATTGATTTTGTTGCTTAGGAATGGAAGACGGACTGGAAGAAAAGGCACCATTTCAATGCCGGCTCTGTGCATTTTGCTTATGTAGGCCTTCGAAAGCTTCCAGCTCCCAACTGCATCGTAAAGGAATCGGACCTCAACGCCCTCTTTGGCTTTTTCTATAAGCGCTTCCTGCAGCTGGATTCCAATTTCATCATGGCGGACGATATAATACTCCAAATGGATGTAGGTTTCCGCTTTTTTGATTTCCTCCAGTACGGCTGGAAACTTCTGATCTCCATTCGTTAAGATTTTAGTCTGAGAGGCAAAGGAAACAGGGCTGTGGCTAAGGTTATGCGCAAGCTTAAACATAAGCTTCTGGTGGTCGCCCATTTGTTCTGCTTTCTCATGATAATTTTGATGTTCTCCTTCAATTTGCAGATAAACCTGCTGGTCAATTAACCCTTTCTTCTCAAAAAGCCTTCTTTTTCTCACATTCCGTCCGAAAAGCATATAAAATAAGAACCCGACAATCGGAAATGCGCCGAGAACAATGAGCCATGTTAATGTCTGATTCGGCTTCCTGTTTTCCATAAAGATAACGAATCCGATGAAGACAATGGACAGGGTAAAAATAATGCTCAATGAACCCAGAATCCAGTCGCCCCAATAGTTTTTTGTTAATAAAATAACTCCGGTAATAAATACAGCAAAGATAATGACCTGTATAAAATTTTTCATCTTTTCACCTGACTTTTCTGCAGCATATACTATAGTACGAATTACATTCCCCAAAAGATTCAATGATAACCAAAGAGAAGGGCGATTGATTTTTTCAGAGCCCTTATACGTGCAAAAAAAAGAACCGATTCCTTATGAAATCGGCTCAGGAAATTAAGCGAAATGTTTGCGGAGGGTATGAAGGGCATGCTCTCCCATAACTTTCTTTCCATATTCCTCAAGTCTGTGCACCGTGACTTTGGATTGGCTGCCATATTCTGCAATAATGCTCAGGAGATTATCCATTTCTTCTTCAGCCTGCTCATCTGTAAACTCTGTATACAAGAAGTAGTGTGAATTCAATGCATAAAGACTGTTTGTAAACCCTGAAAGGCCCGTTTTCGCTAAAGAAATCAAGTCTTCAAAATCATTAAAATGAATCACATATTCAAGCTGCGGCGGCTGATCTTCCTGTTCCGCAGTGGATTTGGAGAAATGATCATCCATTAAACTGTCGATGTTCTCATCAACAGGGATCTCATGATATTTATCATCGCTTATCGGCAGTTCGAGCTTCTGTCCATCTTTCGACATCTGTGCTCTCGTAACTACAACTTCCAGACCTTTGTCCATTGCCTGAACCTGAATCCACAGCGGCCCTTCCATCATAAAGTCTTCCTCTTCATGTACTTCGTCCATCATTTCCCAGAACAATTCTTCGCTGCGTTCACGGTTGTACCAGATTTCATCCCGGTCAAAACCGCGTTCTTCTATATCGCCATAGGAAATGTAAAATTTCACAGTGTGCTCATTAATGCGTTCAATTTCCATGGATTACACTTCCCTTCTATTTTTGATGTTGAAGGGACAACTAAACCCCCGATAGTTGCACTTTCCTACACTTTACCCCAAAGCTGTATTATTTAACCGCCTTAATGCTTACCACAATCTTCTCATGCCAGTCAACCCGCCATGAGAATCTTGTACTCCTATTTTATGATAAATCGGCTGTAAATGAAATAAAAAAACACTGAAATGGATGAAAACAGTTATTAACCCACGAGAAGGCATAAAGCGGAGGGGAATTCATATATTTGGTACAAGCACAAGCCTATTTAGTGAAGCAAACGGGGGTATTGGATGGAGCAGGAGTTTCTCATATCGTTATTCATGATTATTGGCATTGATCTGATTCTAGGCGGGGATAATGCCATCGTAATAGCCATGGCAAGCAGAAATTTACCCGAGAAACAAAGACAAAAAGCCATTATTATCGGAACCTTCTTAGCCATAGCCCTGCGCACCGCACTAACGACTGTCGCAGTTTACCTGCTTACCATTCCTTACCTTCAGCTGGCGGGGGGAATTTTTCTGCTGTATATATCATTCGGGTTAATGTGCGGCGGAGATGAAGAAGAGGAACATGTAAAAAGCCATGGAAGCCTCTGGAAAGCGGTACGGACGATTGTAGCTGCTGATGTGCTGATGGGGCTCGATAACGTGATTGCCGTCGCCGGTGCAGCCAACGGACATACGATGCTTGTCGTAACAGGACTTTTCATATCCATTCCGGTTATTATATGGGGAAGCAAATTTGTCTTAAAGCTTATTGATCGGTTTCCTTATTTACTCTATGTTGGCGGCGGGATGCTTGCTTATACGGCCGGCAAAATGATTTCTCATGAAGACCAGCTTCAGTTCCTCGCAGACCGGCCGATGTTTCTTGAAGCGATTCCGTATTTTACGGTTCTCATCTTTGTTATAAGCGGTATTATAACGAAAAAGAAGAATTTAAACACTTAAAAAGCCTTCCGGTCCGGAAGGCTTCTGGTTTATTCATTTACTAAGCGCTGTGCTTCACGCAGCTGGTACGTACGGACTTTTCTAGGCAAAAAGCGGCGGATTTCATCTTCATTGTATCCCACCTGAAGACGTTTTTCATCAATCATGATCGGCCTTCTCAGAAGACCCGGATAATCCTGGATAAGCTGATATAGATCCTGCAGAGGCATGCTCTCAAGGTTTACGTTTAATTTTTGGAATATTTTAGACCTGGTGGAAATAATCTCATCCGTTCCGTCCTCTGTCATCCTCAAAATTTCTTTAATTTCATTGATGGACATGGTGTCGGATAAAATATTTCTTTCAGTATAAGGAATTTCATGTTCTTCGAGCCACGCCTTTGCTTTTCTACATGAAGTACAGCTTGGTGATGTATACAATGTTACCATTTAATTTCACTCCTCTGTACATAGTTTAAAATAAAATTACTTTAAACAAGTAATATCTATTGCTCATTATACTATAAAAAAGTAAGTTAGTGAATATCTTTTCAGCAAAACTTTGACAACTTCGTTACAATTCCTACTCAATCAACTTATCCATTGTTAAAAATGAAAATGGAAATATTCAAACAGGATATCTGAAAGAAATTTCAAAGAAGCACTGCCCAGCGTGTCATTTAAACACACATTCTCATTTAGCTCTCTTCATCGAAAATATCATTGAGCTCGTCATCGCTTCTGATTTTGAGCACATCTGTTACATCTTCATAAGAACGGCCGTACCATTCCTTATCCTTATACGTATGAATCTGTTTGTAGGTTTCCTTCATTGCGGAAAAAATTTCTGATTCAGGCCTGTCGTTAGGAGACCAGTATAGGATCTCCATGTGGTTCACTTCATTAGTGGCAAGAGACTTTCTTGCATATCCGATAGAGCTTGCGTGATGAAACCCTTCCCTTTGATAAAACTTCAGCCGCTTTGCCGTATCAAGATCTGTTTCATCAACAGGCTCAACCTCCAAGATGATTGGCTTGTTCTTTTCTTTCATTCTGGAAATCAGTTTGTGGCCCAAACCTTCTCCACGGGCGTCCTTGGAGACATATATGTAATCGATAAACAGGAAATCCTCCAGCTCTGCGAACATCAAAACATGCTTTGGACCTTCATCCTTATAGTAAATATCTCCCTTTTCTTTCAAAAGGGCCTCTATATGCTCACGTGACTTCATCTCTTCAATTGGAAAGTACTGACTCAGTTTCTCATACCAGTTCATTCATTCTCTCCTAATTTGTAGTTGTATAGATAATTTACCCATTTGCCTCATGCATAAACATAAAAATGTACACTTCACATAATTAACTGAAAATTCCATTATAATAACGTATAATGATTTTAAGGAGCTGACGAATATGCTTGCCTACTTTACTGACTTTGCTTTGTTCTCATTATTTGTTATTGGATTAACGGCAACGATGGGAGTTATCGCCAACGGGATTGGATCAGGGTTATTTGGCGGGAAAGAGAGAGCCAAGTATTATCAGCAATCATTGAATACACAAAAAGGATGGAATCGGGTAAAGAGGAAATAACCGCAGGCTGAGCGTGCAGCCTGCGGTCTTTTTCTTTTATTTTTCCAGGGGAGTGTAATCCACCCCTTTAGTATAGCGGCTGCCGGCATTCCATAACAGAAACTCATTAATTCCTTCTTCATTCAGCGCTTTGATCTGCGCCTCCACTTCCGATTTTCCATATTTAATATAATTTCCCGATCCTAGATAGGATGCAGTGAAATCCTGGAGCCATGGCCGCGAAATTGGAGGAGTTTTTAATTCAGCCAATTTTTTGTTTTCCACCTTTGTATATTCTTTAACAAGCTTGTAGGGCTCTGTATCGGGCTTTTCAATCCCAAAGTAAGGTCCCCAGTGGCTCGGGTAGATCATGGAAGAGATCACGTCCACATTTTCTGATATTTTGCTGAAATTCTGGCCGATTCCGGGAGCTTCAGGAATGGTAGCAGAATAGCCGAATATATCCACTGATACTTTCACGCCATATGGCTTTAATTCCTTGCGGGCATATTCTACAAAGTCCGTCACAGCCTGAACCCGTTTTTGAGTATTATCACGGCTGTCTTTCTGATAATCTCCTTCGCTGTAAGTCAGCCTTTTATCTTTCGTTTCAAACCCCTCAGGAAAACGGACATAATCAAACTGGATTTCTTTAAAACCCATTTTAGCAGCTTCCTTTGCCGCCTCTACGTTGTATTCCCACACCTCTTTGACAAACGGATTGACGAATTTGTCACCGCCGCCGTTTTCCCAAACTTCTCCGTTCTCCTTGTAGGACCATTCCGGTTTTTGTTCTGCCAGAACCGAATCTTTGAAAACCACGACCCGGGCGATGGGATAAATCTTATGTTCCTCAAGCTTTTTCATCATTTCTTTTGGTTCTTTTATGTAGGACTGGCTGACGTCATAAAATGAAGATTCTTTATCAGGCTTAAAGGTCAAATTGCCATGATCATCTTTTACATCAATCACCATACTGTTTAATTCTGTATCGTCCATCATTTTCAGCAGAGAATCCATCTTTTCTCCTCCGGCAGAGGATCCGGTCACATAGATTCCTCTAACGGCATCAGGGTATTCGAAGCTGTACCCTGAGTCATACTCGAACCTGGGCATATGCTGAGGGAGTTTTTTTTCAGGGATTGCGATTTCACTCATGGCCAGCGGCTTGCTTTCCGCTGCTGCAGCAGATAAGGCAGGTCCTGCAATGGCCACCGCACATCCCGCTGCGGCAACTTTTAACATTACTTTTTTAATCAATCCGGTTCCTCCTTTTTTTTATCTCTTTCTTTAAGTATAGGGAAGTTCTTGATAGGTTGATAGTGGATACCCTGTTTATAATGACAAAATGAGACATTTGACGCAGTCCTCAGGTAATCCATTGCCCACTTTATTCCACAATGCTTCATCTGGTACATAAACCAAAAAACGCGCCAGGCTGTACCGGCGCATTTTCTAATTCTATTATACTGTAGCAGAATACTGTTTTTGGTATTGATCGAATTCTTCTTTGGAACACATAACAAAATGTCCAGGTGTCACTTCTCGGAATTCCATCTCTTCGCCAGGCTGGCTCTTATGCTTAGAAGGATCATATGTCTTTCTGACGCGGGTGCGCTCATAATCCGGATCCGGCAGCGGGATGGCGGAAAGCAATGATTTCGTGTACGGATGAATAGGATTTCTGTACAGCTCCTCAGCCGTAGCCAGTTCAACCAGTTTTCCGAAGTACATTACCCCAATTCGGTCGCTGATGTATTTAACCATGGATAAATCATGCGCGATGAATAAATACGTCAGCCCCTTATCCTTTTGGAGCTGCTTCATTAAATTCACAACCTGGGCCTGAATGGAAACATCCAAAGCAGAAATCGGCTCATCAGCGATGATAAAGTCAGGCTCTACAGCCAAAGCACGTGCAATTCCGATACGCTGGCGCTGACCTCCGCTGAATTCATGAGGATAGCGGTTGGCGTGCTCACGGTTCAATCCGACTGTTTCCAGCAGCTCATAAACGCGCTCCAGCCTCTCCTTCTTCGTTTTCGCCAACCCATGAATATCAATTCCTTCGGCAATAACGTCTACTACTTTCATTTTGCCATTAAGGGAAGCGGAAGGATCCTGAAAAATCATTTGCATTTTACGGTTAAGCTGCTTTAGTTCTTTTTTGGATTTTTTCCCGTGAACGTTCTCGCCATTGAAAATAACGTCGCCGTCTGTCGCATCATAAAGCCGGATAATCGTTCTGCCCGTCGTAGACTTTCCGCAGCCGGATTCACCAACAAGTCCAAGAGTTTCCCCTTTAAATATCTCAAAGGATAAGTCATCTACAGCCTTTACCATGTTCGGCTTCCCTATGTTAAAGTACTGCTTCAGGTTTTTTACTTCAAGTAATTTTTCAGCCACTTATTTCCCCTCCTTCGCTGCAGGGAACATTTTCATCCGTTTGCGGACAGCTTCAGGCGGCTCCACAGCTGGAGCGTCCGGGTGCAGAAGCCATGTTGCTGCATAATGAGTGTTGGACACTTTAAAAAACGGAGGCTCCTTCTCCATATCAATCTGCATCGCATATTCGCTCCGCAATGCAAAGGCATCACCCGCAGGAGGATTGAGCAGATTTGGAGGAGTTCCCGGTATTGAATAAAGTTCTTCTTCTGTTGCGTCGAGACTTGGCATAGAGCTCAAAAGGCCCCATGTGTACGGATGCTTCGGATTGTAAAAGATCTCGTCTACCGTTCCGATTTCCACTATTTTTCCGCCGTACATAACCGCTACACGATCAGCTACGTTTGCAACGACTCCCAAATCATGGGTTATAAAAATGATCGATGTGTCAATTTTTTTCTGTAAATCCTTCATCAATTCAAGAATTTGCGCCTGAATGGTTACATCAAGAGCTGTTGTCGGTTCATCCGCAATCAACACCTTCGGATTGCAGGCAAGCGAAATAGCAATCACGACACGCTGCCTCATCCCGCCGGAAAATTGATGAGGGTATTGCTCAAAACGGGCTTCCGCATTCGGAATCCCAACAAGGCGCAGTAAATCAATCGCTTGTTTCTTCGCTGTTGCTTTGCTGGCTTTTTGATGTTTAATAATCGGTTCCATTATCTGACGTCCGATTTTCATTGTCGGATTCAGGGAAGTCATCGGATCCTGGAAAATCATTGAAATGTCTTTACCGCGAATCTTCTGCATTTCTTTCTCGCTGACTTTAGTCAAATCCTTGCCATTAAATAAAATTTGACCTTCTTTGTATTCAGAGTTGCTTTCCGGCAGAAGCCTCATGATACTTTTTGTTGTAACGGATTTTCCAGAGCCCGATTCACCAACAATCGCAAGCGTCTCTCCTTTAAACAAGTCAAAGGATACACCGCGGATCGCTTTTACTTCTCCTCCAAATGTATGAAAAGATATATTTAAATCCTTAACTTCCAACATTTTTTCCATGTTTTCCACCTGCCTCTACTAATCGCGCATTTTCGGATCCAGCGCATCGCGCAGACCGTCTGCCAGCATATTAAAGCTAACCATAATAATACTCATAATGACTGCAGGGTATATCAACAGATGCGGGTGCAGCCTCATCGTTCTATAACCATCATCAATCAAGGTTCCAAGAGATGCCAGTGGATCCTTCAGCCCGAGCCCGATGAAGCTTAAGAAAGCCTCGAAGAAGATGGCACTTGGTATAGTAAACATTGTGTTAATGATAATTACTCCTACAAGATTTGGCAGCAAATGTTTAATCATAATCCGGAGGTTTGAAGAACCGAGAGTCCTGGATGCAAGCACAAATTCCTGGTTCTTGTATTTAATGACTTGAGCACGCACGACCCTTGCCATAGTCGTCCATCCTGTAATCGTTAACGCGATTGTAATGGATAAGATACCTGGTTTTAAAACAATGATCATTAAGATTACGATAACCAGGTTTGGTATACCTACAAGAATTTCAATAATCCGTTGCATGAAGGAATCTAGACGTCCTCCGAAGTACCCGGAGATTACACCATATGCAACACCAATTACCATATCAATGGCTGCTGCTAAGAAAGCGATATAAAGCGAAACCTGAGTCCCTTTCCAAATACGGGTGAATTGATCCCGTCCGAGAGCGTCTGTTCCAAACCAGTAATATTCATCTACTTTCTTCAGTTCATATGCGTTGTATTCTGTACCATTTTTTCTTTCTGCCATACCGTCAAAAGGGAGCCAGCCAATATTTTCCAAACCCTGAATCCGTGGCGGTAAATTGTTATGTGAGACCGTTTGCGTATCGAAATCCTTCCCGCTGACGAAAGGTCCTAAAAATGCCATCATGATAAGCAATGCCAGAGCGATCAAACTTAAAATAGCTGCTTTGTTTTTCCGAACCCTCAGCCAGGAATCCTGCCAAAAGCTCAGACTTGGTTTATTAATGACCTCTGCTTCACGAGAATCAACCTGTACTGGCTGAAACGATTTCTGATCAAACTCTTCTTTAGGCTGTGCCATTATTTCTTCCCTCCTGCTACCCTGATCCGTGGATCAATGACTCCATATAAAATATCCACAACAAGTATGATGAGGATAAACAGAGCTGCAAACAAAATAGTCGTCCCCATGATAACCGGATAGTCATTAACATTAATCGATGTAACGAACTGTTCACCAATTCCTGGCACAGCAAAAATTTTCTCTACTACTAGAGATCCGGTCATCAAACTGATTGCCAATGGCCCAAGCACAGTTACAACCGGGATGAGGGCATTTCTCATTGCATGTTTAAACGCAACCTCCCAGTAGTTAGACCCCTTTGCTTTTGCCAACGTTATATAATCCGAGTTTAATACATCAATCATTTCTGTTCTCATAAATCTGGCTGCAATGGATAGCGGAAAAATGGATAGGGCAATTGTCGGCAAAATACTGTACTCCGGTCCATTCCAGAAAGCAACTGGAAGCCAACCTAATTTTACGGCGATAAAATATTGGAGCAGTGCCGCAAATACGAAGGATGGTACAGATTTACCCAGGACAGCAATCAGAGTAGAGCCGTAGTCCATCCATGTATTTTGTCTCAGTGCGGAAATTATCCCAAGAAATATCCCAAGGAAACCGCCTAACAGCATTGCCTGAAACCCAATTGTTGCAGATGGTCCTATCCGATCGGAGATTAATGCAGTTACTGGAGTATTATCAAAAGTGAAGGAAGTACCAAGGTCTCCTTTTGCAACACTCACCATATATTTTGTGTACTGAACAGGCAGAGGTTCATTTAACCCATACTGCTCCTTTAACATCTCGAGCTGATCAGGTGACAGTTTGTTCGCATTTGTAAACGGAGTACCCGGTATAATTTTCATGAGGAAAAACGTAACCGAAGTAATAATAAACAGTGTAATCAGCATAAATAAAATACGCTGTGCAATATATTTAACCATGCTCGCACCTCCTGGAAACACTAAGATACCGCCGAATTATTCATTATTCGACAAAATAAATGGAGAGAAAAGGGAGTATAGGATTTAGCGTATACTCCCTTTTCTCTTTTTTTCTTTTAACCTGTCAAACTTCTATTATTCTGTAACTTTAATCCACTTGTAAGAATATTCTGGTCCATTTAAGTGATAGACAAAGCCATCAACTTTAGGAGCAACCAGTACGTTAGCTGCACGCTGGTAAACCGGGGCAAGACCAGCATCGTCCATCAGGACTTTTTCAGCTGCTTGAAGAGCTTCAAAACGCTTGCCTGGCTCTGCAGCCAGTTCGCCTGTTGCTTGTTTCAGAAGTTTATCATACTCAGGGTTAGAGTATGCCATTCTGTTGGATCCGCCGTCTGTGATCCATAGGTCAGAGAACGAAATCGCATCTGCGTAATCAGGACCCCATCCAGCAAATTGAATGTCATATTCCATTTTCGTATCAAGATCAAGACGTACGGAGAATGGAACACTCTTAAGGTTGATTTTCAAACCTGGAAGGTTTTTCTCAAGCTGATTTTTCATATAAGCATCTGTTTTCTTAGCAGAGTCTGTGTCTCCGCCGATATAATCAAGTGTAACTTCTTTTTTGCCGATTTCTTTCAAGCCTTGTTCCCAAGCCTTTTGAGCTTCTTCAAGGTTGTATGTCAGCATGTCTCCATTTGCCTCACGGAAATCCTCACCCGTATCAGGATGTTTAACAAATTCTTTTGGTACAGCATAATTTGCCGGTACAGATCCGTTGTTCAGGATGCTTGCAGCGAGGTCTTCTTTGTTGAAGCCTTGTGCAATTGCTTTTCGGATGTTCACGTTTGCCAAAGCTTCGTCTTTTTGGTTCAGCTTCAACCAGAAAATTGTCGGCTCAAGCCATTTAACCAGGTTTTCGTCGCCTTCATATTGAGGTACAACGTCAGAAGACAGCTTTCCAGTGACATCTGCTTCACCGCTGTCGAAAAGATTTGCTGCTGTGGCGGAATCCTTAACAACGTTGAAGTTGATCTTTGTCAATGTTACGTTATCTTTATCCCAATAGTTGTCATTCTTTTCCATAGTCCATTTTTCTTTCGTATTACCGCCCCAGTCAGACATTACGAAAGGTCCGTTAAATACGAGGTTATCAGCATTCATACCGTACTCTTTCCCTTTTTCAGTAACAAATTTCTCGTTTTGAGGGTAGAACGTAGCAAATGCCATTAGGGATTTGAAGAATGCGATTGGTTTAACAAGTGTGATTTCAAGAGTGGTATCATCAATAGCTTTAATTCCAAGTTCTTCCGGCTTCATTTCGCCTGCTGCGATTTCAGCGGCATTTTTAATTTTTCCAGACATCATATAAGGACCGTAAGGAGATTTTGTTTCAGGGTTAATAGCACGCTGCCAAGCGAATACAAAGTCGCTTGCTTTAATCTGATCACCGTTCGACCATTTAGCATTTTCATTCAGCTTAACCGTAGCGACTGTATCGTCCTCGTTCCATTCAGGATCGCCTTTTGCCACTCCGTCAACAGTCTGCTGATCTTTATCCGTGCGGTAAAGACCTTCGCCTACGTTGTTAAGCATAGACAAGCTGATTGTATCCTCTGCAAGTGCACTGTCTAATGAAGGAATAGCAGAAGTCTCAAGAACTGTGATTTCCTGTGGTACGTCAGCTGCGGGTTTTTCTGTATTTTCCCCTTCGCTGCCGCCGCCTGAAGGTTTAGCTGAGTTTCCTCCTCCGCCATAGCATGCAGATAAGAATAGGCTTAGTACCAGAGTAAGTACTAAAAGTAGTGAAAATTTAGTCTTTTTCACAAAGTTGACCTCCCTTTTATTTTCTGAGAATTCTTACAAGGACTATTATACAAGTTTTTGAATATTTGTACATGTGTTTTTTTTAAAAAGTTTACAATATTGAAATAAAATTAAGAATTCCAGCCTAGTTTAGTAGTTAGTAAGCCCTAAAAACCCTTTATTTATATTGGCTTTTTACACAATCCCTGCCTACTCGCTGCTGCTTTAAAGTAAAGTTGTAAAATTACCGTAAACTTCTGTATTATGTTGTAATGTATAATAGAAATTGGGTATAATTGTAGGAATATATTCCTTGATGCTATTTTTGTTCAATAATGATTTTAGATAAAAATATTATGGCGATACTAGTATTATGAATAGTGCAAAGAGAGGGATTGCAAATGAAAATCGGTTTTATTTTATTTGTTGGCGGCCTTGCTGCCTCATTGATCATCTCCATCTTACTGTATGGCTCTGTGACACTGCTCTCCCTGATTAATCTTTTGTTCCTCATTGGCGGAGCATTCTTATTCACCGCATTGTTTATCATGGTGGCCCAGGGCGGATTTTTTGATGGAATTACCTACAGCTTCAGAAGAACATTTCAATCCGGAGGCAGAGATTTAAGCAGAGAAGAAGCAGATGAAATGAGGCCGTTCTCTGAGCTGCTCTCCTTGCCTTTTATTCCGATTATGCTGGCAGGCGCTTCTTTAACAGGTGTTATGCTCGTTTGTCTGGGGTTTTTTTACGCTTAGCTTGCACGAAAAGCAATTCTTTTTTATAATATGAAACAGTTAAATGCATCGGCTGAGAGAGAGAGAAGTAGGCGAATCCTTCATTTTCAGAGAGTCTGTGGTTGCTGGAAACAGACAATGAACTTCGCTGAATGGACTTTTGAGCCGCATTCCGAACAGCAATCAGTAGGCAATGCCGTATTCCTGCGTTAAAGGATGCTAAGAGGCTTTTCTAATTTGGAGAGCAATCAGGGTGGTACCACGGTCTATTCGTCCCTTTTCAGGGATGAATGGGCCTTTTTTTATTACGTATTAAGAGGAGTGGTTTCTATTGAAAACAATTTTTTCCGGAATTCAGCCGAGCGGAGCTGTCACAATCGGCAACTACATTGGTGCCATGAAGCAGTTTATCGAGCTTCAAAATGATTACAACAGCTATTTCTGCATCGTCGATCAGCATGCTATAACCGTGCATCAGGATAAAGCCAAGCTTCGGGAGAGCACTCGCAGTCTCGCTGCTTTGTATGTCGCCATAGGGCTTGACCCTGAAAAAGCTACTCTGTTTATTCAGTCAGAAGTACCTGCACACGCTCAGGCGGGATGGATGCTTCAATGCGTCGCGTACATCGGCGAGCTCGAGCGCATGACGCAATTTAAAGATAAATCGTCAGGCAAGGAAGCCGTTGCTGCCGGTTTATTAACCTATCCGCCTCTTATGGCAGCGGACATTCTCCTTTATGGAACAGATCTTGTTCCTGTTGGCGAAGATCAAAAGCAGCACATTGAATTGACCCGGGATTTAGCAGAGCGCTTTAACCGCAAGTACAACGACATTTTCACTATTCCAGAAGTGCGCATACCAAAAGTCGGAGCCCGCATCATGTCCCTGGCTGAACCAGC
This sequence comes from Metabacillus sp. 84, assembly GCF_050107715.1. Taxonomy (NCBI): domain Bacteria; kingdom Bacillati; phylum Bacillota; class Bacilli; order Caryophanales; family Bacillaceae; genus Metabacillus; species Metabacillus sp. 84. The sequence goes on along the minus strand of NZ_JBNILN010000007.1, from coordinate 118,201 downwards.
CAGAAAAATGAGCAAGTCCGATCCGAACACTAAATCCTTTATTACTCTGCTCGATGAGCCGAAGCAAATTGAGAAAAAAATCAAAAGCGCAGTCACCGATTCTGAAGGGATTGTGAAATATGATAAAGAAAATAAACCGGGTGTTTCCAATCTCCTTTCCATTTATTCCATCTTTACAGGAATGAGTACAGAAGAACTTGAAGCAAAATATGAAGGCAAAGGATACGGAGATTTCAAGGGAGACCTTGCCCAAGTCGTCGTTAATGAAATCGTTCCAATTCAAAAGCGGTATTATGAATTAATGGAAACGGACGAATTGGACCGGATTCTCGATGATGGAGCAGAACGCGCAAACCGTGCAGCAAATAAAATGCTGAAAAAAATGGAAAATGCGATGGGATTAGGAAGGAAACGGAAATAACCCTCCCTTTCTCTCAGAAAAAAAGAGGCTGGGACAAAAGGTTCCCGGTTAATCAAAAAAACCGAACTATTATTTGAAACTCTGATATAGAGCTTCGTAATCGTTCGGTTTTATTCGTTTTCATGTTTTTTTAAAGGCTTTGTTCATGTATGATGTTGATTTATTACCACCTGTTGTTTGGAGTGGAAGGCATGAGACTCCTGCGGGAATAGCGGGAAAGGTGAGACCCCGCAGGCGCAAAGCGGCGGAGAAGGCTTACCGCCCGCCCCTGGATAAGCGAATGCATGCTAACTGCAATCTACAGCCGAGTTTAACAGAGCGCTTTAATGACTATATTTTTAGATATGTCCCAGCCTCTTTTCTTTATTTACTATTTTCAGCTTTCCATTCTGACTCTAGATGCGAATCTTTTGATGACTCGCTCATTCTCCAATACGTAATGAAGCTGACCGCAATACAAGCAGCTACATATACGTAGAAAAGCCACTCCACTCCCATACTTTTCATCCAAAGGGCTATAAATTCAGCTGTCCCCCCAAAGACGGCTACTGTAACAGCATATGGAAACCCTACGCCGAGAGCCCTGATTTGGGTCGGGAAAAGCTCTGCTTTCACAATGGCATTTATAGAAGTATACCCCGTTACAATAATCAGTCCGGCCATCATAAGCAAAAACGCACCGACTGGACTGGATGTCTGCTCAAGAAGCAGGAACAGCGGAACGGTAAGCAATGTTCCAAGAATTCCAAAGCCCATCAGTAAAGGTCTTCTGCCAATTCGGTCTGAAAGTCCCCCGGCAAGCGGCTGAAGGACAATAAAGATCAATAACGCCAAGAAGTTAATCCAGCTGACCGTCTCTTTAGGAATTCCTGACGTGTTGATCATAAACTTTTGCAGGTAAGTGGTATATGTATAAAACGCGACTGTTCCCCCAAGGGTTAATCCCACAACCGTAAGAACTGCCCTTGGATGCTTTAAGAGAGCTTTCAGTGTACCGGCATTCGACTTTTTTTTCTTTCCCATCTTTTCAAATTGCTCCGACTCATCCATGGTCCGCCGCAGCCACAAAACTGCCAGTGCCCCCATTGCCCCAATGACAAACGGAATTCTCCACCCCCAGGAGCTCATATCTGCTTCACTGAGCAATTGCTGAAGAATAATCTGAACTCCAAGAGCTGTAAGCTGGCCGGCAACAAGTGTAACATACTGAAAACTCGAGTAAAATCCGCGTCGGCCCGTGCTTGCCATTTCTGATAAGTAAGTTGCGGATGTCCCATACTCTCCACCCAGCGAAAGGCCTTGAAGGAGTCTGGCCAGCACAAGAATAATCGGAGCCATAACACCGATTGAACTGTAGCCCGGCGTACATGCGATAATGAGAGAGCCTGCAGCCATAACCGTAATGGACAAAGTTAAGGCTGCTCTCCTGCCATGCCTGTCCGCATACCTCCCCAATAATAAACTTCCGATCGGTCTCATCAAAAATCCAACAGCAAATATGGCAGCCGTGTTGAGCAGCTGGCTGGTCGGATCACCCTGCGGGAAAAATTCAGCCGAAAAATAAACGGCGAAGGCTGAATAGACGTACCAGTCGTACCACTCAATCAGATTCCCCACTGATCCTTTAAAAATATTCCCCGTGATGCGCTTTGTACTGGCATGATTACCTGAAACAGACATAATGAAGAATCCCCCTTGCTGCGTTAACGATTTAAAGGATGTTAGCGCTTCACCTGGTAGTATAACGCACTTTTTCCATGATTTGTATAGGGATATTGGGATAGAAAAACCCTTCATTCTACTCCTGCTAAAGGAGTAAGATAAAGGGCTTGTCCGCTTTCTTTAGTTTACTTTTGATTCGTGCTCCGTTTCCCATAGCTTCTCAAAAAAAGGCTGTCCTTTAACAAGGTTCTCACAAAGAGCTTTATGTCTGGCCGACCAGCCGTTCATGGTTTCTGAACAGAGCTTTTCAAAGACATCATGGAAGGCAAGGTGTTTGATTTGCTCGTACTCGCGGGGATTCCATTCAGTATACCAATATTTTATTTCAGCTGTGTTCTGAGTAGTTTGCAGCTGATCCATCGCCATAAAAAGCAGCTGCTTCAGCTGGCGTTCTTTTCTTGTCAGTCCTCTCATGTGATCAGGCCCCAGCGATAGAATGTGAAATTCTTTTTCCTCCCCATGCAGCGGACCGTGGAAAGGATAATCACCCGGTTCCACATCCTTCACCATTTCATAAACCAACTGTTCCTGGCGGGGGATTAATCGGCTTTTTCGGACAGGGATGCTGTAGCCGATCGTATCCACAGCAATGATCCCCTGTCCATCCGTTACGACGAAGCAGTAATCCAGTTGAATTCGTTCATGATTTTTCCGGATGTAGGCTTTTTGATGAATGTCTTTCAGGAGGCTTTGCGGAATTTCGGAAAGATCATTTTCTATATAGCGGAACAGCAGCTGATTCACCTTTATCAGAGGCACCTGATCGAGCAGTTCAACGCTATCATCCTTTCGCCATTCGTGAAAATGGCACACGTTATATCCATTTTCTTCTCCCTCAAACCAATTGACCCAAACATCATGAAGAAACAACATGTTTTACCCCTCACCTTCAAATTCTGTTTGTCAATCAGTATAGGCAGGACAACCTGAAAATATTCCAATATCTTCAGATTATGGACGCATTTTCTATTCTATTTTCAAGTCTTGGATGATCCTTTCGGCAGGCACTGTAAAAAGGGCATGTGTATCAGTTCCATTTTTATCCATATATTTCTTTACTGCAAAATAGCCTGCAGTGTACCCTAGCATTTTAGGATACATTCCTAATCCATACATCAGTTTATCGAACTGCCGGTCCTCCTGTTTTACTTTCTTGTTCGGCAGAATATGCTTCTTCCAAAACTGTTTTAGCTGCGTCTCCGCATACAGCCTGGTCCATCCTGCCGCTTGATCCTCTCCCAGGATTTCACGCACCGCATTCTCTGCCAACCCTTCCATAATCACAACATCTGTCAGCGTATAATCCTTTTCTCTTTTTGGATTTTTTTCAAGCCGGCAAATATGATGATACTCATGGATCAGTAATGCCTTTATCGCCGTTTTCGGAACGTCCGGGGAAAGAAAAAGAAAAAGCTTATCAAAAAATGCGAGACCTGATTTTCCTCCATATTCACGCTGAATCTTGGCATTTGATAAATCTCCCGGGAGCAGGAATACTGGCACATTAGGTCCCTCCCATTTTTTGCGCAAGTCTTCCACCTCTCTTTTCACATACGCCCACATTTTTTCTTCTTTTAATGCCTGAACGGTTTTTTTTGCAGATTCCGGATTTTTGTATAGCCCAAAAGTAAGCAAATATTGAATAAGCGTCTTTTCACTTCGGTCAGGAAAGTAGGGTTTTAGCTTTTTCCCCAGTTCATTCAAAGGAACCGCTTCCTCAAACCATTGATCTGTCCGGATCACACCCATTGCCATCACCTCTTAGTTAAGGTATGTATGAACAGATGAAAACGGGAGGCATCACAGGAGAATTTTAATGGGGTGGAAAGGCTATAGTAATCTTGCGGCTGGAATCGCTGCATGAATCGGGTGTTCTGTCTGCGGCGGAGAAAGGTGGGCGGCAGGCTGCGCTAGCGCTTTAGTGCTGGAAAGGGGTGAGGGTCAGAGACATGACTCCTTCAGCCCTTAAGCAACATGGAATGGCGGAAAAGGTGCCGGAGCTTTAGTGCGGCAGCGAAAGCGGGGCCAGGCACGGGGCCAGTCCCCACTTGCTTCACCGCAGGCGGGGTCAGAGACCTATGTTCCTGAAGCCTTGAACAGCAAGGAATTGGAGAGATCGTGCCAGAGCTTTATCGCTTTACCAGAGTGAGGGTCAGGCACCTCCCAGCCCACTAAATAAAACCGCCGATTCAAAAGAATCGGCGGTTATGGTTATTGATATTTCTTAAAAAGCAGGGTCGCGTTATGTCCTCCGAAGCCCAGTGAGTTGCTTAAAACAACGTTGACTTCTTTCTTGCGCGCTTCGTTCGGAACATAGTCCAAATCACATTCCGGGTCCGGATTGTCCAGATTAATGGTAGGAGGAATGATTCCTTCCTTAATCGCAAGCACGGAGAATATGGCTTCGATTCCGCCAGCAGCTCCGAGCAAGTGTCCCGTCATGGACTTTGTTGAACTGATGGCCAGTTTTTGCGCATGATCGCCGAAAACTTCCTTAATGGCGAGCGTTTCGAATTTATCGTTGTATTGTGTGCTTGTGCCATGCGCATTGATATAGTCGACATCTTCCGGCTTGAGGCTTGCGGTTTCAATCGCCTGTTTCATCGCTCGTACGCCGCCTTCCCCGCCTGGAGCAGGTGCTGTAATATGGTAGGCATCGCCTGTTGCCCCATAGCCTACGACTTCCGCGTATATATTTGCTCCTCGGGCCAGAGCGTGTTCAAGCTCTTCCAGAACAAGAATACCAGCACCTTCACCCATTACGAATCCATCACGGTCCGCATCAAATGGACGGCTTGCTTTGGCTGGATCGGGATTGGTTGACAGAGCTTTACTTGAGCTGAATCCTGCAAAAGCCATCTGGGAAAGCGGAGCTTCTGCTCCTCCTGAAATCATAACATCCGCATCACCGCGTTCAATGACCCGGTAGGCGTCCCCAATGGAGTTTGTTCCTGTAGCACATGCTGTAACCGTACAGGCATTAAATCCTTTTGCTCCAAGTGCAATGGAAACCTGTCCAGCTGCCATATCTGGAATCATCATCGGAACAAAAAACGGGCTTACGCGCTTTGGCCCTTTTTCCATAAGGATCCGATGCTGCGTTTCGAATGTTTCCATGCCCCCGATTCCGGAGCCAACCCATACCCCGACACGCGGTGCGTTCTCGTCTGTAATTTCAAGCTTTGCATCTTCAACTGCCATAAAGGAAGCCGCTACTGCATATTGAGTAAACCGGTCCATTTTCCGCGCTTCTTTTTTATCCATATACTGCTCAGGATCAAAATCCGTAATTTCCCCGGCAACTTTTGCAGGATAGTCATCCGGATTAACCCGGGTGAGCGGCTTAATTCCTGATATTCCTTTTATTGCATTGGCCCAGGAAGTTTCTGCATCCAAACCTAAAGGACTGACAGCTCCCAGTCCTGTAACCACGACTCTTTTCTTTTCCATCTCCAAGACACCTCATCTTTTTTGATTAGAATAGATTAACGAACTACCGTCCCCATCTCATGGCAATGGCGCCCCATGTCAGGCCTCCGCCAAATCCTACCATAACAAGCAGATCTCCGTCTTTTATTTTACCAGCTTCCAGCTCTTCTACAATGCTTAATGGAATAGAAGCAGCTGATGTATTTCCAAACTTGTTGACCGTTTTAGACATTTTTTCAGGAGGCAGATCCAGCCGCTCCCTCGCCGCCTCCATAATGCGGATGTTCGCCTGGTGCGGGACAAGAAAATCCACATCATCCTTGCCTAACCCTGCTTTTTCCAATACTTTCACGCTGGATTCACCCATTTGTCTGACCGCAAATTTAAATACTTCCCGTCCGTTCATGATGATAAATTCATCCTGATACAAATGCTTGGCACCGCTTCCGTCTGCACCAAGATCAAAGGAGAGAATTCCTTTTCCTTCTGATACAGGCCCTAAAACGGCAGCACCGGCGGCATCTCCAAAGAGGACGGCCGTGTTCCGGTCTTCCCAATCGGTAATTTTAGATAACTTTTCAACACCTACAACAAGTATATTTTTATAAACTCCGGTTTCAACAAACTGCTTACCTGTTACAAGGCCATACATGAATCCTGCACAGGCAGCACTGATATCCATCGCAGGAATTTGTCTTGCGCCGAGCCTCTCCTGAATGCGGCAGGCTACGGAAGGGAAAGGCCGGTCCGGAGTAACCGTAGCGACAAGAATCATATCCAGTTCCTGTGCTGAAATCCCTGCGTGCTCCAATGCTTTTTCTGCGGCCATAAACGCCATGTCAGATGTATCAATGTCATCGCTTGCTATGCGTCTTTCTTCAATTCCAGTACGGGTACGGATCCATTCGTCTGACGTATCCATCCGTTTCTCAAGATCATGATTAGTAATCACATTTTCAGGGATATACCGGCCAATTCCGATAATTCCAGCATTCATATGTGCAGCCCCTTTATTATTAGTTTTTTGCCTAACTGGACTCTTGTCCGCCGATTTGCGTTTTTTATGCAGGATCAGCATCTGCTCTGTGAGCTCAATCGGCCAATCTAATTTTTAACATCAAATATTATGACTTGGTCCTAATTTTAGCGTATCTTTCTTTTTTTTTCAATCATTCTGTTGCAATCGTCCATTCACATTTACCTTGTTTACATAGACTGGTATCATCAGAACCGGAAGTTCAGGCAGGTGAAAAAAATGGCTAATCCTCAAAAAAACAGGTTTGATCAGCTCATGTTCGGCGGCCGTCAGGACCAGGCAAAGCAAAAAGAAGATTCTCCGGAACAAATGACAGAAGCCAAGACGGAAGAAACGGACGCCGGCGATGCCGATTATATGACCATCATGATGCAGGTAAGTGATATTATGGGTTCACTAAAAGATATGAAGCCCATGCTTAAAAACCTTAGTCCGATGCTCGACTTAATCAAAAAGAAACTGAACGATTAATGCCCCTTGGCTAAGCGGGTGGGCGGAAGGCTGCATGAAAGGCATTTGCAGCGCGGAAAAAGGCTTGATCCTCTATGGAATCAAGCCTTTCCTTTATTCTGCTGAATCCTTCTTGCCCATTTCATAGGCTTCGGCCATTACTTTATTGAAAAGCCCAAGCAACGGCTGAACATGTTCCATTGACAGCTCAAGTCCAAGCCCATCCAGCTGCTGTTTAGCCTCTGGAAAATACTTCATTGCAATCTGCATGAATTCCATTTGTTTTGGGTGCTGTTCCATTGATCTGTCTCCTTCGGCTATAAAGATTCCCGCTTGTCCAGCGGATGCCCTATTACTATATGATGAAATCCTGAATCAGACAAGCGCTTTAGGAGCCGTACAAAAATGGGTAAAGCTCCATATGCGTTTGAAGCTGTTCAAGTCCTTTTTCGAGAGAAGTCTTCTGTGTGAGCGGGTACTGGTTATCTGCCCTTACTCCATTTCCCGGGAGATAATAGGATTGTCCCTTGGTCCCTTCCCCGAACGCTATATCGATAACCGCTGCTGCTGCATCCTCTATAAATAAACCCGGGTCATCGTGAAAAGGAGGAAACGTAAAATCAGATGCTGCCCAGCGATTCAGTTCTTCAGTGGCAGGCTGCCAAGGGCCGTAAAGCGAGCCAAGGTAGATCAGGGTTTCGTTTTCTCCAGCCGCTCTTTCCCCATTGGTTAAAATCATGCTGATTACATGCAAGGCTTCAACCTCAATAACTTTTTCCGGATGATTAAAGACAACCCCGCATTCCTTTAGATTGGGGTGGTCCTCCCTGCAAACCGGTGTAAAGAGAGCATTCCTTCCGATGGTAAGCCACTTTTCCTCCATCGTCCGTTTTTCATGCTTATTCCCTGGCTGATCAAAAACAGCTTTTACCGGGACCCCTCTTTCCACCAGCTTTCCGCATAATGCAAATCCAAGAAACGTCTGCGCTCCTAAAACAGCTGCCTGCTTCATGGTATTCCTCCTTGAGAAGTCATTATCTTACCTTATGCCTCAAGTGCCGGTTCGGTTAAAGGTTTTTCTGGTGCAAAGTAAAAAATTTGATGACAGATTGATGAATCCGGTACGGCTGTTCCCCAAGGTGCAGGATCAATTCAATCGGAGAGCCCTGCTGTTTGCGCAACTCTTCAAAAACCTTGCTATGCTTTTGATATGGAAATGGCGTACCGCTCATCCTGTCCCATATTTTCACAGGCACTCTGGATTCTGATGGATGCAAACTTCTTAAAGGAATCGATTCTAATTCTTTTTCTTCCACCTCATAGGCTGCTGCAATCTCCCTTGTAAGGCGTTTATAGAAAAGCTTATTGTTTTTTTCATCCCGGTAATAGCCTTGCAGGTCCAGGCAAGGGTTGAAAAGACCGATGGACCGGATCCGTTCGGGACATCTTTGCATCAGATCCATTGCTGCCAGAGCCCCGGTCCCCTCTGCCAGAATATGAACTTTATCATTTAAAATTTCTTTTTTCGGCAGCAGATGCAGCAATTTCTCTGCCAGGTTTCCCGCTTTAGGTGATCCCCAATGGCTGCCATGCAGATTAGATTGAATAATGGTAAAGCCGGCTTTTCTTAATGCGGCGAGCAGCTGTTTACGCCCAAGATGCTGCATCCAAAAGCTGGAATCGCTATCCACAAAATGATTTTTATCACCCAAAAGGAAGACGCCAAAACCATTAGGCTGGTATGGAGTATGAATGACTGTCCATTCCGATTCAAATTGAAAAAAGCGATCATAGATTTCCATGCTGCTCACCGCCTATCTGTTTTAGAATTGTGTCCGCAATATCTTATGAAATAAAAAAACAATTAGTATGGGAAGGAGCCTATTCTCTATTAAGGAAATTCGATGGGAAATCGACAAATCCTTGTCACAAATGTTTTCATCCGGTATCTTTATTGTATAAAATATGTGTGGTATGATAAATTGAGAATTGTGTGCAAATGGAGGGGAAAAATTTGCGTTTTTTTTGGACGTTTTTCTGGTCGTTCTTGCTCGTACATATGCTTACTTATGTAACGTCTTCCATGGTAGGAAGCGCTTACGACTTTATGACAGCTACCATTCTGTCTATAGGAGCAGCTATCTTAATTAACGCCATTGCTGCTTTTATTCCAGACGAGCCTGTCAGCAGCCATCATTAATGTAAAGAAAAGCGCCTTTCATTATTGAAGGAAGAGCTGCAGCATTTCAACACAAAAAAGACCTTCCTGCTGAAGGTCTTTTTTTGCTGAAGTTAAGCTTTCAATCTAAGCGGCAGCCTTCACCTGAGAGGTTCACGGCTTCCTTTTATACGTCCATTGGCGGTTATGGTTCGAAGTTTCAGGAAAGTGGCCGCCAGCCTTAAGCTTAATTTGCTTCGGATTCATAACATTATCTCCTGTTTCTCCAACCTCTACATAAACACCATTATTCGGCGCTTTCTGCCCTTCGCGAAATCGGTGCTGCTGACCCATGGAAAAACCCTCCTCGAAATGAAACGTCCATCAGACAGGTACTTCTCTCTGATGTCTGGTTGCTTAGTGAACAATTGGACTTCATCCCGGCCGATTTTCTGCGGCTTGCTTTTAAAGCGGGATAAAGGTTCATGTTTAGTATATCCGGTTTAGGCGAGAATCATTTTTAAAAGCGCTTTTTGGACATGCAGACGGTTTTCCGCCTGCTGAAAAACAGCCGAATTCGGTCCATCGATGACTGCAGCAGTCACCTCTTCCCCCCGGTGTGCGGGCAAGCAATGAAGGAAATGGGCATCCGGCTTCGCGTTCTTCATCAAAGCTTCATTCACCTGGAAACCTTCGAAGGCTTTTAGACGGTTCAACACTTCTTCCTCCTGCCCCATACTCGTCCAGACATCTGAATAAATGATATCTGCCTCGGCAGCAGCCTCCTCCGGAGAGTTTGTAAGAACAAGCTTGGCTCCAGAATGACGGGCTGTTTTCTGTGCATTTTTTATTATGGCCTCATCTGCACCATACCCCTCAGGTGAGGCCAGAGCAAAGTCCATTCCCATTTTGGCGCAGGCTATCATGAGGGAGTGTGCTACGTTGTTGCCATCTCCCATATATGCGGCTTTTTTTCCTTTAAATGTCCCTTTCAGCTCTTTAATTGTTAATAGATCCGCGAGCGCCTGGCACGGATGAAATTGGTCCGTTAAGCCGTTAATAACGGGTACGTTAGAATGGAAGGCCAGCTCTTCGGCTTTTTTATGTTCAAATGTGCGAATCAAGATGGCATCTGCATAGGCGGATAATACCTTTGCTGTATCCTCGATCGATTCCCCTCTCCCAAGCTGCAGATCGCGGCTGCTTAAAAATAAGGCGTGCCCCCCGAGCTGCAGCATCCCCGCCTCAAAGGACACCCGGGTTCTTGTAGAGGATTTTTCAAAAATCATGGCAAGCGTCTTTCCCGAAAGAGAGGTTTCAACCGGTGCTTTTTTCAAAGCTTCTGCTTCCTGAAGAAGATCGTGAATGACATCTCCATCCAGCTCCAGGAGTGACAGTAAACTGAGCCCTTTTATTGTGCGGCTGTTATTGGCTGTTACAGTGTGCATGTGCCCACGTCCTTTCCGCTAATAACGGGAACCGGCTCAGATGAAGCCGCCGATTGTCCTGTTAAAAAGGCCTTATACGTATCCTCATCCGTAATAACCTGCTGTCCATAGGCAATAGCTGTTTTTCGGATATGTTCCATTTTTGCGGGGCTGTATAAGATACAGGATGACAGCTGCCGGTCTTCAGGACTTTCAAAATCCAAGAGAAGCGGTTTGTCTTTTCCATCATCAAACACCTTTTTCAAAGCTTCCTCCAGATTTCCTCCTATACACATCCCTTCCCCAGTGGATTTCATTTCAGGTCCAAGATCAAGGCTTTGATCATGCAGAGCATGAACTGAAAAAACCGGGAACTTCACAGCAGTGAACGGGACAGTGCAATTTTGTTCTGCTATCGTTTCTCCAAGCAGCGCCTTCGTTGCCTCTTCAATAAGCGATGCTTGAACGACTTTGCTGACTGCAGGTACTGTCCTGCTTGCTCTGGGGTTTACTTCCAGGACATAAATCCTGTTTTCTTCAATGATAAATTGAATGTTCATGATTCCTTTATAGGAAAGATGCCGTGCGATCGCCGTTCCATAGTCACGTAATGCTGAAAGCTGAGTATTTGAAAAAGACTGCGCCGGGAGAATAGCCATACTGTCTCCTGAATGAACACCCGCCCGTTCAATATGTTCGATTATAAGCGGGATCCAAACGTTTTCTCCATCAGATACGAGATCAAGCTCCGCTTCTTTTCCTTGTACAAATTGATCAATAAGGATGGGGAAGGCTGCCTCGTCTGCCTTCTTAAGCAGCGCAGCCAGCTCTTTTTCATTTTCTGCCGCCGCCATCCCCTTGCCTCCAATTACATAGGAAGGCCTCAACAGCACAGGAAAGCCGATCGTCCCTGCTGCTGCTATCGCTTCTTCTGCAGTTTGCGCAGCCATCCCTTTTACCCTCGGAATGCCGCAGGAATCCAGCAGCCGGTAAAATGCCTCGCGATCCTCAAGCGTAAATAGCGTTTGGTGATCCGTGCCAAGCAGAGTTACCCCGGCTTCTTCCAGCTTTTGTGCAAGATTAATGGCCGTTTGCCCGCCAAATTGAACGATGACCGCATCTGCCTTCTCATGCTCTACGACATTCATCACATACTCAAAGGTTATGGGTTCGAAGTATAGACGGTCCGCGAGCTCATAGTCTGTACTGACCGTCTCGGGATTGCTGTTTATCATAATGGCTTCACACCCCGAGTTTTTCAAAGCTTTTATTCCATGTACAGCGCTGTAATCAAATTCGATGCCCTGGCCGATTCTGTTCGGACCAGAACCAATAATGACAATCCGTTTTTTCCCATTCTTCACAGGAACGTAATCCTGTTCTCCAAAATACACAGAATAAAAATAGTTCGTTCTTGCTTCAAATTCAGCTGCGCAAGTATCAACAATTTTGTATACCGCATGTATTCCCCATTGCATTCGCAGCTCTTTTATTTCGGTTTCATGCCGTCCTGATAAAAAGGCGATTGCGACATCAGAGAAGCCTTTTTCCTTCCAGGATGAAAGCTGTTTTTGATCCATATCAGGCGATAGCTTTATCTCCTGTTCAATCTTTAAGACCGACTGGATGACACCGAGAAAATAACGGTCAATTTTCGTTAGCTGATGAATAAATTCAATGCCCGCTCCTCTTCTCATTCTCTCCGCTGCTGCAAAGAAACGCCGGTCGTCTGCCTTGGCCATCAGGCTATCAAGTTTCTTATCCTCCAGCTTCATGATTTCAGGCATAAAAGCGCCCACCGTATCGAGTTCAAGAGAATCAAGTGCCTTTAAAAAACCTGCTTCCATATTCCTTGAAAGAGCCATCACTTCACCTGTCGCTTTCATTTTCGTTCCAAGCCTGCGGTCCAGATCTTTGAACTTATCAAAAGGCCATCTCGGGAACTTTACGGCGACATAATCAAGTGCCGGTTCGAAGCTTGCATAGGTTGTTTCAGTAAGCGGATTTTTTAATTCATCCAGCGTATAGCCGAGTGCGAGCTTTGCCGCGATCCTCGCGATGGGGTACCCGGTCGCTTTTGAGGCAAGGGCAGAGGATCGGCTGACACGCGGATTCACCTCAATGACAAAGTATTGCCTGCTGTTTGGATCCAGGGCAAATTGAATATTGCAGCCTCCAATGATTCCAAGTTCACCAATGATGCGCAGAGCTGAGGTCCGAAGCATTTGATGCTCCTTGTCGGTCAAAGTCTGGGATGGCGCGGCGACAATCGAGTCGCCAGTGTGAATGCCAACCGGATCGAAGTTTTCCATGCTGCAAATTGCAACCGACGTTCCGGCTGCATCACGCATCACCTCATATTCCACTTCCTTAAAGCCCGCGATACTTTTTTCAACTAAGCACTGCCGGATGGGGCTTGCTTCCAGGCCGTGACGAAGCATCTCCTTCAGCTCTTTTTCAGCAGAGGCAATGCCTCCCCCTTTTCCGCCTAGCGTATAAGCAGGCCGTATAATAATCGGATAACCGATCTCATCAGCAAAATCAAGGGCTTCTTCCGCATTACGGACAATCAGGCTTTCCGGAATTGGCTCCTTCATATCATGCATCAGTTTTCTGAAAAGGTCCCGGTCCTCTCCCTGTTTAATTGAAGCTGCAGGAGATCCGAGCAATTTTACACAGTGTGCTTCAAGGATTCCTTTTTCATCGAGTTCAAGAGCTAAATTCAGTCCTGTCTGTCCCCCAACCGAAGCAATCAGACCATCAGGCTTTTCTGTTTTAATGATTTTTTCAATTGAAGCAGCTGTCATAGGTTCAAAATAAACCGTATCTGCTACATCGGGGTCTGTCATAATCGTAGCGGGGTTATTATTAAGTAAAATGACTTCGCAGCCTTCTTCCTTTAATGCAAGGCATGCCTGGGTCCCAGAGTAATCAAATTCAGCGGCCTGGCCGATGATAATCGGTCCCGAACCGATTACCAGCACTTTTTTAATCTCAATATTCTTAGGCATAAATTGCAACGCTCCCCGTTTGGCTGATCATTGATGTGTATTCGTCAAATATCCATTCGCTCTCCTTTGGACCAGGATTGGCCTCAGGATGAAATTGGACAGTTAAAAGCTTATTATCCGGATGGAACAGCCCCTCAATGCTCCCGTCATTAATATTTTCAAAACGGACAGACAGCTCTTCACTGCCCGCTTTTCTTTTGACGACAAAACTGTGGTTCTGTGAGGTCATAAACACCTTTCCCTTCAGCCTGTCGACCACCGGATGATTAGCCCCCCTGTGCCCAAAGTCAAGCTTTTCGGTATCAAAACCATAGGCTAACGCAAGCAGCTGATGGCCAAGACATATGCCCATCACCGGAAATTCATCAGCGAGCTGTTTAATGAGCGGCAAATACCCAGCAAGCTGCTTCGGATCTCCGGGGCCATTTGAAAATACGATTCCACCTGGTTTGAGTTCACGAACCTTATCCAGCTTATGATAGGGTAAAACGGTAACCTGATGACCACGGTTAAGCAGAGCTATTAAAATGGATTTTTTCAGTCCAAAATCAACTAAAACGGTGTGAAGCTTTCCTTCTCCGTGGGTAACAGCTTCTCCCCCGTCATGGTCCGGCAGTTTTATTGGCGGAACGTTATCCACTGGATGGGCCGTAATTTTGGCGTTCATCGTACCTGAAGAACGGATCTCTTTTACAAGAAAACGGGTGTCCACATGATGGATAAAGGGGATGCCCCACTTTTTCAAATAAGCTTTAACACTGGATACCGCCTCATAATGGGAAAAATCCTCAGTGCACTCATAAAATACAGCCCCACTAATTTGAGGCTTTTTGCTCTCAAAGTCCTGCAGGTTGATTCCACAGTTCCCTATTAGGGGGTACGTAAATATGAGGATTTGATTCTGGTAGGAAGGATCGCTCAACACTTCCTGATAGCCCGTCATCCCTGTATAAAAAACAGCTTCTCCCTCTGCATCCAAATGCGTTCCGTCTTCAAGTTCCCCTTCCATCTGCAGACCGTTTTCAAGCTTGATATATCCCTTCATACGAATCACCTCCACTTTGTATATAAATTACTTATAATGTATGTTTATTCATAACTAGGTAAAAAAAATTTAAACCATGGTTTTAGAGCGAGTTCCCAGTACTTTTTTTATAATAGATGCAGCCTTCCTGCATTCTTCCTCCGTACAGTTGATTGGAGGAAGCAGCCGGATCACATGTTCACCTGCCGGCAGGACCAGCAAGCCATTGTCCCTCATTTCTTTAATCCGCTCGCCTGCCGGCTCTTTCCATACAATTCCAATCATCATTCCCCTTCCCCTGATCTCCTCAAGCATTGGATGCCCATCCAGCTCTTTTTCCAGAACACGTCTAAGGTATTCCCCCATATGGCGGACTTTTTCCAGAAAGCCATCACCTAATACCGTTTCCAGCACAGCTTTTACTGCGGCCATAGCAAGGTAATTCCCGCCGAATGTTGACCCGTGTGAGCCGGCCTGAAAACTGCTGATCAATTCTTTTGTACCTAGCATAGCCCCTACTGGAAAGCCGTTTCCAAGACCTTTCGCTGACGTGGCAATATCCGGTGATAACAGACCCTCATGAGCAAAAAGGGTACCGGTCCGGCCAATCCCAGTCTGAACTTCATCCACGATCAATAAGCAGCCCAATCTTTTACACGCTTCCCCGACTCTTTTTAAAAAAGCAGCCGTCCCCGGAATAACTCCCCCTTCCCCTTGAACGACTTCCAGCATAATTGCTGCATAATGATCTCCCTGTAATTCCATCAGAGCTTCTTCATCGTTATAAGGCAAATATTCAAAAGAAGGAAGCATCTCCCCAAAACCGCTCCTTACTTTCTCCTGCCCGGTCGCACCCATCGCTGCAAATGTGCGGCCATGAAAGGACTGCTTAAATGTAACGACCGTCCCTTTTCCCGTATGCTTTTTAGCAAGCTTGATCGCAGCTTCATTTGCTTCCGCGCCACTGTTGCAAAAAAAGACGGCATCCGCAAAGGAATTCTTCGTCAGCAGACTTGCAGCCTCTTCCTGGAGCTGGTTTCCGAAGAGATTCGATACATGCCAGACTTTTTCGAGCTGTTCAGATAAGGCTTTTTGAACAGGTCCAAATCGATGACCCAGGCTGCACACGGCAATCCCTGAAACAAAATCAAGGTACTCCTTGCCATTAGCATCTTTAACCCAGGCACCTTCAGCTTCTTCTATCGTGAGATCCCACCTTGCATATGTAGGGAATAAAGAGCTCATCCAGCAGCCGCCTCCTTTTTGTACTCTATTTTCGTTCCCTTGAATTGATTGTCCTCCAGAAATGCTTTTTTGCCGTTCACTATCATAACTTCTGTCAAATTTTCCGAAAGAGAACGGAGGCAGGCTTCCGCTTTAGGAATCATGCCGCCTGAAATAACCCCGTTATCAATTAAGGTATGGACCTGCTCAGCATCCATTTCCCTGATCAGCTTTCCCTCACGGAGAATGCCGTCCACATCCGTAACAAACAGCAATTTTTCCGCATTTAGCTGACGGGCTATGGACGCGGCGGCCGCATCAGCATTCACATTCAGCGGCTCAAAATCATCTGTGAAACCGAGGGGGGCAACAACTGGAAGGTAATCATTATTAAGAAGCAGTTCAACGAATTCTGTCTTCACCGCCGTGACTGTGCCCACCAGCCCCAGCTTTTCCTCATCCAGCAGCTCGGCGCAAAGAATTCCTGCATCCTGTCCCGAAAGACCAACCGCATTCAACCCCCTTTTTAAAAACTCTCCTGCCAGCTGCTTATTTAATTTCCCGGCAAGAATCATCTGAACAACGTCCATCACTTCCTTCGTGGTTTTTCGCTGGCCGTCAGTAAATTCCGTTTTTATATGCATCTGTTTCAATGCATTTGTAATATCAGGACCACCCCCATGAACAAGGACAACATTCCATCCGGCAGTTTTTAAATTCCGGATGGAGGAAAAAAAAGATTCAGACAGCTCGGAAATAATGCTTCCCCCGCATTTGATTACGATGGTTTGCTTCAACTCTATCCCTCCTTTACGTTCTGTAGCTCGCATTAATTCTGACGTAATCATACGTCAAATCGCAGCCCCAGGCGGTCGCTTCAGCATCGCCGGCAGCCAGGTTCACACGGATGACGATCGTTTGATTCTTCAAATAGCCAGCCGCCTCTTCTTCCTTGTAATGCTGGGGCTCTCCCTCACGGAAAAGACAATGCTCTCCCAGCCATACCTCCGTTTGCCCGGGATTCATTGCGGATCGGCTGTGTCCAAGTGCCCCAATAATGCGTCCCCAATTTGCATCCTCTCCGAAAACCGCTGTCTTCACAAGACTTGAACCAACGACTTTTTTAGCTGCCTCCCTTGCTTCCTGAACAGAAGCTCCTCCAGTGACTTGAACCTCAATCAGCTTCGTTGCGCCTTCCCCGTCCTTCGCAATTTGTTTAGCCAGCTCTTTGCAAACTTCCTTGAGCCCATCTTTAAAATGGTTCCACTCCTTGTGTTCCGGGGTAAGCGGAGCATTTCCTGCCAAACCATTTGCGAGAACCATGACCATATCATTGGTTGAGGTTTCCCCATCAACGGTAATCTGATTAAATGTAACATCCGTAACTTCACTCAAAGCCTCCTGAAGATGTTCCGCTTCAATAGCCGCATCCGTTGTGATAAACCCAAGCATTGTAGCCATATTTGGATGGATCATGCCGGACCCTTTAGCTGCCCCGCCGATCCAGACCTCTTTTCCATCAATGGAAAGCCTTGCCCCTGCATGCTTTACTCCCGTATCTGTCGTCAAAATAGAGCGTTCAAATGACTCACTGCCGTCCTCACAGCCGGAGGGATGCAGGAGAGTCATTCCACGAAGAACCTTCTCAATATCCAAACGCTCTCCAATAACCCCAGTTGAAGCAACAGCAGTCAGCTCCTCACGAATGCCGAATTGCTCAGCGCAGGCCCTCCGCATTTTATATGCATGCTCTATACCCTGATCCCCGGTACAGGCATTTGCATTCCCGCTATTCACAGCGATGGCCTGAATCTTCCGTCCTGCAGCCATGCTTTCCTGCGTAACCTTGAGGGGGGCTGCCTGAAAATGACTCTGCGTATAAACAGCCGCAGCACTTGCCGGGACCTCGCTCAAAATCACTCCCAAATCTTTTTTAGAGTACCTGAGGCCGCAGTGGACCCCATCGGCTTTAAACCCCTTAGGCGAAACGACTGTCCCATGTTTTTCGATTAGAACGGCCGCCTCCATTACATCTTCCACACTCAACACTCCCGCTGAATTTTTATGGATACATGGGCAAAAGCTTTAAACCGGTCTGCTCATCCCAGCCATTCATTATATTGAAATTCTGCACAGCCTGCCCCGCTGCACCCTTCATCAAATTATCGATAACAGATATAATGACCGCCCGCCCTGTCCGTTCATCAACTTTTACTCCTATGTCGCAAAAATTGGACCCAGCCACTTCCTTCGTCTGCGGATAGGTCCCCGGCCTCCGCACTCGAACAAAAGGAGCATCCTTATAGAAAGAATCATAGCTTTCGTACAATTCATCGGTCGTTATGGACTCTGTCATTTTTATATACATCGTTGCCATAATCCCTCTCGTCATCGGCACAAGATGCGGCGAAAAGCTGATAAGTGCCGGCTCATTCATCCACAGCCCAAGCTGCTGCTCAATCTCAGGGATGTGCTGATGCTCACCCGGCTTGTAAACTTTAAAATTCTCATTCAGCTCAGAATAATGCGTTCCAAGCCCCGCCTTTCTGCCGGCTCCCGAGACACCTGATTTAGCATCAATCACAATTGAACAAGGGTCAACTGCATGCTGCAGCACAAGCGGAGCCAAACCAAGAAGAGAGGCCGTCGGATAGCAGCCTGGATTAGAAAGAATCCTGCACGAAGAGATGCTCACCTTATTCAACTCGGATAAACCATACACAGCATCTTTTAGAAGGTCATCCGCTGCCGGTGGACGATGATACCACTCCTCATACTGTCTAGGATCCTTAAGCCTGAAATCCCCCGACAAATCCACAACCTTCATGCCTTTTTTCACAAGCTTCGGAGTTAATTCCGACGAAACACCAGGAGGCGCCGCTACAAACATGACATCGATTCCTTCCGCCTCCTCAACGTTAATCAAAGAGTCCTCCTGAATCCCGCTCAAATGAGGATAAACATCCGAATAAAGCTTCCCGCCTTGAGTCGATGTATATAGTATACATTTTTCTGTATAAGGATGATTCGCTAGCAATCTATAAAGCTCAACCCCCCCATAGCCAGTAGATCCTGTAATTCCTATATTCAAACTACCACCACCCTTATCCAAAATTAATTAGTTCCAATTATAAATACGCATATAAATAAAATCAACTGTATATTTATTATTTTTTTCGAGCTTTTTGACAGATTAGCTGCTAAACTCCTTTACAGCAGGGATGAGGCACTTTTTATTAAGTTGAGACAATTAGGATTTGGAGGGTGGGGTTATGGAGCGTTGTCTGACATTGGCGGGGAGAATGCGCGTTGTCTGACATTCTTGTCTGACATTGGACGGGGGGAATGCGCGTTGTCTGACATTCTTGTCTGACATTGGGCGGGGTTAAGCGTGTTGTCTGACATTCTTGTCTGACATTGGACGGGGGAATGCGTGTTGTCTGACATTCTTGTCTGACATTGGCGGAATGACCCGCGTTGTCTGACATTCTTGTCTGACATTGGACGGGGCAAGCGTGTTGTCTGACATTCTTGTCTGACATTGGCGGGGGAATGCGTGTTGTCTGACATTCTTGTCTGACATTGGGCGGGAGAATGCGCGTTGTCTGACATTCTTGTCTGACATCTACGGGATAATGCACGTTGTCTGACATTCTTGTCTGACACTGGCCGGGGAATGCGTGTTGTCTGACATTCTTGTCTGACATTGGACGGGATTAAGCGCGTTGTCTGACATTCTTGTCTGACATTGGACGGGGCAAGCGTGTTGTCTGACATTCTTGTCTGACATTGGCGGGGGAATGCGTGTTGTCTGACATTCTTGTCTGACATTGGGCGGGAGAATGCGCGTTGTCTGACATTGACGGGATAAAGCACGTTGTCTGACATTCTTGTCTGACACTGGCAGCTTGGGGAGCGTTGTCTGACATTCTTGTCTGACATTGGCGGAATGACCCGCGTTGTCTGACATTGGGCGGGGCAAGCGCGTTGTCTGACATTCTTGTCTGACATCTACGGGATAAAGCGCGTTGTCTGACATTCTTGTCTGACATCTACGGGATAAAGCACGTTGTCTGACATTCTTGTCTGACACTGGCCGGGGTTAAGCGTGTTGTCTGGCATTCTTGTCTGACATCTACGGGATAAAGCGCGTTGTCTGACATTCTTGTCTGACAAACTGCACGGTTAGGCGCATTATCTGCCATCAACATTCCGCCTTAAAGACCTCCACTCTTCTCGTAAGGCATTCACGGTTTCCCTGACATCCTCCTTCTCCCACATACATTTCTTCTCCTGTGAATCAAAAAAACCACCCCCTGCCAGCAGGCAAGAGGTGGTAGGTATCATGTAATTCCAAGTGCGATTTTAGCGTAACGGGACATGCGGTCTTTGGACCATGGCGGATTCCATACGATGTTGACTTCCGTATCTTTCACCTCTGGAATGTCAGCCAATGCAATTTTCACCTGATCGACGATTGTTCCGGCGAGGGGGCATCCCATAGAGGTGAGGGTCATTGTAACCTCTGTATTGCCTTCTTCATCCATATCCACGTCATAAACGAGGCCCAGGTTAACGATGTCGACGCCAAGTTCAGGATCGACAACTTGCTCGAGTGCGCCCATTAGATTTTCTTTTAGTGCTTCTTCCATTTTGCTTCACTCCTTCAAAGTGCTTATTTATGAATTATAACGGACTTTAAGCTGTTTTTAAACTTGACTGCTCAAATCCAGGTGCTGATTAAACCAATTTACGAGACCGAGGAGGCCTTCTCTGGATACTTTATGGTCGGCATTTGGGTCCCGGATAAATTTAATTTTTTCGGGTTCAGCTTCGTATGCAGTTTTCAGTTCTTCGTAGAATGCCCAGGTCGGTTTAAAAGGAACGACTTGATCTTTTTCTCCGTGCCAGAAGAGAAGGGGACGGCCATGAAGGGCTTCTTTATGTAAACTCAGATCATATTGTTCAAGCGATTGCATTTTCGTTTCAAGGTCTTCATCAGAGATGGGGAGGACTTTGCCCGCTTCCCGCAAGTATTCCACTTGCTTTCTCAGAAAATGAACGTAATAAGGGCTTCCCATCAGACTGACGCCGGCAGAGATCCAGTCGTATTGAGTGAGTGCGCCTAGGGTTACAATCCCGCCCATGGACGTGCCTGCAAGTCCAATCCGGTTTTCGTCGACCAGGCCCTGCTGGACAAAATCTTCTTTTATGGGCTTCAGTTCGTGAATGGTATTCATTACGATGTCCCAAAAACGAACGTTCAATTCCATCGGTTCAAGGGGCTCTGCCCGCTCCCCGTGGTAGAGTGCTTCAGGCAGAACAACTCTTGCTCCCTTCTCTGCAAGAAGGTAGGCGTAATGCAAATTGTGTTCTTTCGCACTTGTGAATCCATGTACGAAAATAACGAATGGGGTTGGTTCATGCTTTAATTCATCTTTTACTACGTGCAGGACGGGTATTCCTCCTGCGGTCGTTTTCTCTACTAAGATCACGCAGCTTCCTCCTTGTTATGCAAACACTTTATCCAGCTATAGTGTACCATGCTTTTAAATGGTTTGAAAAAATGGGGCAGCTAAATCGATTGGCTGCTGATCCGTTACAATCGGCATATTTTTGATATAATAAATATAGGATTGAGAAAATGATGACTAAGGGAGACTTTATGGAAAATAAACCTTATTTGATTGCATTGGACTTAGATGGAACCTTGCTGAGAGATGATAAGACCATTTCCGGCTACTCGAAGGAAATCATTGGAAAAGCGAGAGCGGCTGGACATATTGTTTGCATTGCAACCGGCCGACCATACCGGTCCAGCTCACTGTATTACAGGGAACTCGGACTGGATACGCCGATTGTGAATTTTAACGGTGCGTTTGTCCATCACCCGAAGGATGATGGATGGGGAATGTTCCACACTACGCTTGAACTGGATGTCGTGCAGGAGATCATTCAGACGGCCGACCAACATGGTGTACATAATATGCTGGCAGAAGTGAAGGACCGCGTGTATTTTCATAAGCATGATGAGCGTCTGCTGGACGTATTCAGCATGGGTGATCCGGAGATGACGATTGGCGATTTGAATGAAACATTGGGAGAGGACGTCACAAGCATTTTGATCCATGCTGAGGAAGGCAATGTTGATCGAATCCGTTCGTACCTGTCCGATGTGCATGCTGAAGTCGTTGAGCACCGCAGATGGGCTGCTCCGTGGCATGTTATTGAGATTATCAAGGCAGGGATTAATAAAGCTGTCGGGTTAAAAAAATTAACGGATTATTACGGAATACCCGCTGAGCGCGTCATTGCGTTCGGGGATGAGGATAATGATCTGGAAATGCTTGAATTTGCCGGACATGGAGTTGCCATGGGAAATGCGATTGATGCCCTTAAAGAAACGGCTAATAAAGAAACGGTCTCGAATATGGAAGATGGAATTGCCGTTTACCTAAAAAAAGAATTGGATTTATAAGTGCATTTTCCCATCTATAAAAAATGCGCCGCAGGCCATTATAAAAGGGATTCCCTTCTTTTTAGGGAGTCCCTTTTTCACTCTAACTTGAGGAGCTGGTAATGATGGGCAGCGGAAAATCAAAGCGTTTTATTCATCAGGGAAAAAATGCGGTTGCTCAGCATGACGAACGCATTCCTTATCATTTAACGATGGCCGAGGCCGAGGAACAAGTTTCGCGCAAGCAGGAAAAAGCGGACGGCGCCTCACTCGGAGGATTTTAAGATGGGGAATAAACTTTTTCAAAAAGCGCGTGAGAACGTATCTGAAGCTTCTCCTCACGATCAGGACTCGATGGAGCGGGCAAAAAACGCTTTGTCCTCCGCTTACGCAAATTCGACGGATGCTGAGAAACAGCAGCTTCGTGATCTTCAGCAAAAGCTTGATAGCCGTTAAAAAAAGAAACCGCCTGAAATATGGCGGTTCCTTTTTACAAATGGATGGCGGCTTCTCTATTCCCATGGATTTTCTCTTCATCCATACTCTGCCCAAGAAATACTGTTTTGACTGTAAATGTTCCGCGAAAAGCGTCGCTATATTCCCATGTCTCCTGATATTCTTTTGCTTGTCCGGGTTCAATTGTAAGCTCTTGGATCACTTGGGTGAACATTTTTCCTTTAGAGGAGCTGTATACGGTTTTCCCTTCGCTGTCTGAAACAGTAAAATCATATTTCCTGCCTGTGGAAAAAGTGAACGTTTTGCTTTGATCCGATGGATTCTCAAGGATTAGTTTAAGGATGGCATGATCCGTCTTGCACTCAGCTTTTGTATGCAGAACAATTTGACCTTTTCTCATCTGCCCTCTCTCCTCCTGTTCAATCTTTCCTAAACGATCCTACGATGCCGCTGGTTTCCACAATGTTTGTAAAGGCGGTTGGATCTACTTCCTGAATCGTTTTCTCCAGGTCATAAAGCTCATAGCGGGTAATGACCATCATGAGCATTTCTTTTGATTCATTGGTAAAACCGCCCTTTGCCGGGACGGCTGTAATTCCCCGCACAAGCTTCCCGTGAATGGCTTTTTTCAATTCTTCAGCTCTTTTCGTTACAATCATAGCCGTCAGCTTTTCATACCTCGTATGAATGGCGTCAATGACACGGGTGGATGCATAAAGCGCCACCAGCGTATAGAGCGCTTTCTCCCAGCCAAAAAGAATGCCTGCTGAAAAAATGATGACAGCGTTGAGCATAAAAAAGTATGTTCCGACCGGTTTGTCTTTTTTTCTGGAAAGGATCATCGCTACAATATCAAGTCCTCCGGTAGAGGCACCGTACTTCAGCGTCAAACCTACCCCGACCGCGGCAATAACTCCTCCAAATACAGCGTTAAGCAGGATATCTCCAGAAATCTGCACCAATGGGATAAATCCCAGAAATACAGTAGTTGCTGCAACACTGATGATGCTGTAAATGGTAAAAGACCTTCCAACCTGCCTCCATCCCATAACAAAAACAGGTATGTTCAGCAAAAGCAGCAGGACACCCGTTGAGATGCTAAACGGAGTGTAGCGGGTCAAGACATTGGAAATCAGCTGCGCGACCCCTGTAAATCCGCTTGCATATACTTTTGCGGGTATCAAAAAAAGGTTTAGCGCGATGGCATTAAGGAGTGCCCCGAAAACGACGACGATGATTTTCATAGATTCTTCTCTAACCAATATTGGATCCCTCCCGAGACGTTGTTCATAGTGATGGTTTACCCCAAATCACTGCATTCAAATACAATGTTTGTTATTGTTTCCCCTTTCGGATAAAATGTGATATGAATTCATTCTGTTTATCGTTTCTTTTTGACCCTTTAGCGGCAGACCTTCGTATATGGAAGATCCCCCAATTTCATGATCCTGCTAAAAAAGCTTTAATACGGGATAAAAGTGAAGTAAAATAGTAAATAATTGAAAAAAACCGAGGTGTACATAATGAATGTTCAAATAATAGCGGACAGCGCAAGCGATCTGCCATTGGACTTTTTCGAAGATAAAAGCGTCGTTTTGCTTCCGCTGGGAGTACACTTGGACGGCGAAGATTATGAGGATTTGCTGACCATTCGTTCCAAAGACGTATTCGATGCAATGAAAGACGGCAAAATGGCGAAGACCTCTCAATGCAACCCGTTAACCATTAAAGAGGTTTTCACCGGTCTGGCCCAAAAAGGCGAAACCGCTTTTTATCCTGCTTTTTCGTCCGAGCTTTCCGGGACCTACCAGACAGCTGTTATGGTGGCCAATGAAGTGAAGGAAGAGTATCCGGATTTTACTCTCTCGATCCTTGATACAAAGTGCGCTTCACTTGGATACGGGCTTGCGGTCAGACGCGCTGTCGAGCTTTCTGAAAAAGGATTAGGGCTGGAAGAAATCGAATCCTCCATCACAGACTTCGCTTCGCATATCGAGCATCTATTCACAGTCGACAACCTTGAATACCTTGCAAGAGGGGGACGGGTCAGTAAAGCGTCAGCCTTTGTCGGGGGCCTTTTGAACATTAAACCCCTTCTGCATGTTGAGGGTGGAAAATTGATTCCTCTGGAAAAGATCAGAGGCAGAAAGAAGGTTTTCCGCCGCATGATCGAACTGATGAAAGAACGCGGACAGGGACTGGAGAATCAGGTGATGGCCATCAGTCATGGAGATGACCTCGAAACCGCTCAGGAACTGAAAGACATGATCATGGAGGAATTTTCTCCAAAAGAAGTGATGATCAGTATGATTGGTTCTGCCGTTGGTTCACATTCAGGTCCCGGAACCATTGCTCTGTTTTTCCTGAATAAAGACTTGTGACATATTCTTAATGCACGGCGGTTATCCTAACATCATCTCCACCTGAAAGGAGCGGAAAAAGGGTGCCGCATACAAGCGATAACGACAAGAAAGCTAAAGATAACAATGCCCGCCATCATGAGAAAAATATGATGGCCGATAAAAACCGCAAGGCCGGAAAAAAACAATTCTCGAAAAAAACAGATCACCTGTAAAAAGACAGCGGACGACAATCCGCTGTCTTTTTGCATTATTCTCTGGAAGCCATTAAATAATCAGGAGGAACAGATTGATTTCCATTACTTGTCTGACGGTCATAATAAACCATTTGCAGCTTGTATATTTGTCTTCGTATAGAGTTCCACTCTTCCTGCGAAAGCCCGGTTTCCTTGATTTTTTCGGCTAAGCTTTCAATTTCATCTTTGCTGACCCTTTGATTGGTTAACAAATCATTTTTGTATTCAAGAATTTGATCCTCCACTTCATGGGAAGGGTCATCCCACGAAAAATACAAGTACTCCTCGTTTAATTCTTCAGCAAGGATGGACCGGATTTTTGCGGCTGTTTTTCTTTTTGAAGTAATGGCGATATCCGTTGCGTGAAGGATAATTTGAAAAGAGTCTCCCTCATTCTCGCCTTTCAGCACTCTCATATCCTTCGACATATGCACGTGAAATATTTTACTCTGAACCCATGTGAGGAAGTTAAACTGATATTGCATGATTTTCGGCGGATCCTCCTCCCGCAGCGAGCATTCAGGCAAAATGTCTTTTATTTGCTCATACACATGGTCAAACTGTCCCTTTTTTATCATGATTTTGATTGTATCAAGGTGATATAAATAGAAAAAATAAGGAGCTTTTACAATCGGAATGGTGATGACGAGAGAAACAACGAGCATTCCCATCATTCCTGTAATCGGATATCCCATAATAATTTGTTTCGCAAACGGACGTTTTTCCGGAGAGTAGTTTTCCACCCTGGTAGTCATCCATCCGTTAATTAAAGGAATAGCAATTAATAAGATGACAGCCAGCAGCCGGACGATATTCTCGTCATCCGGAGCAAAGGGAATGAGGCTATGGGCTGCTTTTGGAAAAATAAACGTAATTAAAACGAGCAGCCAATAAAAGGATAATACTCCAATCAGGCTGATTTTTGAATCATCTTTTGACGGAACCCGTCCCAGAAAGGAAGCAGTAGCAAAGCTGAATAGCTTGCTCAATAGTTTTGATGATGCCCCCAGGATAAACTGAATCAGCATGGACAAGTCCACTCCTAACATGTTATATACGAATACCTATTCCCTAACTGTATGAAGCATAAGCTGGAAAATAGTTCAAAATGCAAATAACCCGGGACGGTCAACCGTCCCGGGGAAATAGACTATTTAATCTTGAATTGGGCAAGAGTTAGATTTAAATCATCTGTGAGGACCCTTAGTTCTGTTACCTTCGCCGTCATTTTCTCAAAGGCTGTGAGCTGTTCTGTAGTGGAAGCAGATATTTCCTCACTGCCTGCGGCCGTTTGTTCAACCACAGCGCTGATGCTCTCTACATTATGAAGGACTTTGCCCCCGAGATCTTTAGAGTGGTTCAGTCCAGAGCTTAGCGAATCCAGTTCATCAGCAATTTTAGCCATTGCTTTTTCAATATCCATAAAGGTCTGGCTCGTTTCTCCCATCGATTTCTCCTGCCGGAAGGCAAGGTTCATCCCATTGTCCACCGCTTCTGAAACCTCACCAATTCCTTTTTTAATCATTTTGGCCATATCAAAAATGTGATGGGTTGAGGCCGCCGATTGCTCAGCAAGCTTTCTCACTTCCTCTGCTACGACCGCAAAGCCCTTCCCGGCTTCACCTGCCCGGGCCGCTTCAATTGCTGCGTTTAGTGCGAGAAGGTTTGTCTGGTCAGCTATTCCAGAAACAACTTTTGCCATGTCTTCAATTTTAGCCGTATACCCGGCAAAATCCTTTGTGGCCTGCTGGATCTTGCTGCTTGCATCAAGATTGCTTTTGATTAACAATTTCTGACTCTGGATGGCCTCTTTTCCGCCATGAACCGCTTCCTGAGCAAGCTCCCCATGGACAAGCACCTGTTTGCTTCTTTCCACATTTTTCTGGAAGCTTCGATCCATATCGTCAATTAAGTTGACTGCATCCTGCAAATCCCCTGAAATCGATTGGGAGCCGGCGGAAAGTTCATCCGTGGAAACGGCTACCTGGTTGCTGATTTCGGTTAAGGAGCGGGTTTCCGATTCCAGCTGCCTCGCAAATCCCTCCACATCTTTGCTTACACTGTCGATTGAAAACAAGAGCGCTTTTAACTGGTTGGTCATTTGGCCGAACGCCTCGTTGAGCACCCCGATCTCATCTTTGCCTTTATAAGAAACGGCTTCTACCAAGAGATTTCCTTCAGTGATTTGCTTTGCATTCTCAGAAAGCTTTTTCAGCGGCTTGGTGATGCGGGATGTTATCCGTATTGCCATAACGGCTGAGACAGCTAACAGCAGAATGCTCCCCACTGCAGCCGACAGGATTACGAACGCAATCTGGCTTTTCAATTCTTCCTGGAGCCGGTCATAATATGCCATGGATTCTTCATTCAGCATGTATACGTCGTTTTGAATTCCTTCTATACGGATGGATTGCCGCTTTGCCTCTGCCGGGTTTCTTGATTCCAGGGCGGCTGCAGCTTCCGGCTTCCAAATCTCATATTTCTGTTTTACTTTCAAAAATAGAGGAGCTTCCCGAACCTCGCCCATCCTTTTTTCGATGCTTGCTATGCGTTCTTCTGCATTTTTCATTCCCTGCAGCGATTCGTCCCGCTGCGCATCTGTTAAAGAAAATGAGAAGTTGCTGATGCTTTGCTTCAACGTGTTCATGTCTGCATCAAGCTGCTGGACGTCCATCATAATCGGCACATAGTCCTGATTGGAGGACTGGATGGACAGCATGCTGACAATAATAAAGAGGATCAGGGCAGCGGCTAATGCCATCATCCCGAGTATATTGATGAGGAGGCGCTTTCTGATCGTCATTTTGCCGCACCTCCAAATTCTGCCTTCATGCTATCAAGCTTGCTCCGTTCCTCTTCTGACAGCTCTAAAATCCTCACCGGAGAAAGATCAACACCCTTTTCTGCGATTCCAAATTCGATATGCCCCTCCGGGAGCTTGCCTGACTTTTTGTAATCCTTCACCATTTCATATATGGCTACATCTATATTTTTCATCATGGAAGTAATGACCGCTTTTTCAGCATAGAAATATTGATCGCTATCGACCCCGATGCCGTAAACTCCCTGCTTTTGAGCTTCCTTCAGGACACCTACTCCCGTAAAACCTGCTGCTGCGTATAAGATATCAGCATCCTCTTCTATTAAATCAGAGGCCAGCTCCCCGCCGAGCTTGTCGTCACCAAAGTTCTCTGCAAAAACGGATTTAAGCTGGACGTCAGGGTTAACCGCTAATGCTCCCTTTTGGAAGCCATCCAAAAATTTGCGGATCAGCGGAACATCCGCTCCGCCAATAAATCCAAGCACCTCTGTTTCGGTTTTCATCGCTGCCAGTGCTCCCGCCAGATAACTGCCCTCCTCTTCTTTAAACGTAAGAGAAGTAATGTTCTTCAGTTCTGATACAGCATCAATCAAAATAAATCGCTGCTCAGGATATTTTTTGGCCGTTTTTTCAAGATCCTCCTGAATCATAAATCCAAGTCCAACGACTACATCATTTCCAGACTTCACTAAATCTTCCAAGCCCTTTTCATAGGTCTTAGAGTCTTTTAGCTCCCTGTAATCAAACTGGATGCCTAGTTCATCCCTTGATTTTTGAAGTCCTCTGAATGCTGAATCACTGAAAGATTGATCCCCAAGACCGACATCTGAGAGCATAATCCCTATCTTTATCTTTTTCTCGGCCTTGCTCTGAACAGTTTGCTGCATGCACCCGGCTAAAAGCATGAGGCATAAGCCCGCTGCAGCAGCAGCTATGTATTTTCTCAAAGTTGTTACTCCCCTTTTATCTATTTATGATTACACTTTTCTATCGTCATTTTTACGGGGAAATAAAGCGGACATAGTTTAAAATCACAAAAAAATCTTTCAGCCGGCAGCCGCTCGCTTCTTCAGTTGCGGGCAATGAGAACCACCCATAAAAAAAAGCAAAAGCCATATTGGCTTATTGCTCTTTTACAAAGTACGTCCAGCCATTCTCCTGGTAGACTCTATTTTCTCTCATTAAATGTCCGATGGCTCTTTTAAAGGCGGCTTTGCTCATTCCAAACCGTTCTTTTATGTCTTCCGGGTCAGACTTATCCCAATATGGCATAGCACCATTTCTCAATCCCATGTAGTCCAGGATCTTCTCTGCATCAGGACTGATCGCTTCCTGTTTTCTGGGCAAAAGGGATACGTTGACAGAGCCATCTTCTTTAACGTCGATTACTCTTCCCTCTATCAGCTCACCAAGTCGCGGTTCTCTCGTCATTTGGCTGGAGTGAATAAATCCTTTGTACCCCTCAACAGAAATAAAGAAGCACCCGGCAGCAATATGCCTGTAAACGTGACCGGAAATGCTCTTATTAAATGCTTCACGGCTTGCTGTCACGAACTTTTCAGCAAAAATCTCCTCCGTCGCATATTTAGCGAAAAACCGGCCATTCTCTGTCACTCTCATCGTACAGTATAATTTGTCTCCCTTTTCAGGCCAAATGGGTCTGAATTCAGGCAGAATATCATTTGCTATGAGCGCATCTTTTGATAAGCCGATATTGACGAATACCCCCATATGATCCACCGCGTCTACCGCTTCCACCCAGTCGTATTCGCCTTCTTTAAGAATAGGCTTTTTCATCGTTGCAGCAAGCCGGTCTTCAAAATCCAGGAAAAGAAACACATCTATGTACTCTTTATCTTCAATTGGCTCCGTAATCTCGCTGTCGTGCAGGAGAACCCTCGTTTCTCCATCTGTCAGGAAATAGCCAAAATCCAGACGTTCGTCAATCTCTAAACGTTCATATGTGCCTGCTCTCACAAGTCACCTGTCCTTTCCGTACCTTGTACATGTTGTATGGCATGTCTAATTCTACTATAATCAATTCATAAAGTGAAACTTCCATCAGCGGAGATTTTCTCCCCGAATGGGAAACGCTCCCCCTCTTCCAAGCTTTTGGCCGGGTTCATCCTTCTTGCCTGAATCAGCAGGCTGGCGCAGGACAGGTTCTACCCTCCCAAAAAAGATTCATGCTGAAGAGGGATTCAGCTTGACAGAGCCTGTTATAAAGGCAGATGGCCTTTTAGATGGGATTAAGAAAACATGGGAGGAATCGGCATGTCAAAGGAAAATTCATTCGATATTGTATCCAAAGTCGAAATGCCTGAGGTTCAAAATGCTATAGCGGTTGCACTTAAAGAAATTCAAAACCGCTACGATTTTAAAGGAAGCAAAAGTGACATCAAGCTTGAAAAAGAAGATCTTGTCCTGATTTCAGATGATGACTACAAACTGGAACAGCTTAAGGACGTCCTCATCAGCAAATTAATCCGCCGTGAGGTTCCTGTAAAAAATATTCAGTACGGCAAAGTCGAGGGAGCATCCGGGGGTACTGTGCGCCAGCGCGGCAAGCTGGTTCAGGGAATCGA
Organism: Metabacillus sp. 84; assembly: GCF_050107715.1. Taxonomy (NCBI): domain Bacteria; kingdom Bacillati; phylum Bacillota; class Bacilli; order Caryophanales; family Bacillaceae; genus Metabacillus; species Metabacillus sp. 84. The sequence goes on along the minus strand of NZ_JBNILN010000007.1, from coordinate 87,384 downwards.
TAAAGACAACGCTAAACGCATCAATAACATCATCAAAAATTCCGGATTAAAAGTAAAATCCCAGGTGCAGGATGACCAGGTCCGTGTCACAGGAAAGAACCGCGATGACCTCCAGCAAGTGATTGCTGCCATCCGGCAAGCGGAGCTCCCAATTGATGTACAGTTTATTAATTACAGATAATCAAAGGACGGGACCGCTGTAACGCGGTCTTTTTGTTATCCAAATGCAGCACAGATTAGAAGAAGCAGACAAGACATCCCCCGCAATGAACCATTCTTTTATTTTTCGAGTGCCTAAAGGGGGCTGACGGAGTCTGTCTCATCCGTTTTCTCCTTTCACTTCTTTTTGCAGGAAAAATGTTAGGCTAACCCCTTGAATGTTTTCGAAAAATTAGGTAAATTGGGAGTAATCGATTTTTAAATGAATATCGTTCTTATCAAGAGAAGCCGAGGGACTGGCCCGATGACGCTTCAGCAACCGGTCATGCAAGATTGCGTGCCAAGGTGCTAAATCCAGCTGAGCTGCCTGCTTGGAAGATAAGAAGAAGTCCGAATGTCAAAGCCTTCTTCTGCAGAAGGCTTTTTATTTTTCATTCTGCTGGATTCAAATGGTTATTTCCGCTAAAGACAGCTAACGCAACTTATTTTTCAAGAGGAGGGGGATTCCCGCATGGGATTTCTAGATGATTTGCAAAATCAGATTTTAGTAGCAGATGGTGCGATGGGAACCCTTTTGTACTCCCATGGGATCGACCGGTGCTTTGAAGAACTGAATAGATCAAGTCCCGATCAGATCCGGGGAATCCATGAAGCCTATATAAAAGCCGGGGCACGCGTCATCCAGACGAACACATACGGAGGAAATCATATCAAGCTATCCCGATATGGTCTGGAGGATGATATCCGGAAAATCAATTCACAGGCGGTCAAACTGGCGAGACAGGCTGCCGGCAGTCAGGCTTATGTGCTCGCAACGATGGGCGGGGTCCGCGCCTTCAAGAAAAGCTCACACACTCTGGAGGAGCTGAAGCGCAGCTTCCGCGAGCAGCTTTACGTTCTCCTGAATGAAGACATAGACGGGCTTTTGCTTGAGACGTTTTATGATTTGGAGGAGCTGAAGGCGGTTCTTGAGATTGCAAGAAAAGAAACCAATAAACCGGTTACCGCGAATGTTTCACTTCATGAAACGGGAGTTCTGCAGGATGGAACTTCGCTTGCAGACGGCTTAAAGCAGCTTGAAGAGCTTGGTGCGGATGTGGTCGGACTTAATTGCCGGCTCGGCCCTTACCATATGCTTGAATCTCTTGAGGAGGTTCCCCTTCCAAAGCATGCGTTTCTTTCGGTATATCCGAACGGCAGTCTTCCTTCTGTAGAGGAAGGACGCCTTATTTATGAATCGGACGAAAACTATTTTGGTGACAGTGCCCTTGCGTTCCGAAGCCAGGGTGCCCGCCTGATCGGCGGCTGCTGCGGGACAACGCCCAAGCATGTGAAAGCCATGGCGGATGCCTTGAGAGGTCTCGATCCGATCAGCGAAAAATCAGTGAAGGCCCGGAAAACAATCATCGTGCAGGAGAGTCCAGAGCCGGAATACCCTCCGCTCCACAAAATCGTGCAGGAGCGCCGGTCCGTCATTGTTGAGCTCGACCCTCCGAAAACACTTGGACTTGAGAAATTTTTTACCGGGGCTGAACAACTGAAGAAATCTGGAATAGACAGCATCACCCTGGCGGACAATTCCCTTGCTTCTCCGAGAATAAGCAACACAGCTGTCGGCACCCAGCTGAAGGAAAAGCACCATATGCGCCCTCTTATTCACATAACCTGCCGGGACCGGAATTTAATCGGACTGCAATCCCATTTGATGGGCCTGCACACTCTCGGACTTACAGATGTTCTTGCGATTACCGGAGACCCATCTAAGATCGGAGATTTTCCCGGAGCAACCTCCGTTTACGATCTGTCATCCTTTGACTTGATTTCACTGATTAAACAATTTAATGAAGGATTATCTTACTCCGGAAAGCCTTTAGGAGGAAAAACGAATTTTACTGTGGCTGGCGCGTTTAATCCCAATGTCCGCCATTTGAACAAGGCAGCTGAACGGCTTGAGAAAAAAATAGCGTGCGGGGCCGACTATTTCATATCCCAGCCAATCTATTCGGTCAAACAGATGGAGGAAGTTCATGACGCCGTAAGGCATCTTTCCGCACCGCTGTATATCGGCATAATGCCGCTGACGAGCAGCAGAAATGCGGAATTTATTCATCATGAAATACCCGGCATCAAGCTTTCAGACTCCATCCGTGAAAAAATGGCCGCTGCTGGAAACGATGCGGTCCAGGCTAAAAAGGAAGGCATTGCGATTGCAAAGGAATTGATCGACGCCGCCTTTGATCTTTTTAACGGCATCTACTTGATTACACCGTTTTTAAAGTTTGAATATTCGGCAGAGCTCGCCGAATACATTCATGAAAAAGAGAAGCTGCGTTCAGAAAGGGAGTTTTCAAATGTCCAGCATACGTGAACAAATCACTAAAAGAATCCTTGTATTAGACGGAGCCATGGGGACGATGATTCAGAACGCAAACCTGACAGCCGATGATTTCGGAGGCGAGGCCCTTGAAGGCTGCAATGAATATTTGTCCCTGACAAAACCTGACCTTATCTCCCACATCCACGAAGCCTATCTAGAGGCCGGAGCCGATATCATTGAAACGAATACATTCGGCGCCACCAGTCTCGTGCTTGATGAGTATGAGCTCGGCCACCTTGCTTATGAAATCAATTTCAAAGGAGCTTTGCTTGCCAAAAAAGCCGCCGATAAATTTACTGCTGAAGACCACCCGCGTTATGTTGCCGGTTCAATGGGGCCGACGACAAAAACGCTATCCGTTACAGGCGGAACGACCTTTCAGCACTTGGTTTCCACCTATGAAGAACAGGCCCGTGGATTGATTGAAGGCGGATCCGATCTTCTTTTACTGGAGACGAGCCAGGATATGCTGAATGTCAAAGCAGGCTTTCTAGGCATAAAAGAGGCCTTCGCAAAAACCGGAAAGGAACTTCCATTAATGGTCTCCGGGACGATTGAGCCGATGGGTACGACTCTTGCAGGGCAGACCATTGATTCGTTTTATATATCACTGGAGCATATGAACCCCCTTTCAGTCGGATTGAATTGTGCTACAGGCCCTGAATTTATGACCGACCATATCCGGACGCTTTCAGAAATGGCGGGAACGGCCGTGAGCTGCTATCCGAATGCAGGACTGCCGGATGAAGAAGGAAATTACCATGAATCTCCGTCCACACTGGCAGCAAAAATCAGAGGGTTTGCAGAAAAAGGCTGGCTCAACATTGTCGGGGGCTGCTGCGGCACGACCCCCGCTCACATCAAAGCCCTTGCTGAAGCTATGCAGGATTTGTCTCCAAGAAAAATCAGCACCCCTCTTAGCCAGCATGCCGTTTCCGGAATTGAGCCACTCGTATACGATGATTCCATGCGGCCCCTTTTTGTCGGAGAGAGAACAAATGTAATTGGCTCACGAAAATTCAAACGGCTTATTGCTGAACAAAAATTTGAAGAAGCCGCCGAAATCGCCAGACTTCAAGTGAAAAACGGAGCCCACGTTATTGACATTTGCCTCGCTGATCCTGACCGGGAAGAAAACGAAGACATGGAGCAGTTTATTCAGGAAGTGTCCAAGAAGATCAAGGTTCCGCTCGTCATTGACTCGACGGACCATCTCGTGATTGAAACAGCATTGAAATATTCACAGGGAAAAGCCATTATTAATTCCATCAACTTAGAGGATGGCGAAGAGCGCTTTGAAGCGGTCCTGCCGCTCGTCAAAAAATACGGAGCCGCCCTGGTTGTCGGGACGATAGACGAAACAGGAATGGCTGTAACCGCGGAGCGTAAACTTGAAATCGCCAAGCGCTCCTGCGATCTTCTTGTAAACAAGCATGGACTGAAACCCTCTGATATTATTTTCGATCCGCTTGTCTTTCCTGTCGGCACGGGAGATGAGCAATATATAGGATCTGCAGCGGAAACCGTTAAAGGATTGGAGCTTATCAAAAAAGAATTGCCGGAATGCCTGACCATTCTTGGAGTCAGCAATGTATCTTTCGGGCTGCCGCCGGTCGGAAGAGAAATATTAAACGCTGTCTATTTATACCACTGTACAAAGGCAGGTTTGGATTACGCGATCGTCAATACAGAAAAACTTGAACGATTTGCGAGCATCCCGGCAGAAGAGGTCAAAATGGCGGAAGAACTGCTCTTCCACACGACCGATCAAAACCTTGCCGCATTCACCAATTTTTACAGAGAGAAGAAAAAAACCGTTAAAAAACCTGCTGAAACGCTGTCACTTGAAGAGCGTCTTGCCTCATACGTGGTGGAAGGGACAAAGGAAGGCCTCCTTCCTGATCTGGAAAAGGCTCTCGCCCAATACCCGGACCCCCTTGAAATTATTAACGGACCGCTTATGGAAGGGATGGCAGAGGTAGGCGTTCTGTTCAATGCCAATCAGCTGATTGTTGCGGAGGTTCTGCAAAGCGCAGAGGTCATGAAAACGGCCGTTTCGTTTCTCGAACCGCACATGGAAATAAAGGATGACAGCGGAAAAGGCAAAATCCTGCTGGCAACTGTAAAAGGGGATGTCCATGATATCGGAAAAAACCTCGTAGAAATCATTCTAAGCAACAATGGTTTCCGAGTCGTGGATCTCGGCATTAAAGTCACTCCCCAGGAAATTATCGAAGCAGTCCGTAAAGAAAAACCCGATGTCATCGGACTTTCCGGGCTCCTTGTTAAATCCGCCCAGCAAATGGTGCTTACCGCACAGGATTTGAAGCAGGCTGAAATCGAAACCCCAATCATGGTTGGAGGGGCTGCCCTGTCCCGTAAATTTACAGATTACAAAATCTCACCGGAATATATGGGAACCGTCCTTTACGCAAAGGATGCCATGGACGGACTGTCACTTGCCAACAGGCTTAGACAGGACCCAAGTCAGTTTGTCAAAAAAGCGATTCCGGAAGTCGTTCCAGCTGTAAAAGAGCCCTCCTCTGCAGTCATAACGCTTCTTGAAAAACGCAAGACGATCCGTGCTGCACCTCTGTTTAAACCGGCAGACTGTGACCGCCATGTCGTAAAGTCCATCAGCCTTGAGCACATCCTTCCTTACATCAATATGCAAATGCTTCTCGGGCACCATCTGGGAGTAAAGGGAAAGATCAAGGAACTGTATGCGAAGAAAGATGAAAAAACGCTCGCTTTAAAACAGCTGATTGAAGAGCTTTTAGTGCAGGGCAAGGAAGAGAACTGGTTTGAGCCGGCCTTTGTTTATCAATTTTTCCGGGCGCAAAGCGAAGGCAATAAGCTGCATATTTTCGATCAGGATCAGAACAACCCGATTGAAACGTTTGATTTCCCCCGGCAGGTGAAGCTTCCGAACCGATGCATTTCGGATTATGTACGGGAAGAAAGCGAAGGCGAAGATTATGTCTCTTTCTTCGCCGTTACGGCGGGACGGAATGTAAGGGAAGCAGCGAAGCAGTTTAAGGAACAGGGAGACTATTTAAAAAGTCATGCTGTGCAAGCATTGGCTCTGGAAATGGCGGAAGGGCTCGCAGAACGGACCCACCAGCTGATCCGCGACCGCTGGGGATTTCCTGATTCGCCTGATTTCACGATGGATCAGCGTTTTTCGGCCAAATATCAGGGTCAGCGATTCTCCTTTGGCTATCCAGCCTGCCCCGACCTCGATGATCAGGCGAAGCTGTTCAGACTAATCCGTCCTGAAACGATTGGAATCGAGCTAACAGACGGGTTCATGATGGAGCCTGAAGCATCTGTCTCAGCCATCGTCGTCTCCCACCCTGAAGCAAGATATTTTAATGTCATGTAAGAGGAACCGGCTCTATGCCGGTTCTTTCTTATGTTTTATTTTCCAATCTTGGGGAATCATCAAGTATGTGTAAATACTGAAATAGGTCAGGAGTGGAAAAAATGAGCGGACAAAACGAACAAAAACAAACGATGCCGGCTCAGGAACAACATGTACAGCCGGGACAGGAAACCCAAATGCATCCACAGCCAAAATTTGCGGGAGAATTTTATAAAGGAAGCGGCAAACTGGATGGCAAAACCGCTATCATCACAGGCGGGGACAGCGGGATTGGACGTGCAGTAGCTGTATTCTTTGCCAGGGAAGGCGCTGACGTTACCGTTGCCTATCTGAACGAGCACAATGATGCACAGGAGACAAAGAGGCTGGTAGAGCACGAAGGCCGCAGCTGTCTTCTAATCGATGGAGACATTGGGGATGAAGGATTCTGCAAACAAGTCATCCGTGAAACCATCGTTAAATTCGGAAAACTGGACATCCTTGTCAACAATGCTGCCGAACAGCATCCGCAGGAAAATTTCGAAGATATCACAGCGGAGCAGCTTGAAAAGACCTTCAGAACCAATATCTTTTCAATGTTTCACCTGACAAAAGCCGCCCTTCCTCATCTAAAAGAAGGCAGCTCCATTATTAATACGACATCCATCACTGCTTATGCAGGAAGCCCGGGTCTGATCGATTATTCGGCTACAAAAGGAGCCATCACCTCCTTCACCCGTTCTCTTTCAGGATCCCTTGTCAAAAAAGGAATCCGCGTGAATGGAGTAGCACCCGGACCAATCTGGACCCCGCTGATCCCATCTACCTTCCCGGAAGAGAAAGTAGCTGAATTCGGAGCCGATACTCCAATGGGCCGGCCGGGGCAGCCGGAAGAACTTGCTGCAAGCTATGTCTATCTTGCAAGCCAGGATTCCAGCTATGTAACCGGACAGGTTCTGCATGTAAATGGCGGACGCGTAGTTAACGGATAAATAGAATGAATTGGAGCCTTCTGCTTTTACCAGCAGAAGGCTTTTTTTATGTAATGTTGACCAGGCACCGCAGAGTGCCTGACCCTCACTCTGATAAAGCACTAAAGCTCCGGCACCCTTTCTCCTAATCCTTGTGCCGCAACGGTTTGAGAGAGCATGCCTCTGACCCGCTCTGCGTTAAAGCAGCACGGGACTGGCACCGTGCCTGTCCCCACTTTCGCTAACAGGCTAAAGCTCAGGCACCTTCTCACCCAAGCCTTGGTGTACAAGGCTTGAAGATGTCAAGTCTCTGTCCCCCGTTCCTTTACAGCAGAAAAGCTCCGGCACCGGCGCCATATACCGGCTTGACCTGGCCGACACGTAAGTTTTACCGGGCAATTGCTCTTTGGAAGCAGTGCCTCCGACCCTCACTCTGCTAAAGCGCTAAACCTCTGTCCCCATTTCATTGGAGCCTTGCCGCAAGAGGGAAAATACGGTCTCTGCTCCGTCCCCCATTTTGCAGAAAAAAGGGGACGGAGGCAGCCTCCGTCCCCCATTATGTCTACTGATTTTGCTCCGTCCCCCACCCTTCCAACCCATTGGGGGAGTAAGGAGCACAGCAATCTGCCTCCTCCCCCTGTCGCTTTACCGTGACGGGGGCCGGAGGAACTGGCGATGCACCGTTTCAAAAATAGGCATACACCTCTGGTGGACCGGAGGAACTGCTTCGAAAACCGGTTCAAATGAAGTTCCTATTTTACTGATAACCCTGTTTATTTCCACATAATAAGTTTCCGATCATATGGGATCTCATTTAGACTTTTGCATTGGTTTCAGCTCTATCGCTTAAGTTTCCATCCAAGATTTTTCCTTTTTCTAGTTGACCTCAGTGTGCATAGTGTATATATTATATATATACACTTGTGAAGGAGTTTTCCATGAAAGTACTGATCTCAAACAATTCCAAAACTCCAATTTACCAGCAGGTAATCGACCAGATGAAGCAGCTCATTTTGAGAGGCGAAATGAAGGAAGGAACCGCACTTCCTTCCATCAGACTGCTCGCGAAGGATCTGCAAATCAGCGTGATTACTTCAAAGCGTGCCTACGAGGAACTCGAGAAAGAAGGATTGATTTATTCCGTCGTTGGAAAGGGGTCTTTTGTGGCGGCTCAGACGGACACTTCTTTAAGGGAAAAAAGAATTAAAGCGATTGAAGAAAAGATGCGTGAAGTTGTGAAGGACGGGATGAACGAAAATTTGTCGGCAGACGACATGCAAGAGATGCTGCTGACTGTATACAGGGGGATGAAATAATGGAAAATGCAGTAGAATTCAGCCATGTATCAAAAGCATTTAAAGGATTTGCATTGAAGGATTTAAACTTCACAATTAAAAAAGGATATGTGACCGGCTTTATCGGGGCTAACGGTGCTGGAAAAAGCTCAACCATTAAGCTGATGATGAACCTCCTGCAAAAAGATTCCGGAGAAATTACTATGTTCGGGATGGAGCATGAAAAGAATGAGACGGCTATCAAAGAACGAATTGGCTTCGTTTATGATGACAATGTGTTTCATGAAGAATTGACGATTCAAGAGCTGAAAAAATTTATTGCACCCGCATATGGAAAGTGGGATGAAGAATCTTTTGTTAAATACGCAGATTTGTTTGAGCTACCCCAGAGAAAGAGGATTGGAAGGATGTCCAAGGGGATGAAGATGAAAACGTCTCTTATGTTTGCGTTATCCCATCATGCGGAGCTGATCATCATGGATGAACCGACATCGGGATTAGATCCTGTATTCCGAAGAGAGCTGCTTGATATTTTGTATGACATTATGGTGGATCAGGAGAGGACTATATTCTTCTCTACTCATATTACGACGGATCTTGACCGGATTGCAGATTTCCTCACCTTCATTCATAACGGCGAGATTGTTTTTAATGAAGAAATTCATTCCATTCTCTCAACCTATGGGGTTGTGAAAGGAGACCCGGATTCTCTCACTGAGGAAGTGAAAAGGGAACTTACCGGGTTAAAACGGACTAACTTTGGGTTTGAAGCATTGACGAAAAGCTCAGCGAAGGTGGCGGATCTGCTTGGCAAAGACGTCTTGATTGAAAAGCCAAGTCTTGAGGATATTATGTATTATACGAAAAGAGGCGAAGCACATGTATAACCTGATTTTAAAGGATGTCAAACTGCAAAAATGGCTGCATTTGTTTTACATAGCGATTGCCGTTTTCTATCTTTTAATGGAGAGCAGTCTTGCCGTTGTGATTGGAATAATTGGGATAAACTATGCGATCAACTGTCATTGGGGCGATCATAAAAAGAATGGGAACATGTTCTTGTTGAGCCTTCCTTATTCCAGAACCCAAATTATTCTATCTAAGTTTACAGGGACATTTTTGTTTACACTGATTACAGCTTTCGCCGCTGCAGGATTTCAAAGCATCTATTCATGGATAATGTCAGGAAATTTATATTTTGCTTCACCGGCAGAGATTCTAACAGGGATTCTGCTGGTCATGATCGGGGCTTCCTTTTATTTTCCGTTTTTTTATAAATTCGATAATAAATATTTGCTAGCAGCCTTCAGTTTTATTCTGGTTTTACTGATTTTCACAGGCTATAAGCTTATGGATTATGCAGGTGAGCAGGTGAGGGAGTTCTTTCAAACCATTGTAAAACTCTCTCAAACAGAGCAATTGCTGTATCTAGGGATCGCTGCAATTGGAATAACGGTACTTTCGTTTTTGCTCACTGTGCAAATTTATAAAAAGAGAGATTTTTAACAAAAAAATCCCGCTTTCTGCAGCGGGATTTTGTCTATTACGCTTCTTTGTATGTTATTTCTTCCTTAGCTCTGCAGGACTGGCGTTTGATAACTTTATGGGGAATGATGACTCGTTTTGCCGGTTCCATTGGGTATTCAATCATCTGAATAATGCTTCTTGCGGATTCGCATCCGAGCTGGAAGATATTAATGTCCACGGTCGTTAGAGGCGGCTGAGCAAGCTCCGCCATCATGATGTTGTTAAATGATACGACGGAAACATCCTCTGGTACCCGAATTCCCATTTTGAACAGCATTTTCAGAACACCGACCGCCATCAGATCATCCGCAACGACTAAAGCAGTTGGCGGTTCCTTTAAACCGAACAATTCGATTACCGCCTCTTGCCCGCCTTCTTTAAGGAATTCTTCATGGACAATGTATTCGTCTTGGTACGGCAACCCTGCATTTCGAACTGCTTTTTCGTATCCCAGCAGACGGTCGATGGTGACAACTAAATTCAAATCGCCGCCGACAAAAGCAATTTGCTTATGGCCAAGTTCAATTAAATGCTCGGTTACTTCTTTTGAAGCCCGGTAATTATCGTTATCTACATGAGTAATTTCATTGATGTTTTTGAATGGTTTCCCTACAATTACGAATGGAAACTGTTTTTTGCGAAGGAAGTGTGTCAATTTGTCATCAACACTTGAATAGAGCAGGACGACTCCATCTACCCGCTTGCCTTCCACCATGTGAACAACACCTTCATAAATTTCTTCATCGGTTTCCCCTGTAGACATATACAGTGCGTATTGTTTTTGATGGGCCGCTTTACTGATCCCCCGGATAACTTCCGGAAAAAAAGGGTTCTGAAACGCTTTATCCGCTGAGCTCGGCAGCACAATTCCAATAGCTTCTGTCGATTGATTTGCCAGACTTCTCGCAATGAAATTCGGATGATACCCTAAATTCTTCATGGCCTCCCGAACCCGTTCCTTCGTACGGTCACTAATGCGGGGGTTATTTGCGATGACCCTCGACACCGTAGAAGGTGCCACATTAGCCAATTTAGCCACGTCTTTAATTGTCGTCATACTCCCACTTCCTCTCCCACCACAATCCAATGTCTGTTAAAGTAACTGCTTACATTTTTCTGTTCCGGTCTATTGTTTATTTCCTTTTATATCATATTCGATCGTTATTAACAAAATCGTTATCAAATCCGCTTCCTTCTTTTTCCTGCAGAAAACAAAAAGCCTAAAAACAGGGCCGGTACGGATACGGTGGCTCCTATCAGCCCCCAATGAGGACCTGAAACCTCTTCCAGCTTATAGATTTCTGCCGTCTCACGATCCAGAACCAGCTCATATGAGTTGTTTTCTTCTTTTACCAGTCCGCCATTCAAGTACCCCCGTAATTCTCTTCCCGTTTGAAGATCGCCCGATGGAATCGTAGCCCCTGCCGTTTGATCCGTATTGTTAATGGCAACGACTACGGTTTCATCCTTATAGGTTCTTTTAAAAACCGTCATCCCGTTTTGATCGTACAGCTTCTCCATCTTTCCTTTTACCAGTGCTGTCTCATGGTCTCTTATGCGATTCAGCTTTGTTACGTAAGTGATTAGTTCTTTATCCGCCCGAAACTCCATCATTCTCCTGTTATCTGGATCTTCTGCTCCGTCAAGGGCAATTTCACTGCCATAATAAACAATAGGGATGCCCGGTGCAGTGAGCAGATAGGTGAGGCCGAGCTTCCACCTGATCCCAGGCGCCTCCTGATTCAGAAGGGCTTTTCTTGTAAACCGGATATTGTCATGATTATCTAAAAACGTCCCGAGCAAATAGGGCGACTCATAATAATGCTCGTTGCGATTCCAAACATCCATAAGCGGTCCGGCTGATTTCCCTGACTTGGAAAAGATTTCGGAGGCTTCTTCATAAAAAGGATAATCGACAAATGAGTCAATTCCCGTACTCTCATATTCTGCCAGGTATGCCGGGTCTTCTGACCAGACTTCCCCAATCAGGAAAAAATCCTTTTTCACTGATTTTACTTCTTTAGCGAACTCAGACCAGAAATCCTTTGGGACGTGCCGGACCGTATCCAGACGGTACCCGTCGATATCGGTCTCATTAATCCACCACTTTGCCGTATCGAGAAGGTATTTCCTCGCTTCGGGATGGTCCTGGTTTAGATCAGGCAGACCATAAAGCCAATTGTTTTCTAATTCATCCTGGTTCTCCCAATTGGTGATGTCTTTCTTTTCATGAAACCAGTCTTTTTTTTCAGGATCATTCAGCCACTCGTGCTGATATCCTGTATGATTGACAACAAAATCAAGGAGGACCTTGATATCCCGTTTGTGTGCTTCTTTAACGAGGTTTTTGAATTCCTCCAGCGTTCCGAAATGCTCTTCTGTTTTCCGGAAGTCAGAAATCCAATAGCCGTGGTAGCCCTGTCCCTCGTTTGCAAAGACAGGTGTCAGCCAAATAGCTGTGAACCCCATGTCCTTAATGTAATCGAGCTTTTTCGTTATTCCCTTAAAATCTCCTCCGTGATAAGCAGAGGGATTTGCCCGGTCTGCATCCAGATCATTTTTCGGATCTCCATTTGCAAACCGGTCCACCATCAAAAAATAAATCCGCTCATCCTGCCAGCCCGAACTTTCCTCTTCTGCTGCAGCTGCCGGAATGTACGGAACGAACAGAAACAGCAGGATGCTTAATAGTAAACCGTGATTTTTCATACGATCTGCTTTCCCCTTTGTTTTTTCTCAACGTCTTTCAGCAGGAGCCCGGCCATTTGCCTCCTCTTCCTCAAAAAAAGGCCCGGGAAAACAATGGGCAATGTGCACCCTTTTCTCCGGACCCTTTCTCGGTGTTTATCCTTTTGTTCCTCCAGCTGTCAGTCCGGATACGAAATATTTTTGCAGCGACAGGAAGAGAATGGCGATAGGGACTGCGATTAGCACTGATCCTGCAGCAAATTTTGTGAACTCCGCTCCAAACTGCTTCGCAACCATATCATAAAGTCCAACAGCAAGTGTGAAGTTTTTTTCGGAACGTAGAAGGACACTTGCGATAATAAAGTCTGTCAGCGGTGCAATGAAGGAGAATAGTCCGACAACCGCAATAATCGGCTTTGCAAGCGGCATAACAATTTGGAAGAAAATTCTCAGATGCCCTGCCCCGTCCATTCTGGCTGATTCGTCGAGTTCTTTCGGTATGGTGTCCAGATACCCTTTCATCAAGTACGTATTCATCGGGATCTGCCCTCCTACGTAAACAAGAATCAAGCCTAGGTGCGAATCAAGAAGTCCTGTTACAAGAGCCAGGACATAAATCGCGCTTAATGCTGCAAAGTTTGGAATCATTTGAAGCACAAGGAACGTCATTAGTCCGTTTTTCCGGCCGATAAACCTGTAGCGGGAAAACGAATAGGCTGTCAGGGAAACCATAATCAAAGTTAAAAGCATGGTAAGAACACTAATTTTCAAAGAATTCCAATACCAGTATAAGTATGTGCTCTGTGTCATATCAAACAAAAACTGATAATGCTTCAATGAAGGCTCCTTCGGAATAATGGTCGATCCGGATAAACTGTTTCCAGGGTTGAAGGATGAACCGACTACCCACGCAACAGGATACAGGATAACTGCGAACATAAACAAGATCACGAGGTAGGATAGCGTTAGTCTCACTATTTTCTGTTTTTTTGTGCTCATTACATCATATCCTCCTCTTGGAATGATTTTGTTCTTCTAAATTGCCAGATCGCCACGATAATAACGATTGTGGACAGCATCAGCGTGATGGCTGCCGCTTTCGAATACTGTGCAGAGGTCATCGTAAGCCTGTAAATCCAGGAAATCAAGATATCTGTGGACCCTGCATTCTGATCCGCTACTGCAGGACCTCCGCCGTTGAACAGGTAAATGACGTTAAAATTATTAAAGTTAAACGTGTATTGTGTAATGATAATTGGCGCTGTTGAGAACAGAACAAGCGGAAGCGTAATGCCTTTGAACTTCTGCCACGTGTTTGCCCCGTCTACAGTAGCCGCTTCATAAAGCTCTTCAGGAATAGACTGCAGAACACCTGTCGTCATTGCGAAAATGAACGGGAATCCCAGCCAGCATTGAATAAAAATCAGGGCGAGCCGCGCGTACATCGGCTCTGTCATCCAAGGAATGGGATCGATTCCAAACAATGCTAGGATGTCAATGTTGATTGCACCAAAGGACTCGTTGAACAGTCCGGCAAAAATCAGAATGGAGACAAAAGATGGAACCGCCCAAGGCAGAATTAAGACTGTCCGGATGATGGCTTTTCCTTTCAGATCCTTCTGGTTAACTAGAATGGCCAGGAAAATTCCGAGCGCTACCTGCAAGGTCGTAGCACCAAATGTCCAGACAATGGTCCAGGCAAATACTGAAAAGAATGTCTGGCGCCAAATATCAATCTTAAATATGTCGACAAAGTTCTGGAACCCTACCCAATCTACTAATTTAGCAGGAGGAGAGTGATACAGATCATAATTTGTAAAGGAAAGAAGGACGATAAAGATAATCGGCAAAATAACGACGAATGCAAGCAGCATGAATCCGGGAGTCATAATCAGGTATGGGAAACCGTTATCTACAAGATTTCTGTATTGTTCTTTTAAACTGCTGAGAGGGATATTAAGATCTCTTTTTTCCCCATTTTTGTATGCATCGCGGATATTGATAATATAAAACCCTATTAAAAAGATTAAGATAAACAAAGAAATAATTCCGTAAACCATTAAGAAGAGAGAATGATCCCGGGGAGTTTCCGTTCCGAGTGTCATTAGTCCCCATAACCCTATATCAAGCATATCCCAAGTTACAAACAGGAAGGAGGCTGCAATGATAAAGAATACAGCGGCTTTCAAATATTGTTTGTTGTAAGCTTGACCTAATCCTGGAATGATGGAAAGGGCTGCGGCCTTTTTCCTGTGGCTGGACTGATGAACGAGCTCAGGCTGTTCTTTGTTTGGTTTGTAAGCTAAATCTGCCATGTCGGTATTCCCCTTTCTTTCTAAGCAGAACACAGATGTCTGCATATGGAGGTCATTGAGCATTATGTGGAAGAGCCAGGCTCTTAGGAAACAGTAAGCACTAACCTGATTACTGCTTCTTAAAAGCCTGTTCCTCGGTTTTTTAGAAGGGAAGCAGTACCCCTGTTCAAGAGGTACTACTCCCTAATTTCTGTTTATTTAGAGTGGTTCGCTTCAATATTTTGCTGAATTGCTTTTGTTGCTGCATCAAGGGAAGCTTTTGGTTCAGTTTTGCCGGTTACGAGTGTTTGAAGATTGTCGGCCATTGGCTTCCAAACTTCAGCCATTTCCGGGATGTTCGGCATTGGAATACCAACTGCAGATTGGTCTGCTACTGCTTTTGCTTCCGGATTGTCTGCAATGATTGGATCTTCAGCAAGAGCTTTTACTGGAGGAATTTCAAACGTTTGCTCATAGCGCGCTTTTGCCACTTCTTCACTTGTTACATACTCAACAAATTTCGCAGCCCACTCCTGGTTTTTAGAGTAAGCACTTACATGCCATCCTTTTACTCCTACAAATGTCTTCATCGGCTCGCCGTTTGCGAACTTAGGAAGCGGAGCTACACCGATGTCAATACCTGCATCTTTGTAGGATTGGAATGCCCAAGGTCCGTTCATAACGTATGCTGCTTTGCCTTCATTGAATAGTCCGTCAAGAGCTGATCCGCCGTTCTCACCGATGATTCCTTTAGGGAATAAACCGTCTTTGTAGAACGTTTGAATGAATTCAGCACCTTTTACAGCGCCTTCTGTGTTTAAACCGATATCCTGAGGGTTTGGCTTGCCGCCTTCATCTCCGAATACATATCCGCCCATACCGCCGATAACAGCGTTTGCAAAATAGTAGTTATCGAATAGAGCAAGGAACCCATACTTTCCGTCAGCAGTCAATTCTTTTGCTTTTGCCTGAAGGTCTTCCATTGTTGCAGGAACTTCAGTTGCAAGCGCTTTATTATAAATAAGAACCGGCGTTTCAGTAGACTTTGGAAGTCCATAAAGCTTGCCGTCATATGTTTGCGATTCAATAGAAGATTCAGTGAATGTGTCTGTTACTGCACTGTCAACCTTAAGCTCAGCAATCAAGCCTTCAATTGCTACCTGGCCGATTTGATCATGAGGAAGTGTTACGACGTCAGGACCTGTGCCTGCTGGTCCGTCAAGACGAAGCTGATCACGCATTTTTGTTGCCATTTCAACTTCTTTAAATTCGATTTTGATACCGTTTTCTTTTTCAAAGTCAGCTGCTGCTTTTTCAAGCCATTTGGATTTATCTTTATCTTCCCAAACAACCAATTTTTCCGGCTTTGCTGCTTCTCCGGACCCCTCTTTGCTACCTTCTCCTGATGATCCTTGTTTCGCGTCTGGTCCGCAAGCTGCCAATACGCCGACAAGAAGTATTACCATCATGATTAAAGACATGACTTTCTTCATTCTGACCCCTCCTATTATAGTAAGCTAGTAAAAAAGTAATGGCAGTATGTACAAGCGTTTGCACGGTCTGTTCGATATATAGCGCTTACACTTAAGCGCTTGCATTTTGTGAAAACGATTGCACAACCTAAATCTTATTATAGCGCCTATTTCAGTTTTGACAAGCGTTTTTTTTAAATTTTTTCACATTTCACAAAAGGTCCAACATTGACATTAATAGCGCTTTCACATACTCTTTAATTATCTTAAAAATAAGCGCAAGCGTTTGCGTTCTATGAAATAAGGAGTGAGTCTTTTATGCTAAAAGAAGCCATCTACCACAGACCCAAAAATGAGTTTGCCTATATTTATGATGAGAAAACGATACATATCCGCATCCGCACAAAAAAAGAAGATGCAAAAAAAGTCCTGCTTATTCACGGAGATCCTTATGACTGGGAAGACGGAAAATGGATGGCCGCTGAGAGCGCCATGGAGCACTCAGGAACCGATGCTCTTTATGACTATTGGTTTATTGCAATTCAGCCTCCCTTCCGCCGGCTCCGGTACGGCTTTAAGCTCGTTTCAGGAGAGGAAGTTCTGGTCTATACAGAAAAAGGATTCTACAAGGAAGTTCCGCTTGATGATATAGCGAATTTCTACTGCTTTCCTTATCTTCATTCAGAAGATGCTTTCCGGGCACCAGAATGGGTGAAGGATACGGTCTGGTATCAGATCTTTCCTGAAAGATTTGGAAACGGAAACCCAAGCCTTGACCCAGAGGGCGCTCTGCCCTGGGGAAGTGCAGAGCCTACACCGTCCAACTTTTTCGGGGGAGACTTTGAAGGAGTCATGGAACACCTTGATTACTTGAAGGACCTTGGAATTACCGGCGTATATTTCACTCCTATCTTTAAAGCGTACTCCAACCATAAATACGATACGATTGATTACATGGAAATCGACCCTCAGTTCGGTGATAAAGAAACGTTCCGCCGCCTTGTGAAAGAGGCACATGCAAAGGGCATCCGTGTTATGCTTGACGCCGTCTTCAACCACAGCGGTTACTTTTTCGAGCCTTTTCAGGATGTTCTGGCAAAAGGAGAAGCTTCTGAATACAAAGACTGGTTCCATATGTATGAGTTTCCGGTTGATGCGAAAACTCCCGGCTATGATGCATTCGCCTATGAGCCGAGTATGCCTAAGCTAAATACGAAGCATCCTGAGGTAAAACAGTACCTGCTTGAGGTCGGCCAATACTGGATCAGGGAATTTGATATTGATGGATGGCGGCTCGATGTGGCGAATGAGGTAGACCATGCATTTTGGAGAGATTTCCGGAAAGCCGTCAAGGACGTAAAAGAGGACGTTTATATTCTGGGTGAAATCTGGCATGACAGCATGCCGTGGCTGCTGGGAGACCAATTTGACGCGGTAATGAACTACCCGTTTACGAACGGCGCGCTGAACTTTTTTGCAAAAGGGAAAATCCGGGCACAGGAGTTTGCAGATGTAATTGTAAACGGCCTCCATGCTTACCCGAAAAATATTAACGAAGTGGCCTTCAACCTGCTTGGAAGCCATGATACAGACAGAATCCTGACGTTAGCCGGAGAAAATAAAGACCGGGTGAAGCAGCTGTTCGCTTTTCAGCTGAGCTTCGGCGGCTCACCATGTATCTACTACGGAGACGAAATCGGCATGACCGGTGACAACGACCCGGGATGCAGGGCCTGCATGATCTGGGATGAAAGAGACCAGGATCGTGAGCTTCACGCATTCGTGAAAAAACTGCTTGGGCTTCGCAAAGAATACCCGCTTCTTGCAAACGAAGGGGAATTTAAAATCCTTCAGGCAAACAATGATAATAATACGCTAATTTATGCTAAAGAAAATGAACAGCAGGTGCTGGCAGCTGTAGTCAATCAATCCAATGAAACACTTGAAATCCATTTTCCTCGGGAATTAGCAGGCAGAAAAGCCTCTGATCTCCTTGCAGGAAGAGAAATAGTGGCCTCAGCTGTCAAAACTGGACCGATGAGCACCCAATTTTACTTATTCAATAAGGAGAATTAGGAAATGCTCGAAACTTTCGAAATTTCCATTACCCCTTTTGATCGTAAAAGAAAGGTTCGCATGTATTTGCCGGATGACTACAAAACGTCCGGCAAACGGTATCCGGTTCTCTACATGCATGACGGTCAAAACCTGTTCAAGGATGAGGATGCCGGATATGGCGTATCCTGGAGAGCCGGTGATGTTCTCGAGGAGATGGGGCTTGAAATCATTCTGGCCGGGATTGACTGCAATGAAGAGCGCTTTGGACGCTTTGATGAATACGGTCCATGGCCAAGCCCCGGGCTTGGTCAAAAGCTTTTTCAGATTCAAGAGGAATTGGGCGGTGAAGGCAAGGAGTACATCCGCTTTCTTGCTGAGGAATGTAAGCCGATGATTGACGCAAGCTATCCAACCATTCCAGAGAAGACAGCCATCATGGGAAGCTCAATGGGGGGATTGATCTCGACCTATGCTGTCTGTGAATACCCGAAAGTTTTCAAAAAAGGCGCATCCCTCTCCTCCGCCTACTGGTTTACCCAGTCTGAAATTGAAAAGAAAATTGAGCAAAGCGATCTTCGTTCAATCGAAGCCTTTTATATGGATATCGGAACGGCGGAAGAAACAGCCATTATAAACAGCCAGCAATACATAGACGCAAGTCTGCCAGTTTATGAGCTGCTGAAGAAAAAAGTGGACAATCTGAAGTTTGAGATCATTGAGGGCGGGATTCACCATGAATCCGCCTGGCGTGAGAGGCTCCCTGAGGTACTGCGGTTTTTGTTTGAATAGGGTGAGAAAAGGACCGGTTTTATAGGTCCTTTTTTAATTTACTGAACTAACTAAGGTAGTGTTTATCAGCAACGGGTTTCGGAAGTTGCTTAATCGCTTTATTCCCTGTTTCATCTTCGGTCTCGGTCTCATAGTTGCCGGCTGCATTATATTTGCTTTTGGTAATGACGCTTCCTTTAATTAAACGGATGGCATTAAACCGAGTGGCGATTTCCTATAAATCTCTGCCTCTAAAAAAGAAGCTCCGCTGAAATTTCTCTCCACGGAACCTCTCGATACCCTTTTGGCGGTGACACCACCAAATCTAAATGAGCTAAATCTCTTTTCCCGCTCGGTAATCGTTATTCTTTCACTCTAACCCCAGTCAATACATTATTGCATTTATATGCTTTATGCATTTTTTGACCTAATCTAAGATTTGATTTGGTGTAAATTGATGCAACACTTCTAGGTGTCGGAACATAAAAACCCCCACCTCCTCCACTGCCCGTAACTTACTTGGCTTGTCGCCCATCTGAATCAAAATACTTTATCGGGTTGTTGTGGGCGTAGTTGTAGCCATTTTGAGAAAGGAGATCATCTTCCATTCCGGATTCTGGGTCAAGTGATAAAAAGACACCATGTGTCGGTTCATAGTACCTGGCAATCAGATAATACATCCCTGTTTCTATATCATACTGATACCCTGCGTACCTGTAAGGGTTGTCCTTTACCGAATCTTGCTCTACTTCTTTCAGTACTTTTCCCCATGCATCATACTCGTACGAAGCCACGACATTGCTTTGAGCGTCTGTTAAGGCAATGACGTCCCCGCGTGCATTGTAGTGATAGAAGTATTGGCTTGACCCTTTTTTCATCGAAAGCAGCTGGCCGCCTTCTGAATACGTGTAGGAACGGACGACCTGGTTGCTGCCGTTTGTCTCGTACAGGACGTTTAAGCTGTCCCCATCGTAGAAATAGTTCGTGACGGTTCCGTTCACGGTTTTCTGGATGCGTTTGCCGTCTTCGTTGTATTGATAGGTGGCGAACGGCTGGGATTCGCCTTTCTTCGTAACGGCGGTCAGCTGATCGCGGCTGTTCCAGGTGTACTGGTATCGGCCATCCTCTGTCCGGTTTCCGTTGAGGTCATAGCTGAGCGCTTCAGAGCCGGAACGGGTCAGCTGATTGGCCAGGTTGTACTGGGCATCGACGGTTGTGGTTTGTCCGCCGTTTGTTTCTTTGGCTGAAATTCGGTTCCCGAATCCGTCATAGCTGTACTCTTTGACCGTTCCATTGGAGTAGGTTTCCTTGGTCAGCTGATCGAGTTCATCATATTGATAGTTTACGTTGGACCCGTTTCCGGATTCAATTTTCGTCCGGTTTCCATTAGCGTCATAGGTATAGCTTTCGCTTAAGATCGACGTTCCGTCCTGCAGACCGACGTGGACCTGTTGTACCAGGCCTGTCGAGTCGTATTGGAAAGAAGCCCCGGCTCCGTTTCCTGTAATAAAGGTCCCAACGTTTCCTTGCTCGTCATAGCCGAAACGGTAGGTGCTGGTTGAAGCCATCTAACACTGGATAAAATTTAAGTTGAGAAAACTCTAATGGTGATCTGGCTTTAGAACGAGGTCCCTGTCCTTTTCCCCAAAAGCTGATGCGTTATTGATATACAAAAAGAAAAGCCCCTCAGAGACTGCCTCTCTAAAGAGCTTTCCGACGGTGGGACAAGGAACCTGCACCCTTGTCCCATTGGTCTCATCCTCTGTTTTTTAGGACAGCAAGGTTTATATATATTTCCTAATTATCTTGTAATTAAATAATTCACCTTGAAAAACAGGAAAAATATAAATACAAGATGTTTGTTTTAATCCTTTTCAATTTTCCATACTAGATTCTCTGGGTTATCCTTTTCAAGAAAAGTTAAACGATATACCTGTTTATAGTCTTTATCCGCATACACTACTTTATGGTTGAGTTTCCATTCAAGACTACCATAATCACTAAATAGATCTTGTTCGTCCGTATTTTCAACTTTGAAGATTAACTCTTTCTTAATGTTTTCCCCATTTTTTTTCTTAATCTGCATGTGCACGTCAATGCTGCTTACTTCATGATGGCATAAGATGTTACAAACGTATTTCTTATTTGGACTGCTCTTTTTGAGGAGCAAATATAGATTCTCATAGTCAGATTGTTTTATAGTATGGTAGATTTCCTCTAAAGCAGATAAATCCCAACTAAATTCTTCAGCAGCTTTTTTCATGCCTTCATGAACAATCTCAAGGGTTTGCTTCTTTTTCTCTTTATCTGAATATAAAGCTAAGATCGCTTCGACATCTGTTTCTACGAAGATCGGAAAATAATCTAAGATAATATGGGTAAACGTGTCAATTTCTGCTGCTTTTTCTAGGTGGTCCACACAAAAAATCTGTATTCCCTTATCTTTTTTTGCCTTTAATTTAGGTAAAAGACGGCTATATAAAAACGTTATACATCTTGTCTCGTGAAAGAAGGACCAGTTCAAATTCTTATTCTTTGGAACGTAAAGTTGAATATCTTTAATTATAGGCATACCTCAAACTCCTTAAGGCCTCTTATGGAAACTCCGATCCAATTTCTTTCCTTGCTTCATCTGAATATATTTTACATGTCGGTTTTCCCATCTTTCGGCATTATATCGACCTCTTAAATTGACCCTTACAATTCTTGATTGATAGCGATTACCGTATCTTTTGTTAAACTTTCTAACTTGTTTTTCTGCTCGTGATGATTTACCATCACGACGGACCCTTCCTCCGCTAATACCTGCTTTCTTAACTTCACCTGTGTACTTATCGTATATTTCATAACCATGATGATTTTGTGGGTTTCGTTTGCTGTTTGAATGGCGTTTACTCTTTTTGTTTGCCTTACTCATCATTTTGTTATATTTATTAATTTTTTTATAAGTTTTATAAACCTTATAAACTCGGTAGCCCCCGATAAACACGGGAATAAACCAAGCTAGGCGCCCATCCGGATCTACCAACATGACCGGATTATTATTGCCATAAGTATATCCATTTTGCGTAAGAATGTCGTCCTCATCACCGGAATCTGGATCCAAGGCTAAAAAGACACCATGTTTCGGTTCATAGTACCGGGCAATCAGATCATACATTCCTGTTTCTTTATCATACTGGTACCCTGCGTACCGGTAAGGATTGTCCTTTACCGAATCCTGCTCCACTTCTTTCAGTACTTTTCCCCATGCATCGTACTCGTAGGATGCCACAATATTACTCTGGGCGTCTGTTAACTCAATGACGTCCCCGCGTGCATTGTAGTGATAGAAGTATTGGCTTGCCCCTTTCTTCATTGAAAGTAGCTGGCCGCCTTCTGAATACGTGTAGGAGCGGATGACTTGGTTGCTGCCGTTGGTTTCGTACAGGACGTTCAGGCTGTCCCCATCGTAGAAATAGTTGGTGACGGTTCCGTTCACCGTTTTCTGGATGCGTTTGCCGTCCTCGTTATATTTGTACGTGGCAAACGGTTGGGATTCGCCTTTTTTCGTGACGGCGGTCAGCTGGTCGCGGCTGTTCCAGGTGTACTGGTATCGGCCATCCTGGGTACGGTTTCCGTTGAGGTCATAGCTGTACTCTTTGACCGTTCCATTCGAGTAGGTTTCTTTCGTTAGCTGATCAAGTGCATCATATTGATAGTTTTCGCTGGACCCGTTGCCGGATTAAATTTTCGGCCGGTTTCCATTGGCGTCATAGGCATAGGTTTCGCTCAAGACGGCCGTGCCGTCTTGCAGACCGACGCTGATTTGTTCTACCAGGCCTGTCGAGTCTTATTTGAAGGAAGCCCCGGCTCCGTTTCCGGACAAAAGGTGGACACATTTCCTTGCTCATCATAGTCGAAGCGGGGGATGCTTGTTCCGTCCTTGACGGCCGTATTCTAATCCTATTGATTGTACTCAAAGGGTGGTCGTCTGGGTAAATTCGCCATGAGAAGTTTTATTTACTTTCTCATTTTTGTGATCCCTTGTTTCACTGCATTAAGTTTTCGAAAGATGAAATTATTCTAAAAAAAGACCTCGTAGAGATTTCTCAAAACGAAGTCTTTTTCACAAAAAAACCATTTGTTGGATTATTCAACCTCAAGAAGAAAATCTTTTTGTTGATCAATGAGAAAGTGTCTTTGTCCTTATTCAATATGAATTGTGATCATTTTCAGTCCATCTATGATAAAGTTACATTCCTCTGTTGTATCGGAAGCAATTAGCTCAGTTAGAGGATCTCCTATTTCTATCCACTTGTCTGCAATGCTATTCAATATTCCTCTAAATTCTTTGTCTGAATTATGCTTTAAAACCGAAATAGTTATTTCTACAACATATACATTTTCTATCTTCCAATAAGGTTCTATTCTATGGAACTCTATGTTTTCTAATATAGGTTTAAATTTAAACAGAACTCTTTGTAGCACAGATTGAGCTTCAAGTTTACTTTTAGCATTAAGATACAAGCGTATAAACATGAATCTTTCACCTCACCTATGCGTTATTTTTCCGTCTAAGGAAACATTTAAATGTTTTCCATCTCTACTTAAATGTCCAAGGCTTTTTTTTCCCGTTTTAGAGAATTGCACATCCCATTCAAAGGATTGCCCTTTAGTTCTAGACGGCCCTTTAACCCAAATATTCCCGAATTTATCTTTGTAGCCACCTTTAATTTTAGGTAAAGGTTGAGACGGGGACCAATTACTGGGCGGAACATATCTTATTTTACCTTTGGTCGGCAAGAAAACCTTATTTAAAATCGATTTTTTACTAGGTATACTATTTTTAATCCCTGAATTCTTATTTGAGGGAACACTTCTAGGTGTTCAAACTGGAAAAGCTCTTCCGCCGGCACTGCCCGTAACACGCTTAGCTTGTAACCCATCTGGATCAAAATACTTTATCGGGTTGTTATGGGCGTAGTTGTAGCCATTTTGAGAAAGGAGATCATCATCCATTCCGGATTCAGGGTCAATTGATAAAAAGACACCATGCTTCGGCTCATAATACCGGGCCATCAGATAATACATTACTGTTTCTTTATCATATTGATACCCTGCATACCGATAAGGATTGTCCTTTACCGAATCCTGCTCGACTTCTTTCAGTACTTTTCCCCATGCATCATACTCATAGGAAGCCATGACATTGCTTTGGGCGTCCGTTAACGCAACGACGTCTCCGCGGGCATTGTAGTGATAGAAGTATTGGGTTGAGCCCTTCTTCATTGAAAGCAGCTGGCCGCCTTCTGAATAGGTGTAGGAGCGGACGACTTGGTTGCTGCCGTTGGTTTGGTAGAGGACGTTTAAACTGTCCCCTTCGTAGAAATAGTTGGTGACAGTTCCGTTCACCGTTTTCGTTGTATTGATAGGTCGCAAACGGCTGGGATTCCCATTTTTTATACTGATTTTCAAGAGAAAGCTCCGCAGAGAGTTTCTCTGTTCAGAGCTTTCCTAAAGTTTGACATGGAACCTAGTCAGGCCAGGTCTGTCCCGTCCCTTCGTTTAAAATGTCTAAATATCCTCTTCCCACACTTTAAATAAATTGTACAGGCTTTTATTTTCACTTCCCTCTTCTATAGCTTCAAGTGATAGGTTATGAATTAAATTTGATGGATTCATTTCTTGTTTTCCTGCACTAAATCCTAAAATAACTGGCCGGTTCACATGAGCATAAGATTTAGGCTTAAACTTAACTCCCCAGTTTAAATGATTAAAATTCTTAACAAAAACTTCCCCAAAGTAAATTCCTATATCCATTGCTACACACAGTGTGGCTGTACTTAGCTTTTTTTCGCCCACTTCTTTATGCAACCATTCCGGCAGTTTCCGATGCTTATCAGCTATTTCGTCAGCTGTATAAAATTCGATTTCGATTTTAGACAGGAACCACGTCCAAAGGTTCACTAATGAATGTGGAGATAAATCCAAATCTTCTAATTTTCCTTCACTAGTTTCTGTATAAGCCTGCTTAAGTAACCTGAGTCTCGCTGGAATTTCACCTGTATACCAATCAAAATGATTCTGTGCTTCCTTTTTAGTCATTTCATCAAAATCCTTTAAATTAAACGGGGGATCCATAAGCGGGTAATTCAACATCTCCACTCCCTTTAGTATATCTCGTATTTTATACCATGTTTCTTCAAGAAATCCTTTAACTGTTTTGAGGCTCCAACCCTACCTGTCTTTCCACTTCTAAAGAAATGCCATTTAGCTCCTTTAATTTCTTTCTTCTTAATTAACTCTGCATCTTTTAATATTTGAATTTTGACCCTGCTCGTTAATGTGGTATAACCTACCTTAGACTCGTGAGCAATTTTATTAGCATACTGATCAATAAACCTTTTCCCTCTACTAGTTGAAAAGTATTTTTGTGGAGTACCTCCTACCAACTTGGCCAGGTACTTTTCTCCAGCAGCACCACTACTAAACCCAATTGGTGCCCTACCCCAACTTATAGCTCCTCCCCCGCCTAAGGGGCCCCCGTCTTGGTGTTTAGCCATCCAGCCATCAGGGTCTATCATTATCACAGGGCTGTTATTGGCATAGTTATACCCATTTTGTGTAACTAAATTACTTTTATCACCAGGATCTGGATCCAAGGCTAAAAAGACACCATGCTTCGGTTCATAATACCGGGCAATCAGATAATACATGCCTGTTTCTTTATCATACTGATACCCTGCATACCGGTAAGGATTGTCCTTTACCGAATCCTGTTCTGCTTCTTTCAGGATATTTCCCCATGCATCGTACTCGTACGAAGCCACAACATTGCTTTGAGCGTCTGTTAACCCAATGACATCCCCGCGTGCATTGTAGTGATAGAAATATTGGCTTGAGCCCTTCTTCATTGTAAGCAGCTGGCCGCCTTCTGAATACGTGTAGGAGCGGATGACTTGGTTGCTGCTATTTGTTTCGTACAGGACGTTCAGGCTGTCCCCGTCGTAGAAATAGTTCGTGACGGTTCCGTTCACGGTTTTTTGGATTCGTTTGCCGTCTTCGTTGTATTTGTACGTGGCAAACGGCTGGGATTCGCCTTTTTTTGTGACGGCGATCAGCTGATCGCGGCTGTCCCAGGTGTACTCGTATCGGCCATCCTCTGTCCGGTTTCCGTTGAGGTCATAGCTGAGCGCTTCTGAGCCGAAACGGGTCAGCTGATTGGCAAGGTTGTACTGGGCATCGACGGTGGCGGTTTGTCCGCCGCTTGTTTCTTTGGTCGAGATGCGGTTCCCGAATCCGTCGTAGCTGTACTCTTTGACCGTTCCATTCGAGTAGGTTTCCTTCGTCAGCTGATCGAGTTCATCATATTGATAGTTTACATTGGACCCGTTGCCGGATTCAATTTTCGTCCGGTTTCCATTGGCGTCATAGGAATAGGTTTCGTTCAAGACCGATGTTCCGTCCTGCAGACCGACGTGGATTTGCTCAACTAGCCCTGTCGAATCGTATTGGAAGGAAGATCCTGATCCGTTTCCGGAAATATAAGTGGACACATTTCCTTGCTCGTCATAGTCGAAACGGTAGGTGCTGGTTCCGTCCTTAACTTCGGTATTCTGATCTTTTTGATTGTACTCAAAGGTGTTCGTCTGGGTAAACCCGCCATGGGTGAACTGGAACGACTTCAGTTTATCGGTTTCGGTCGGATAGGTCCAGGTTTGGCTGCTGCCCCGGTCGGTTAGGGCCGTTACCCGGTTCGCTTTGTCAAAGGTTCGGGTTTTCGTTCCTCCTGATGCCAGATCTTTTACGGACAGTTCGTTTCCGTTCCGGTCATAGCTGTATTCATATAGAGGGGTGCCGTTATAGCCGATAGATTTGACTCGGTTCGTCCCGTCGTACGTCCAGTTGACCATGGTTCCATTCGGAAGCGTCGTTTTGATTTTGTTTCCATTTGGATCATATTCATTTCGCGTCACATCTTGTAAAGGACCCTTGGTTTCAACCAGCTGCCCCAATTCATCATATTGATAGCTAAAGGTCTCCTTGACCCCTGCAGAAGAGGTGATGGCCTTGGAAAGCATGTTTCCATTCGCATCATACTCATAGCTGACATCGGTGCCGTTTTGGAGCTGCAATTTCTTCAGCTGGTCCGACAGGTCGTACGTGAAGGATTTGCTGTAGCCTTTCGGATTGGTCTCTTTTACGGCATTCCCGAATGTATCGTATTGCTTGGTTTTCTTATTCCCTGTTTCATCTTCTGTCTCGGTCTCATAGTTACCGACTGCATCATACTTGCTTTTGGTAATGACGCTTCCTTTGATTAAGCGGATGGCATCAAACCATGCGGTTCCGGTGGTGTTTCCGCCAAAGGAGGAAAGGACCTCTACGCGATCGACCTTGATCAGATGAAATATTCATCTCGAATAATAAGGCTCCGTAGAGATTATTCTCTTCGGAGCCTTATTGATAGTTACAACTCATTTTTAAAATTAGATAAGCTATAAATTAATTAATATAGTTGTTTTTTTGTAGTATAGAAATTAATTTTCTATTATTATGATCTATAACGTTTTTCTCTGCTCCAAAACTAAGGAGTATTTCTACGATAGTACTATTCTTCCTTTCCGCTGCAGCGTATAACGCTGTTTTCCCTTCACTGTCCTTAGCTTCAATATCAGCATTGTTATCGAGTAAAATTTTTACTGTTTCGGGATGATTGTATGCACTTGCTGTAAATAAAGGTGTGGAATGTAGATCTCCTTCACATACAATATTAACGTTTGCGTTATTTCTTAGTAGAAAACTAATTATTTCACTATATCCTTCACTTGAGGCTATATACAGTGGCGAAAAACCTTCTTCACTTTTCACATTTATGCTTGCGCCACTTTGTACTAGCAATTTAACACATTCCATATGCCCTTCTTGACATGCCCAATGTAACGGAGTGTAGCCTTTACCGCACTCATCTACGATATTAACTAAAGCTCCTTTTTCTATTAATAGCTTTGCTATATCAGTCCATCCATGAGCAACTGATGAATGTAAAGGAGTATAACCATTTCTACTGTTATTTATGTTTGCTCCATTAGAAACTAAAAATTTAACAATGTTTAGATGTCCTTTAGTACATGCTATTTCGATGGGGGTAAAATTTAAAGAATCTTCAACATTTACATTTGCGCCGTTTTGCACCAAATACTTTATTACTTCCTCTTGGCCTTCCTGCACTGCCCAGTGTAGTAAAGTATAACCATCAATATCTCCTTTGTTTATATCATCATGACTATCAAGCAATTTTTTGAGAATTATTAAATTTCCATTCGCACTTGCTTGAAAGATATTATCTTTCTCCAATTTTTAATCCCCTACCCCTAAATTTAGTAGACTTTCATTTTAAGCTGCAAAGGTTATAGAGTTGCTGATTTAATTTAATAGTAATAGTGATCATGTGATTTCGGGCTGTTTTTAGGAACATTTGGGTGATAATGTGGGCCGTGTTTACCCTTAGGGTGATGTATCGGCGTTTTGTTCTTACCAGCTTTTTTTGCTGCTTCCTTTGCTGCTTTTCTAGATCTAAATTTGAATCTTTTACCTATTGGTTCAGTGCTTCTTACTTTACTATTATAATACTGAGAGGCTTTTTTTCCAATCCATGTTCCAGCACCATATGCAACTCCACCCAATAGTACTACTCCAGTCGTAGCAATAGCAACTTGGCCAAGGCCTGGAACAAAAAATACTGCAGCGTAAGCAAAGTTTCCATCCGGATCTACCAACATAACCGGATTATTATTGCCATAAGTATATCCATTTTGCGTAAGAATGTCGTCGTCATCACCCGGGTCTGGATCCAAGCCTAAAAAGACACCATGCTTCGGCTCATAATACCGGGCAATCAGATAATACATCCCTGTTTCTATATCATACTGATACCCTGCGTACCTGTAAGGGTTGTCCTTTACCGAATCTTGCTCTACTTCTTTCAGTACTTTTCCCCATGCATCATACTCGTACGAAGCCACGACATTGCTTTGAGCGTCTGTTAAGGCAATGACGTCCCCGCGTGCATTGTAGTGATAGAAGTATTGGCTTGACCCTTTTTTCATCGAAAGCAGCTGGCCGCCTTCTGAATACGTGTAGGAACGGACGACCTGGTTGCTGCCGTTTGTCTCGTACAGGACGTTTAAGCTGTCCCCATCGTAGAAATAGTTCGTGACGGTTCCGTTCACGGTTTTCTGGATGCGTTTGCCGTCTTCGTTGTATTGATAGGTGGCGAACGGCTGGGATTCGCCTTTCTTCGTAACGGCGGTCAGCTGATCGCGGCTGTTCCAGGTGTACTGGTATCGGCCATCCTCTGTCCGGTTTCCGTTGAGGTCATAGCTGAGCGCTTCAGAGCCGGAACGGGTCAGCTGATTGGCCAGGTTGTACTGGGCATCGACGGTTGTGGTTTGTCCGCCGTTTGTTTCTTTGGCTGAAATTCGGTTCCCGAATCCGTCATAGCTGTACTCTTTGACCGTTCCATTGGAGTAGGTTTCCTTGGTCAGCTGATCGAGTTCATCATATTGATAGTTTACGTTGGACCCGTTTCCGGATTCAATTTTCGTCCGGTTTCCATTAGCGTCATAGGTATAGCTTTCGCTTAAGATCGACGTTCCGTCCTGCAGACCGACGTGGACCTGTTGTACCAGGCCTGTCGAGTCGTATTGGAAAGAAGCCCCGGCTCCGTTTCCTGTAATAAAGGTCCCAACGTTTCCTTGCTCGTCATAGTCGAAACGGTAGGTGCTGTTCCGTCCTTAACGGTCGTATTCTATGTTGCGGGAAAAATGAACAATTTAGTAAAATAGGGGTACGGAATGAACTCAATTAAAGATACAGTTTTATTACAATTATTTTCATTGGAGGTTGTAATGTTATGTCAGAACAAACATTTGAGAATCTTGAAGAAGCATCTATGAATTTTGATATAGAGTATGTTACTCTTTTTTTGAAACGCATAGTCCTTTTGATTGAATCAGGTTTCTCAGAAACCGAATGTAAACAAGTCCAAAATAGGTTAGAGAGAATGGAACATGATGAAGAACTTGAGGTAGGTAGATTTGATATTGTTTACCAAAAGCAAAAAACCACACTTATTATCAATGCTTTTATGGACAGCCCTGAATCTCCGGATATTTACATTTACACTAAACCTGGTTTTGCTGGAAGGATACAAGAAGAGATGAGTAGATTTGCGGATGAAATAGAAGATGGATATTGAATAACTCCTTATAGAATGTCTTAATTAAATTATTAAACGTTTTTTAACTATTTACCTTTATTGTTAGAGTTTTACATAAATTCATAATTTTTTATTAAGCAATCTCAAACCTTTAAATTTAGATAAAAACCAAACCATATGCAGAGTAACTGGCTGCATATGGTTTGGAAAACAAAAACATTATCAACATACCATAATAGCCTTTTTGGATCAGTTTGTTAGCACAGCTACTTTATATATCCCTTCCACATCATTGATTTTTGGGCACCTTCCTTCTAATTCAATTAGAATCTCCTTATGGTTTTATCTAGAAGCATGACCCTTTAGGTTCTCATTAATCCTTTTTCGCTATATCGAAAGATTTTTATTTAAGTATTGAGCTTATCTTTTTATTTTCTTTATCAAAAAGCTGTTCATATTTTTCTGTTTTATCTTTAATGTTTAGCCATTTGGAAATATGCATGGCATCATGTAACTCATAAAGGGACAAATTTTTTTTAGTTTCTATATTTTCTAAAGCGCTCTTTACATCAGAATGTTTTCGTAGCCATTCCATTCCATCTACAGAAATAACTTCTGCAAGATTATTTATAACATGGTTTAAATTTGAGCCATCTTCCTCAATCCACCAAATATCATTTCTACCTCTATCTGCAGGAATTTCTAAAGTGTTCGTATATTCATTTTGATTAGAGTTGCACATCAAGGTTTCTTGAAGATGAGACTGGTAATATCTAGGTGTAAGTTGGCCGTCTGAACTCTGTTTGATAACGTCTTTTGTATTTAGTTCAGGAATAAAAGTAAAATAAATTGCACATTTTATAAAAAGAGACATAGAGGGCCAGCCTGAACCTTCGGAAAATCTCTTTCCTACAGGTTCATAGTCCATTATCCATATGCAATTATCATTATACTTCCAGCTTCCGCGGGAAGTTATTTTTGTGAACCCGCATTCTTTTAAAACTGGATAAAGGGTGTCTCTCAATTCTTTATTTAATTCTTTAGCTTCCATATTATTTTCACCTCAAATATTATGTTTAATTAATATTATCTTATTAAATTTAAAACTACTTTTAGGACAAAATTATCCCAAGAAACCGGGCAAGGGAAGCAAATTCATTAAGTTATTTATTGGTGTTTAAACGATAGATTTGGATAGAGAACTCTAACAAAAAGACTATATTTTTTCAGATAGAAAAGGATTTCTTGTGTAAGTATAATTTTATATCATTTTGAAGAAGGGAATGAAAGCATGCCTACTAGTTTCAATACAGCATATTGGCATTTCCTCCCCTATCACCGTAAAAACATTAGAGTCTTACAAACCGACGACTGGCTGCATAGGCATTAGTTATTAGTTTTTTGCAACTTTTTGGATAAGAAGAATAACTGGGGATTTTAGTCAGTTATTAGTTGTGATAAGTGATTATCCAATAAATGGTTATTTCGATTTATATATAATTTTGCAAAGATTCTACAACACAATTCACAAATAACTTCTCCGATGTTATCTACTTACTTGTGAGTTTGATCTTACTTTTCTCTAATAATGTACCCACCACTTTTTTGAATAGCTTTTACTAACGGCCCTGAAACTTTTGTATGTTTTCTGCAGATTAATATTATTGGCATCTTTGCGTTAACATAGCCCCTAAATTGACTTGATAAGTAGACTTTTTTAGCATCTTTAATTTCATAAATTCTTCCCCATTTTATACTGTCAGGTATACTTTCTCCTTTATGGACCCTTTGTGTGTTATTCGGAAGATTATATTTCTTCTTAATTGTTTTTTCCCATGCAATTCCTCTTAATAGCTGTGGTGGAGACCCTGACTTTTTAACATTAGGGTTCTTATTTGAAGGAACACTTCTAGGTGTTCGAACTGGAAAAGCTCCTCCACCAGCACTGCCCGTAACTTGCTTAGCTTGTCGACCATCTGAATCAAAATACTTTATCGGGTTGTTATGGGCGTAGTTGTAGCCATTTTGAGAAAGGAGATCATCATCCATTCCGGATTCAGGATCGATTGATAAAAATACTGCTTGCTTCGGCTCATAATACCGGGCAATCAGATAATACATCCCTGTTTCTTTATCATATTGATACCCCGCATACCGGGAAGGATTGTCCTTTACCGAATCCTGCTCCACTTCTTTCAGTACTTTTCCCCATGCATCATACTCGTACGAAGCCACAACATTGCTTTGGGCGTCCGTTAAAGCGATGACGTCCCCGCGTGCATTGTAATGATAGAAGTATTGGCTTGACCCTTTTTTCATCGAAAGCAGCTGGCCGCCTTCTGAATACGTGTAGGAGCGGACGACCTGGTTGCTGCCGTTGGTTTCGTACAGGACGTTCAGGCTGTCCCCATCGTAGAAATAGTTGGTGACGGTTCCGTTCACTGTTTTTTGGATGCGTTTGCCGTCCTCGTTATATTTGTACGTGGCAAACGGTTGGGATTCGCCTTTTTTCGTAACGGCGGTCAGCTGGTCGCGGCTGTTCCAGGTGTACTGGTATCGGCCATCCTGGGTTCGGTTTCCGTTGAGGTCATAGCTGAGTACTTCAGAGCCGAAACAGGTCAGCTGATTGGCCAGGTTGTACTGGGCATCGACCGTGGTGGTTTGTCCACCGTTTGTTTCTTTGATTGAGATGCGGTTCCCGAATCCGTCATAGCTGTACTCTTTACCGTTCCATTCGAGTAGGTTTCCTTCGTCAGCTGATCGAGTTCATCATATTGATAGTTTACATTGGACCCGTTGCCGTATTCAATTTTCGTCCGGTTCTTATCTGATATACAAAAAGAAAAGCCCCGTAGAGAGCTTCTCTCTTTTCAGAGCTTTCCTAGGGTGGGACAAGGAACATGTCCCCTTGTCCCTCTCATATATCTTCATTTTAGTCCTCTATACCATTTCCAGTAACTACCAAATCAAGATTTGCATCACTTCGATTATGAATCCTCCAAAATTCCTCATCTCCAGATTCATCAGGAAATATTTCTAATATCATTCTATTACTTAGGTAAATCTTTGCACCACCTAATTCATCTGCAGAAATTGAGACTACTTCTATGGGAAAAACACTTTCTGTAACTAATTTAATCTTTTCATCAAATAGGTTCATATCTTCTTCCCAATTAAATTCCTGATTTTCTATTTCTCCAGATGAAGGTAAATATAGGTCATGTGAGGCTGTAATAATTTTCGAAGAATTTGAGATCCTCCAACAACATTGGATGTTTAGTGACCATTTAGTCTCTTCAGTCTCATTGCCCCATTTATCCGTACCTCTCGTTACTTCTCCAAACTTAAAAACAGCCATAGAACCTGCTCTTGATGCAGCGCTGAATGGTAATCCAATCAATCTGCTTAAACCTTTTTCAATTTCTTTCTTCATAGCAATCCCCTCCTCTATGTTTACCACCTGCCTCTTTTTATTTCTCCTGCAATAGAATCTATTTGCTTCTATAAAGTAATGCTGGGGTTCCCAATAAAGGTCGAGGGAATTGAATTATACCGATGCTGTATAATACTTTGCATTCTTTGAGTGTAAACTGAACTTAATAGAGATCTCCTTCCTCGGAGATTTTTCACTAAATATTTGTTACCACGCTGAAGTTATACTCAAAAATAGTATAATCAATAAATTTAATCATAAGTTAAGGTCAATTGTTCTTTACTATTGGCTGCTTAGATTCATTTTTATCGTGTATCTGACTTGGATTTCCGTTTAGTATTGGTAAGTTTTTATTGGTCATCCAAGTACTTTAGTTGCTCTTGGATTCTTTCAAATACTTCGTTTGGAAGCATTTCATGTCCTATTAATTCCTTCCCGGACCAATTGATTCCTAAAAGGTAGTTATCTTTTTTCAGATCACCTATCCAATTGTTTAAAAAGGCATCCAATGGTATTTCCTTCAATTGATAATTACGGTAAGCCGGAACAAGATTTATTATTTTCTCAGCTTTTGTTATGTCAGACCAAAACGGAATGATTAATTCCCCTTCGTCATTGCTTGCGATAGAAAACCCCTCATCTATTGCGATTGTCCAAACCTTTAGCTGTTGAACAGCTTCCTCAAAAAAGGCACTGCCTTCATAATAGTCATCTACTAATCTTAACCCTTTATTTTCGGCTTCTAATTCATCGAATTCCCTGTCTTCTATCCATTGTCTGTAATGAACGATCTCGTGAGCAAAACTATTTAAAATTGCATAAACAGCGTTTATTTCTCCTTCTTCCTTTACTAATTCATCATAGTCTCCAGCAGCGACTCTGATATACGGTTCGACATTCTTATCGTATGGAGCAAAAAAGGAGGCACTAACCCACTCTTTTGTATAAAGCGTTTTTATTTGTTCATCTTTTTTTACATAGACAACGACTCGTATTGGGAACTCTAAATTCAGGCGAAGCCACACCGCAAATTTCAGACAGGCTTCTCTTACATTTACATCTACACCTTTTTAACACCTTACTCTTAAACCCGAACGGGATTTCATCTGCTTCACCTTTTCCCATCTAGTAAGATTTTGCGTTTATTTTAATTCACTGATTTCAACATTCTTTAGCTTTATGCTGTCAGGCAAAAAGCACGGTAACAACAATTCCCAAACCTTTTTCTGGAAAACATATCTTACCAGTCAAAACAGCGGCGCACTTCATCCTTCGCTCATTGCCGGACCATGTGGGAATCCCGACACGGGGTATGTCCATCGAAGCAAATAAGTGTTCAATCTAAATGGATAGAGCTTCAGAGCCTAAGCCTCCGCTCCAGTATATGACGATTCCAGTCTCAAGATGGTTAGGCATATGCTCCCGGCAATATACAACGGTTCCAATTATACTTCCATTGGCTGCTGGGATTTTGGCTTCCATACCCGCAGGTTTTTGAGACATTTGGTGCTTGTATCGATTTCTAGCGGAAAATAGGGGGCATCCCACTTTTTCCATTCCGGTTGTTCTTTTCCGATTAAAAGTCTTCCAAATCCTTTTCTTCAATCCGGCTAACGCTTATTTACTTTCCTTTTGCAATCGTTCCTTCACCTCTTTTTAAGGACTTCTCTTTCCCTGATGAATTTCCCTCTAAAATCAAAATAGTTGGATTGAAGATTTCTCCCTGATAAACTATGAAGTATTCTTTTAGATAAAGGAGCTGCATCACTAATGACTGCTTACCATAAATTATTTGAACCAGTGAAAATAGGAGCATTTGAATTAAGAACCCGCTCAGCTATGGCCCCGATGACCCGCTCTTTTTCGGATGATGAAACAGGAGTACCGGGCCCGGAGGTGGCTGAATATTACCGCAAACGGGCAGAAGATGGAATTGGCCTGATCATTACAGAAGGCGTCGTCATCAGCAATCGTGCGAAGGGGAATCCCGGGGTTCCCGGACTCTATACACAGGAGCAGATTGAAGGCTGGAAAAAGGTGACGGAAGCTGTTCATAAAGAAGGCGGCACGATTGCGGCACAAATCTGGCATGTCGGACGCCTCAGCCATCCTGAACTGATTGTCGGCCAGCAGCCTGAAGCCCCTTCTGCCATCGCAGCGGAAGGTCAGGTACCACGCTTTCGCAAGCCTTACGCGGAGCCGGAAGAGCTTTCGAAAGAGGACGTCAAAAAAGTCATTGGCCAGTATGCACAGGCAGCCCGAAATGCGATCCAAGCAGGCTTTGACGGAGTCGAAATTCATGGGGCACATGGATACCTCATTGATCAGTTCAACAGCTATCAATCCAACAAACGAGACGATGAATACGGCGGAGAGCTTGCTGAACGGTTAACGTTCATGAAGCAGGTAATCCGGGCCGTCATTGATGAAATTGGAGCAGAGCGCACAATCATCCGCTTTTCCGCTCATAAGGTGGATGCCCCGGATTACCGGTGGGAGGATGCGGATGCTGCAATGAAAACGTATGTGGAGGCATTCAAGGAGACGGGGATCCAAATCATCCATCCATCGATTATGGATGCGGAAGAGCACATTGCTGCAAACATGACGCTTTATGACTTGGCGAGAAAATACTGGGATGGCCCAATCATCGGCGTTGGCAGCCTGGATGCAGACAAAGCGGAAGCGGTGCTGCAAAAAGGTGTGATGGATGTGGCAGCGTTCGGACGCCCGCTCATCTCTAATCCAGACTTTCTGCATCGGGTGAAAGAGGGAAAAGAACTGGCTGAATACGAGCCAAAAAAACATTTAGTTGAACTTGTGTAATCGATTAACCCGCCCTGAATGAAGTTCAGGGCGGGTTTGTTGTGCGGGAATCCCTCAGCGGGCAAGAGAGTATTTCCGTATTTTCTGCGATTTTCCAGATACATTCTCCAATATTTCCGCAAACTTCCTATCTAACGGCCTCTAATCCTTCAGCCGGGTAATCGCCTTTCGGTATTCATTCGGTGTCATGCCTTCTATTTTCCGGAACAGCTTGGAGAAATAGGTGGCATCGGCAATCCCCGTTTCTTTCGCAATAAATGAAATCTTATCATCAGTTGTTGCAAGAAGCCTTTTCGCCTGGGACAGCCTGTATTGATTTAAATATTGGGAGGGGGTCAAACCAAGTGTTTTCTGCATGCAGCGCGTGATGTAGTCCGGGTGGAAGAGGATGCTTTTTGAGAGCTCATCCATCCGAAACTCTTCACCATAGTGCTCCTGTATGTACTGGACAGCCTCATTTGTGACTTGCTCGGCTGCTGAAGGGATGTTCAGGGCTTCTTTTTGTAAATGGACCATGAGCTCCTGAAAATAGAGCTGCTGTCGAAGCGGAAAATCAGCAGACTCGGTTGTAATGCTCACCAGATTTTCGAGCAGCTTTTCGGCCGCAAGCGGATGTTCAAGGCGGGCTTTCTGCTTGATCCGGAACTCGTACTGTGCAGCGTGTTCGAAATCTGCCTCTTGTTTACGGGCATCCAGCCAATGATCGTGTCCCTTTTCACCAAGCTTGAACTCACCTTCTGTCTTAAAATGAACCCATACGACTTCTGTGCTGACCATACTTTCCTTATGGCCGTAATGCTCGAGTCCGGGAATCAGCAGCATGTATTCTCCTTCCTGCACGCGGTAAGGAACTCCGTTTTCTGTCATGTACAGCTCGCCCTTTCTTACATAAAGCATATCAAATACACTAAAGGTTCTTTTAAAATGGCGGTTCCCTGCCTTGAAGGTAAACTGGCCGGCTTTAATGAAGGTAGGGAACGGAGGAATGCGAAAAGTCAGAAAAGACATACAATATCAAGCCCTCTCAGGTCGTATTTTTCCAAGTTTAATCGGTCTGCTCTCTTTCTATTATAACCGAGCCGCTGTAAACTAGGAATCGCTGTGTTACTCACAGCAAGGGAGGAATACAGATTGTCTAAAAATATAGAGAAAAAACAACTCACATTATTTGTCTTAACTTGGCCTATTTTTATTGAAATTTTTCTGCACATGCTTATGGGGAATGCCGATACGTTTATGCTGAGTCAGTACTCGGATGAATCCGTTGCAGCTGCAGGCGTTGCCAACCAGATTCTGAACCTAGTCATCGTTATGTTCGGATTTATTGCAACAGGGTCAGTCATTTTAATAACACAGAATATCGGGGCCGGCAGGGAGCAAACAGCGAAAGAAGTAGCCATCATGTCGGTTATTGCCAATTTGCTGATTGGAGTTCTGATCAGTGGTGTTCTCTTTTTATTCAGCGAGCCAATCTTGAACATGATGAATCTCTCATCGGCGCTTATGGAGGAGGGGCATAAATACTTAGGTGTTGTCGGAACCTTCATTTTCATCCAGGCGCTAATCATGACAGCCGCTGCTGTTTTACGAAGCTATGGCTATACGAAGGATACAATGTACGTCACAATCTGCATGAACCTATTTAATATTGCAGGGAACTATGTGCTGATTTTCGGCGCTTTCGGACTGCCTGAACTCGGAATCCAGGGGGCAGCTATTTCAACTGTCATATCCCGGGTATTCGGACTGGCTGCCGTCTCGATCCTTCTTGTGAAAAGAATCCCTGCCCTGCGGACAAGCCTTGACTTAAAATGGAACCATCTTAAAAGTCTTTTAAAAATCGGTGTTCCATCCGCAGGTGAGCAGCTTTCCTATAATATGTCCCAAATGGCGATTACGTTTTTCATTGCCATGATTGGCACCGAGGCCTTAACAACGAAAATTTATGCGCAAAATCTGATGATGTTTATTTTCCTGTTCAGCATCTCGGTAAGCCAGGGAACCCAAATCCTCGTCGGGCGCATGGTGGGGGCGAAAAAATACGAGGAAGCGTTCAGGCGCTGCATGAAAAGCCTATACCTCGCACTTGGCGCGTCCCTTCTAATGGCAGTCATTGTAAGCGCCTTTTCAGATTCTCTGTTTAACTTGTTTACAAGCAACGAGGAAATTATTCAAACAGGAGGCTTGCTGATTCTGCTTACTGTCCTGCTCGAACCGGGCAGAGCCTTCAATCTTGTCATCATAGGGGCTCTTCGGGCGGCAGGGGATGTTAAATTCCCTGTTTACATGGGGCTCATTTCAATGTGGGGCATCAGCGTTCCCGTCGCCTATTTTCTTGGAATCCATCTCGGCTACGGTCTTGCCGGCATCTGGGTTGCCTTCATCCTGGATGAATGGACTCGTGGAATTATCATGTATTTCAGATGGAAATCAAGGGTCTGGGTGAGCAAAGGATTTGTTGAAAACGAAAAAACCGCCCTGCGCGAGCAGACGGCTTAAGGAAGGAAGCGCCGGCATGTATTGTGCCGGCGCTTCTCTCATTCCTGAAGACCAAAACGCTGAAAACCTCTACTCCTTCTTTTCCTTGGACAAAATCCGATCCATCTTTTTTTCCATTCGTTCAAGACGGTTACTCCGTTTACGTGCATGCTGGATGAGGAGAATGACTCCAGCACCCATTCCGGTCACCATCAAATAGACAGTTAGCTGAAATAGCACATCGCCGCTGTTAAAACCACTTAGAGCGAAAGAAAACATCATGATGGTCCTCCGGCTTTATTCGCTTCATTATCTTATTCCTTTTCCGCCTGCCACTGACCTGATAGCCCTATTGGTCTGGATTCGATTAGAAAGAATATCAATTAAGATGGGGAAGAACCGCTCATTTCTTGTACTGTCCCCCCTGCTCTGCCTATAATGACGGTAAAGAGGTGAAAAAAAGTGAAAGCAGATCATGGGCTGTATATATTTTTTCTTATTTGGTACGGATGCGGCGTCATCCTTCTCGGGTTTGATATCCTGCCATCATGGCTTGAATGGGCAAATGTCGTCTTTCTTATCGCAGCCGGGGTAATCGGCGGTATTTATTTGTATCATACATATGGAGTAAAGCTTGGAGTTTTGCTGTCGCTTACGGTCATTGTCCTATCCATATTCATTGAGCATTTAGGGGCTGAATACGGGTTTTTATTCGGTGATTATGACTATACGGAAGGTTTTGGCCCGCAGGTGTTTGGGGCACCGATTACGATAGGATTTGCCTGGCTGATGGTGATCGGCGGGACTCATGCGATTGTGAAAACCCTCCTGCCTGAAGCGTCTGCGGTGGTCTTCAGTGCTGCAGGGGCGCTTCTGGCGGTTATGATTGACCTGATCATTGATCCTATCGCCTATGAAGTGAAGGAGTATTGGATTTGGGAAGCGGACAGCTTTTACTACAACATTCCCTTCTCGAACTTTAGCGGCTGGTTTATCCTGGCGTTCTTCCTTCATATGATTATTCAGCTTACAGGAAGAGCGCACTATAAAAAGAACCTGCTCTGGGAGAACCGAATGGCGACCGTTTTCTTTTTAATCCTTTTTATGTTCGTCCTGCTGGCAGTGATTAATTCGCTTTGGCTTGCTGTTGCGTTTTCCATTGTACCGGCGCTTCTTATGCTCGGGATCTATATGTTAACGGTAAAGAGGGGTTCGCATGATCAAAGCAAGCAAAACCAGGTGGTTTGATTTTGGATTTTCTCAGTATACGAAACATTTATTTAAAAAGCATTTCCGGGGAATTTACGTGCACACAGACTCAGAGCTCCCAGCGCATGCGCTATGGTGCGCAAACCATTGTTCATGGTGGGATGGTCTTGTTTTGCATTATCTGAACCGGGCAGTACTTAAGCAGGATTTTCATGTGATGATGCATGAAAAAGGGATGCGGGAGTTCCCTTATTTCAAGCACCTTGGCGCTTTTTCCGTTAATCGGGACCATCCCAGAGATATCATCCAGTCGGTCAGATACGGAGGGGAGCTGCTCCGCCGCGGAAAGAGTGTGGCAATTTTTCCGCAGGGAGATGAGAAGCACCTTGAGCAGCGTCCACTTGCATTTCTTTCCGGGCTGACGGCCATGGCGGAGATGAGTCCGGAAACTCCCATACTACCGATTGCCCTCTATTATTCATTCGGCTCCGAGAAAAAACAGGAGCTTTATATTCATGTAGGATCCCCGCTATCTTACCAGTCTTTAAAGGGCAGCCGAAAAGAAAAAACGAAAACAGTAGAAGAGGTATTCACAGCCCAGTTAGATGACCTAAGAGAAAAGGTGATATCGGGACAGGTGAAGAATTTTTCCAATGTTCTTTAAGGAAGAAGGGAAAACGATGAAAAAAGCGGTTGTTGCAGGGGCAGGTCTTGGCGGTCTGGCCTCAGCCATCACTCTGGCCAGCAAAGGCTGGGATGTGACGGTTATTGAAAAGAACAGCCATCCCGGCGGCAAGCTGATGCCGGTGGCGCTTGGTTCGTACCGGTTTGATTTCGGGCCGAATACCATTACGATGCCACAGGTTTTTGAACGGGTATTCCAATATGCCGGAAAAAGAATGAGCGATTACTTAGAATTCATTAAGCTCGATCAGCATACCGTAAATTTCTTCCCTGATGGAACTCATTTTTATTTCAGCAGTGATGCAGATGCCATGAAAAAGCAGCTGAAGAACCTTGATCCAAAAGGCTATGAAAATTACGACCGGTTTCTTGCAGAAATCACCAGGCTGTACAAGCTGTCTGAAACGCATTTTTTCCCGCGTATGTTTAAAAGTGTGCTCGATTATGCTTCTCCGAGCTTAAGCTATGCGTTTATGAAGGTCCGTCCGCTAGAAACGATGGATCATTTTTTCAGAAGGTATTTCGGCAATGAACATGTCGTTCAGGCTTTTAACCGGTATGCAACCTATATCGGTTCATCCCCTTATCAGTCACCGGCCACATTTGCGATGATCGCCTACCTGGAGCTTGTGCAGGGCGTATTTTATGTAAAAGGCGGAAATACAAGGATTGCGGAAGCATACTTCAGCCTCGCAAAAGAAATGGGCGTTCAGTTTTTAATGAATACGAAGGTTCAGGAGCTTCAGGTTTCCAATAAGAGGATTAATACGGTGCTGCTTGCAAACGGTCATGAGCTGACAGCGGATGAAGTGGTGCTGAATGCCGACTTGCTGAAGGCTTACCCTGAGCTGATCGCTGAGACAGACCGCCCGAAGTTTACTGATAAAAAACGAAACAGCTACTCGCCATCCATTTCCGCATTCGTTATAACCGCAGGGATAGAAGGCAAAATAGAAAAGCTGGCCCATCACAGCGTCTTTTTTTCAAGCGATTACCGAAAGGAGTTTGAAGACCTCTTCAGCAGCCAATCCTATAGTGAGGATCCGACCATATACATAAGCAACTCATCATTCAGTGACCCTGCGCAGGCACCAGATGGGAGCAATTTATTTATTCTTGTAAACGCCCCTCCCCTTACAGAGGAAGGACGGCTGCAAATTTCCCCTCAGCGCTACAAAACGCTCATCTATGAAACACTCGAAAAGAGAGGAATTTCCCTGACCGGCCGAATAAAAGAAGAGAGGCTTTTCACCCCGCTGGATATTCAGGATACATTTGGGGCTTACCGCGGGGCACTTTATGGAATTTCAGCCAACAAGAAATGGGATGCCTTTATGCGTCCGGGCAATTTTCCGGCGGACATCCAGAACCTCTCCTTTGCAGGGGGCAGTACTCACCCCGGAGGCGGATCACCGATGGTCACAATGAGCGGGATGAACGTTGGAGAAGAGATTGCAGGCAGGAAGAGATAAGGAGCCTGCTAAACGAGGAGCAGCGTGTAAAATCTTAATCTTAGACCTGAAAAATAAGACCTGAACAGGTGTCCATTGCGTCTCAGAATGGAACCTTTCAGGTCTTTCATTTTTTAGTTTTCCTGGCTTTCCTATTGCTGCTGTTTATAATAGGGTATTTTTCTGACCCGTGGCATACCTGAGCAGAATTCTACCGGAATCTTATTCCTGCAGCACTTCTGGAAATCCGCTATCCGACCCTTCGCTCAGGTAAAAGATTCGTGTAGAGAAGGCGGCCGGCCTAGCGCAATCTGAAAAAAACGAGCATCACAAGAACTAGAGCCAGGAGCTGAAACGCAAATTGGACCCCATACCAGTCTGCCGCATAACCGAAGCTGATGCCGATCAGAATGGACAGCACATTGCAGATAAAGGCGTCGATCGAGGCTACGGTCACTCTGTAATCATCTGCTGCCTTGTCCTGCACCATCCCCGAAAGAATCGGACTGATCATTTCAAGCAGAGCGATGGCACCGATCACAAATAAAATGGCGCTCCAATGAGTAAGAGACCCGAATAAAAAAACACAGACGGCGGCTGCAGCAAAAACCGGCCGCAGACCATATCCGCTAGTTTGATAATAACCGGATATCAAGTTGGCGGCTGCGCTTGAACCAGTGATGGCAAAACTGATATATCCGAAGTATAAAACAGAGATTCCTGCAGCGGGATACACAAGCATACTCATCTCATGCAATTCG
Organism: Metabacillus sp. 84; assembly: GCF_050107715.1. Classification (NCBI taxonomy): domain Bacteria; kingdom Bacillati; phylum Bacillota; class Bacilli; order Caryophanales; family Bacillaceae; genus Metabacillus; species Metabacillus sp. 84. The sequence goes on along the minus strand of NZ_JBNILN010000007.1, from coordinate 44,366 downwards.
CTGTGAAGCACCGTCCCTGAAATCCCGCTTACCAGCATGATCATAAGCAGGCGTTTACTTCTCACCGTATAGGCAATAGCTGCTTTCAGCTGAATCCATACATGTTTTTGAAAAATAGGTCCATCTGATGATTCTCTTTTCGGCTCTTCTAAAGAAAGGGCTAAATAGAGACAAAGGGGGAAACCGGCGAGAGATAGCCAGTATACTGCTTCAAACGATGTATAATATGCGATATAGCCCCCGGCGATTGAGGACAGGCCGAGCGCAGCATTTCCGGCAAATTGGCACCGCCCGTTCCATTTCACATACTCTTCTGCCCTGCCCTCTTCCTTTAAAGACATATATAGAATAGACTCCGTCACACCTGATTTCATCGATCCGCCTATTGCAGCGGCCAGATAGGCCAGGCTAAACCCGTACATATCATAAGCAAAAATAGAAAACAAAAATTCAAAGTAGCAGATAAATAACCCTGCAGCGAGCATGTATTTCTTTTTCCATATATCCGCCAGCGCCCCGCTCGGTATTTCCAGAAGCGCACTGATCAAAGCGTATAGGATTATCAGGTTTTGCATATCTAAAATGGATAAGCCGCGCGACTCTGCAAAGAGCCGCTCGATTACATAAGCAAATACGAGTGCTTCACATATTGAAATCCCCAGCAGTTTCCAAGTATTTTTCATCGTTTTCGTCCCCCTGATTTTTCTTTTTGCTAAAATCAATCAGGCGGACCCCGCACACGCGGTCAAAATCAGCTGCTGGATTTATTGCGGATCATCCTGCATCTCCTCCTTTTTCCTTTACTAAGCATTTATTCTGGAATGAACGGGATATTCCTTCTGGTTAAGCAAAAGAAAGAAACTGCCCTGCCTGCGTTAAGGGCGCCCTTTTTCCATTCATAGACTCCAGTCAGAAATGAATCCCAAAAGGGAGAATGAACCCCAGCAGCAGCGTGGCTCCAAGAAGGGTCAGACAGATGACCCAGAGAGCCTTATACGTTTCTCCCTTTACTTGATGGACTAGAATGATTTCCATAATTGCGATGGTTAAGCCCCCAAGAGCGGTCTTAACTAGATGGCCGAAGGAAATGGGAATTTGGGCAACCAGGTAGAATCCTGTAAACAGGACAAACATGTAGAGGACACGCAGCACGTAGTGAAGGAAAGCAGCCCTTTTTTTCAGGCCCTTTTGATTGAAACGGTAAACGGCAAAAAAGAGCAGGACTGCTGCCAGCCAGCTCAAAATATGATAATTTGTCACGTATTTTTCCTCCAATATTTGATTCTGACACAAGCTTACCATGAAAAAGGAAGCGTCCAAGAAACGCTTCCTTTAAATTTGTGACAATATAGAGATTTTCTCGTCCTGAGTCACATAGTTTCGTTTGCCGAAAACTTGATAGTGATTGCCACGGACCTTGTTTAATATAGCTTTGTAAAAAAATGCAGCGGCTTTTACAGGTGTTCTTGAATGGAGTGGATATTCGCTGATTGTGTCCATCGCTTCTTCGTAATAAGCTTCTGCTTCAAAAGCGAGGTATTCCCACACAGAAATAAAAGAATCGCTGATTATCCCTGATTCAAGCTCTCTTTCACTGTAGCCGAACTGATCCATTACTTCTTTTGGAAGATAAATCCGGTCACGATCCAAATCTTCCCCGATATCCCTTAGGATATTTGTGAGCTGCATCGCGATGCCAAGTGCTATAGCTCCGTTGCGCAGTGATTTCTTCTTTTTGGGAGCAAGAATCGGCAAAAGCATAAGTCCGACTGCACTGGCTACATGATAGGAATAGTCAAACACTTCTTCCAGCGTTTCGTATCTTTTTTTCGTCAAATCCATTCGCTGGCCTTTAATCATATCCCAAAATGCTTCCTCATCCATATCATAGCGGCTGAATGTGTCTTCGAGAGCGAGCCATATGTAGTGGCCGCGATCATGCCCGTTGTTTAAGAACCGTTTAAACTCCTCCTCGAACGCCAGCAATTCCTTTTCGGGATTCGTCCCTTCATCCACGATATCATCTACTGTCCTGCAAAAAGCATAGACGGCCCAAACCGCATTTTTCTTTTCTGAAGGGAGAAGAGAGAATGCTTTATAAAACGACTTGGAATGAATTCTAATAAGTTCTTCACATTGTGCATATGCGGTTTTAATCTTATCCACTTAAGCTCACCCCTTTATGTTTTTTTACATCTTCAAGCAGCTCGGATACCATCATTTTCGCACCCTGCATAACAAGCGGAATCCCGCCTCCTGGGTGAATGGATGCACCGGCTGCATACACATTTTTGAGCCTTGATGGCCGAACCTGCGGCCGGAACACACCGGATTGGAAGAGCGAAGGGGCAAGGCCAAAGCTTCCGCCTTCAAACAATCCCTCTCTATTGGCATCATTCGGAGTCTTGATTTTTTTCCAGATGATGTGCTCACGCAAATTTGGAAATCCTCTTTTTTCAAGACTGCTGATTATGCTTTCAACAAACTCATTCTGCTGTTCCCAGTCAATATGATTACCGGATGGAACCGGAACAAGGGCATAGAGGACGCTTTTCCCTTCTGGGGCAAGAGATGAATCAATAATCGATGGATGAAACGCATAGATGGATGGATCCGATGGAACTGTTTTTGAAGCAAATACCTCCCGCATATGCTTCTGAAAATCAGCACCCATAAAGAATTGATGCACAGAAGCCTCCTTATACACTTTGTCCAATCCCATGTACAGGAGCAGACAGCCTGATGAAGGCGTGTAGTCACGCTTCGGTACGTGCGGCTCCAGCATGTGGGAAACGGATGGAAAATCCCCGTTCATGATCAAGTAGTCGGAAGGGTGGTATTCTCCATTCACATAAAGTCCTTCAGCCCTTTCCCCATTGGAGGAAATAGACTGGACAAGGGCATTTTTTCTGATTTCAACCCCTGATTCAATGAGCACCTTTTCCAGAATCTCCACAAGGCGAGCATATCCGCCTTTCATATAATAAACCCCATGCTTATGCTCACTGTAGGAAACCAGGGAATACATAGCTGGTGATTCAAAAGGATTCCCCCCGATATAAAGGGTTTGCAGGGAGTAGGCCTGTCTAAGCCTGTCATCACGGAAATATGTTTTCAGCGAATGATGGACATTCCGGTATGCTTTGAGCTTCAATAGTGTTCTGATGTTATGTTGTGTCCAAAAGGACCGCCTGTCCACGAAAGCTTTCTCGAGAAACTGATCCTTGCCGAGCCGGAATCTTGTATCCATATCCTCCATAAATCTGGCAAAGCCCTTTTCTTCTCCTGGAAAGTTTGTTTTAAGCTCGTCCATTTGTTTTTTAAAATCTGAAAACTTGGAATAGGTTGTTCCGTCTGCAAAGTGAAGTTTGTATAGAGGGTCCAGTGAAACAAGCTCGTATTCTTCGTCCTCAATGCCGGATTCCCTTAAGATGCTCTGGAGCATCTCAGGCAGGAGAACGATTGTAGGTCCTTCGTCTACCTTGTAATCTCCCTCACTGACATAGGAGAGTCTTCCTCCAAGCCTGTCACTCTTTTCAAATATCGTAACATTAAACCCGTTCTTTTTCATCAATAAAGCGGTTATGAGCCCGCCTATTCCGCCGCCTGCTATACTTGCTTTCATAATGCATTCCCCAGTCTTTTGTCAGATTTGAAATCAGCCGGCTTTCCTCCATGCCGCTCATGAATCATATTCGTTGTAATCCGTGCTGACTCAAGGATGGTTGGCAGTCCGCTCCCGGGGTGAGTTCCCCCTCCAACAAGCCAAGCGTGCTCGAGCTCTTCAAATTCATTATGGGGTCTTAGAACCATCATTTGTGTCAGGTTGTGTGCTAGGTTAAAGGTAGCTCCCTTATATACGAAAATCTCTTTTTCCCATTCCTTCGGGGTAAGGACCCGTTCAGTTAGTATATGCTTATCCAAATCTTTAAATTCCGTACGCTCATGCAGGGTCTTCAGCATAAGGTCCCGAAACGCACCCTTTTCTTTATCCCAGTCAATCCCGCTCTTGTTGCTTGGAACAGGCGCAAGAATATATAGAGCGGACTGACCTTCAGGAGCAAGAGTCGGGTCTGTCACACTTGCATTCTGGATGTAAATCGAAAGATCATCAGGAAGGGAAAAATCTTTTGTGATTTTCTCCACATACTGTTTATAGTCTTTTGAAAACAGGATCGTATGATGCGGAAGATCGTATTTTTTATCCACTCCGAGATAGATCATAAATGTGGAGCAGGAGAATTTCTTCTTCTCAAGCTTTTGTCTGCCGTATTTTTTCAAAGCCCCATCTTCTACCAGATTTGTAACAGCATGCCCAAAGTCACCGTTAATGACGACCTCGTCTGCATAAACTTCCTCGCCGGATTCAAGCTTTACACCTTTTACCTGCCGTCCCTCCATAAGAAGCTTATCCACACCCATGCCAAGATGAACCTTCCCCCCAAGTTCTCCAAAAGCCTTCGCCATTGCTTTCGGAAGCTGGTTTACTCCTCCGATTGGATGGAAAACTCCATGTGCATGCTCCATATATGAAAGAATGGAGAAAGCACCCGGACATTCCCACGGAGACATCCCAAGGTATTTAGATTGAAACGTAAAGGCGAGCTTAACTCTTTCATCCTTGAAGTAGCTTGAAAGCACATCATATAAGCTCTTCGTTAACGTCAGCTTTGGAATGGCTTTTAAAACCCTCCAGCTTAAATAGTGGCGGAACCGGTCCATTCTGCTTTGCAGGATCGGGGTAAGCCTGTCCATCTTCTTTTCAGTATCTTTCATAAATGACAGATAGCCCTCCCCGTCTCCAGGGGCAAACTCTTCAATTCTCCGTTTCATCTCGTCCCGGTTCCTTGTCATATGCAAACTCTCATCCTCAAAAATGAGTTCATACATGTCATCAATCTCTTTTAATTCAAGGTAGTCATAAAGGTTCTTCCCTGCTGCTTCAAATATCTCTTCCGCCAGATGAACCATGCTCAAAAACGTTGGTCCTAAATCAAAGGTAAAGCCATCCATTTCCAGTGAAGAATTTCGCCCGCCTATATACTTTTGCTTCTCGTAAACATCGACATCGTAGCCTTTGCCTGCAAGCTGAAGCGCTGCAGCCATTCCGCCCGGACCAGCGCCGATTACGATTATTTTCTTTGTCATGATGGGTCGTCCCCCTGAAATTATACATTAGTTATACAAATATTATACGAATTAACGAATTAAAACACAACGAATAACTATTCTCTTCCACTATACCCTACCCTGCGCACAAGAGTTCAATTATGGCTGAACGGTCTTACCCGGAAATTTCATCCATAAGATCTTAGCCCTGAAACCGATTGAACGGCAGGAAGGACGGGCGAAATCTGATTGGGCCCTAAACGATTTATGCGGAGAATCAATAAAAGCTTTTTGAATCCGTTTACCCAGGTTCCGGGATGATGTGCGGTGGTGTTGCCTCCGACCCTGTTTTCCGATCTGACAGGGACGGAGAGGATACGCTGCAATGTACCGAACAGAAGGGGGACAGAGTTTAGTGCCCTGCCAGATTGGGGCCAGGAGGAAAAGGCAGAGGAATCATAAAATCATAGAATCACTGCCTGAGTGCGCGGGACCCAATTGGGAATAACGGCGGCCTGAAATCTTATAAACTGATTTGAACCCGGTATTTCTCTGCCCATACATGAATTTGACCAAGATGGGCAAGAAGCTGCGGACCGCTCATCAGCTGGCCGAACCAGGGAGTCCCAAAATCGCTGCCATTCGTTTCAATGAGGCGGTTTAGCTTTTCTTTTTCAAAAAGCTCATGAAGAATCGAATCCTTCTGCTTTAAAGAGTTCTCAAGCATAACCCTGACTGCTTTTGTGTAGGCAGGATGATACGTTTTCGGATAAGGACTTTTTTTCCTGTACAAAACCTCTTCAGGAAGAACGCCCTCCAATGCTTTTCGCAGAATCCCTTTTTCCCTGTCTCCGTGCATCTTCATTTCCCAAGGAATGTTCCACACATATTCTACAAGCCGATGGTCTGCAAATGGCACCCTTACTTCAAGGCTTGCTCCCATACTCATCCGGTCTTTTCGGTCAAGCAGAGTAGTCATGAACCAAATCATGTTTAAATAGAAAAGCTCGCGCCGCTTGGCATCCGTTTCGCTTTCCCCATCAAGTGCAGGAGTTTCCGCAGCTGTTTCATCAAATCTCGATTCGACATACTCAGCGAGATGCAATTCGCCCTTCCATTTATCATTGAGCAAACCGGTTCTTGCTGCAGTTGACCTCATCCACGGAAACACATCCGCTTCACCCGGGCGGTGAAACCAAGGATAGCCGCCGAAAATTTCATCCGCACACTCTCCGGAAAGCCCGACTGTGAAATCTTTCTTTATTTCACGGCAAAACCAGAGAAGCGAGGAATCAATATCCGCCATCCCCGGCAGGTCCCGGACTTCAACTGCCTCTTGTAAAAATTGGGCAAGTGTTTCCTGGCTGATGATACATCTGTGATGCTCCGTGCTGAATGCATCCGTCATCTTTTGAATCCACGGCCCGTCAGAATTCGGCTGGAAGTCGTTCGCTTTGAAAAATTTTTCGTTTTCCTCGTAATCAATGGAAAACGTATGCAGCTGTCCTTTTCCTTCTTTTTTATAAGATTCCGCAGCAATCGCGGTAATCGCACTCGAATCCAGTCCTCCTGACAGAAAGGTGCAAAGCGGAACGTCTGACACGAGCTGTCTTGTAACCGCATCGGTAAGCAGAAACCGGACTTTTTCTACCGTCTCATCAAATGAATCGGTATGAGGCCGGCTCACAACATTCCAATACCTCCATTTCTTCAGACCATCCCTGCTCAGGATTAAGGCATGGGCCGGACGAAGTTCAGAAATTCCGCTGTAGACCCCGTGCCCGGGAGTTCTGGATGGTCCGAGACCCATAATCTCAGCTAATCCCTCCCGGTTCATGACCGGTTTTGCATCCGGATGGGCAAGAATTGCTTTTAACTCGGACCCGAACAGCAGCGATCCATTGTCGTACCGGTAAAACAGCGGCTTGACCCCCATACGGTCCCTTGCGAGAAACAAACGTTTTTTGCTTGAATCCCATATCCCAAAGGCAAAGATTCCGTTTAAATGGTCCAAACAGTTTTCTTCCCATTCCATATAAGAGGCAAGGAGGACTTCCGTGTCTGAATGTCCCCTGAACGTATACCCTTTGCTTAAAAGAACTTTACGGATGTCCTCTGTGTTATACAGCTCGCCGTTATAGCAGATGGTATATTCTTTTCCGTCTCTCTCTTTTGTCATCGGCTGGACTCCGCTCTCCGGATCCACCACCGTCAGTCTCTTATGTCCGAACCAGACATTCGGCTGCCACCATAGGTTTGTGTCATCCGGCCCCCGCTTTGAAAGGGTTTCTGTCATGGCAGAAACGACACTGCGCTCTCCTGAAAGACTCCTCTTATGATCAGCCCACCCTGTAATACCGCACATATCCGCCATCTCCCTCAATCATATTTCATCAGCTGTTCCTATCCTATTCACAGTCTATGATTGATTGAATTGTCCTCATGAAGAACTTGTTGAATAAAGTTGTCCGATTACGGGTAAAAAGATATGTACATAGACAAATATGCTCTGGAGGGAACAACATGGCTTCTTCATTAAGAAAAAAATTGCTTCATACCCAGGAAAGGTCATGTATGATTGGCAGCATCTGCAGCTTAGAAGGAGAATGGCTGTTTTTTGAGGAGGATGCCGATGAAGGCAAGCTGATTGATTCAATGGATTTAAGCGACATGCATGTCATGAAAGACGGAAGGTGGACGCAGGCAATTTGGCTTTCTGATGGAAAAGTAAAAACTGATTCTGAAGAACTGATTTTGACAGATTCTCACTTAATCAGCGTTCGCAGAAGACTCCCCTTTGCTTTTGAACAAATGCTCCGCTCCCTTGATGACGATTCCTTCATCCGCTTTACAGGAGAACTGAATAATCTTGGTTTCTCCACATATGATTGCATTTATTGCTACAATCACCTTTTATTCGCCAATAATAAATTGAAAACATCCTGTACGTCCTTTTATCAATTTGATAATGAAGACAGCATTTGCGGGGTACAGCACCACCGCATGCCGGATCATGACATAATGGATCGTTATGAATTCACAACAAGCCTTGGGAAGCGGGCCATCCTGCTTTTAAAAAAATAAAAAGTCTGCCCCTGGATACTGCCGGGTGCAGACTTTTTTTCAGACGCCCATTTTGAGAAAACCAAGCGGCAATCGCCAGCCGAGCAGCAGAACGAGAACAAGCGCAATGATCAGCTGAATCCAAAAGCTGCGGACAGGCTTTCCTTTTTTCGAACGGACAAGAATCATCTCCATTGAAGCAATCACCCAAAGACCGGAAACGCCTTTAATAATATACTCGGCGTACATTCCATAAATCCCAAGTACTACAATAACCCCGGATACAATGATCAGAATATAGAACACCCGCAAAATCATATGAACAATTTTGGAAGCCTTCGCGTTCCCTGAAGTATGTAGGTAATACGCCGCAAAAAATAAAACAAGCCCAAGAATCCACGAAGTAATGTGCAAATGAATCATTCAATTCCCCCCTTTTTTGTCAAAATTCTACACACTCATTTTACCATGAATCAAACAGGCAGATAAAAAATTCGCAAAAATCTGCAAACAGATCCGCAAGGACGTCACCTTTGGCGATTACGGGCAGACTCCCGGGTGCGGGCAGCTTCTTGTCAGCCATTAAGCATGCATAGCTGATTTGACTTTGCTCCATCCCTTCCTATTAAAGTATGACCTTATCACTCTTCTTGCTGCTCTATTGTCATCTCCCTTCTACTAAGATATTGTATAGATAGGTGTTAATTTTCTAATTATTGAAAGCGCTACACACTCTATTCATATTAACGGAGGGATTTGTATGACGACCAAAACATCTCACGTCATTGAACAAACCGAAAAATTCGGAGCCAACAACTATCACCCGCTGCCGATCGTTCTCTCAAAAGCAGAAGGGGTTTGGGTGGAGGATCCTGAAGGCAACAAATACATGGATATGCTTAGCGCGTACTCCGCAGTAAATCAGGGGCACAGACACCCAAAAATTATTCAGGCGCTGAAAGAGCAGGCAGACCGGATTACGCTTACCTCCCGTGCTTTTCACAATGATCAGCTTGGTCCCTGGTATGAAAAGGTGGCGCAGCTGACCGGAAAAGAAATGGTGCTTCCGATGAATACAGGAGCCGAAGCAGTAGAAACCGCTGTAAAAACAGCACGGCGCTGGGCCTATGATGTGAAAGGTGTAGCTTCAGATCAGGCTGAAATCATCGTATGCGAGGACAATTTTCATGGCCGGACTATGACTGCGGTATCCATGTCCTCAAGCGATGAGTACAAACGGGGCTTCGGACCAATGCTTCCAGGCATTAAAGTAATCCCTTACGCAGATCTGGAAGCACTTGAAGCCGCCATCACGCCTAATACAGCAGCCTTTATCATTGAACCGATCCAAGGCGAAGCAGGCATCAACATTCCGGAAGACGGCTTCCTGAAAAAAGCGAGCGAATTATGTAAACATCACAACGTACTGTTCGTAGCAGATGAAATACAATGCGGACTCGGCCGTTCAGGAAAAATGTTCACATGCAACTGGGAACAGGTTGAACCGGATATGTACATTCTTGGGAAAGCGCTTGGAGGAGGAGTCTTCCCAATCTCCTGTGTAGCCGCAGACAAAGAGATTCTGGGAGTGTTTAATCCCGGCTCTCATGGCTCAACTTTCGGAGGAAATCCGCTTGCCTGTGCAGTATCTATCGCTGCATTGGATGTCCTGATTGATGAAAAGCTGGCAGAGCGTTCTCTTGAACTGGGAACCTACTTCCAGGATCGGTTAAGAGAAATAAAGAATCCGGTTATTAAAGAAGTTCGTGGAAAAGGTTTGTTCATTGGAGTAGAGCTTCACGAAGCAGCAAGACCATACTGCGAGAAATTGAAAGAAGAAGGACTTCTCTGTAAAGAAACCCACGATACCGTCATTCGATTTGCCCCGCCGCTAACCATATCCAAGGATGACTTGGACTGGGCGATTGAAAAGGTTTTTGCCGTTTTATCTTAAAGCGGATTTTTAGGAAGACCATTTCTGAAGATTTAAGCTGCCGGGAGAGCCGCTTCAATCAGGCAGAAGGTAAAAATAGGTTTTGCCGGGCATACATTTGAGGTCGGAGCACAGCTCCGGCCTGTTTTTGTATGGTCAGGACACAGCAGGGTATTAAAACTCGCTGTTTTTCCTAAATCTCGCTCGCTTTTTTTTGATTGGAAGCTTAATTTTTATTTTATTGTCCGTATTTTGATTTTATTGTCCGTACTTTGGTTTTATTGTCCGTACTTTGGTTTTATTGTCCGTATTCTGGTTTTATTGTCCGTACTTTCAATTTATTGTCCGTATCTATGAATATAAAGACTTTTCGACAAAATTCGCTATTTTACGAGCAGGCGCAAGCCGGGTCACCGACCGCTAAGCTGCGAGAGGCTCTCCTTGCTTGCTCTGTCACAGGAGCATTAAACCGGTTCCTTTTCAAAATCAAATCCCATTTTCGACTGAAAGTGGCAGTGATTCTGGCTGTTCTTACTTTCTACCTTGTATTAACCCCCATTTATAGTACCAGTCTCCCCCGCTTTTGTTCTGATTGGAAGCTTAATTTCTATTTTATTGTCCGTACTTTAATTTTATTGTCCGTACTTTGGTTTTATTGTCCGTATTCTGTTTTTATTGTCCGTACTTTCGATTTATTGTCCGTATCTATGAACATAAAGACTTTTCGACAAAATTCGCTATTTTACGAGCAGGCGCAAGCCGGGTCACCGCGAAGCTGCGAGAGGCTCCCATTGCTTGCTCTGTAACTGGAGAATTAAACCGGTTCCTTTTCAAAATCAAATCTCATTTTCGACTGAAAGTGGCAGTGATTCTGGCTGTTCTTACTTCCTACCTTGTATTAACCCCATTTATAGTACCTGTCTCCCCCGCTTTTGTTCTGATTGGAAGCTTAATTTTTATTTTATTGTCCGTACTTTCGATTTATTGTCCGTACTTTGAATTTATTGTCCATATTCTGGTTTTATTGTCCGTACTTTCGATTTATTGTCCGTATCTATGAATATAAAGACTTTTCGACAAAATTCGCTATTTTTCGATTGGCGGCTGCTATCTTAAGAACAAAAATAAAAGACCTCCTTCCATGGCTGGAAGAAGGTCAAACAAGTGTCAGTTCACACCGTTCTCAAGAGTACCGATTCCTGTAATGGATATTTCAACCATATCTCCTGATTTTAAGTACCTTGGCGGATTGAAACCCTTTCCTACTCCGCTTGGGGTACCGGTGGCAATGATATCGCCGGGTTCCAGTGTTGTCCCTTGAGAAATGGTGGAAATAATCGATGCGATGGAAAAGATCATATCTTTTGTATGGCCGGATTGGCGGACTTCTCCGTTTACCCTCGTCTCAATTTGCAGTTCTTGCGGATCGGGAACTGCAGATTTATGTACGGCATAAGGTCCGAATGGACAGGAAGTATCCAGACTTTTTCCGAGCAAAAATTGTTTATGGTTTGCTTGCAGATTTCTAGCGGTTATGTCGTTTACAATGGAGTAGCCGAACACATAATCCATCGCCTCTTCAACCGGGATTTGCTTCCCCTTTTTCCCTATGATCACCGCGAGTTCTCCTTCGTAATCCAGCTCCTGCGTCAAATGCGGATGCGGATCAATCAAATCCCCATGGGCGATTACGCTTGTCGGTGCTTTGGAAAACAGCATGACAAATTTTGGTATATCCGCCTCACTGCCCATTTCAACAGCGTGATCGCGGTAGTTTTTCCCGACACAGAAAATATTTTTTCCGGGTCTTGGAATCGGTGCGAGCAAATCTACGTCAGACAGCGAGTAAACCAGTTCCTGGTGCTCATCTGACTTTTTAAATCTCTGCTCCATCAGCTGAGCCTGACTGATAAATTGATCCCCGTCTTTAATACAGTCCTCAAGATTTGCCGGAATGGTGTCCATATCAAAAAACTTCTTTTCTGCTCTTTGTAGATCCAATATCTGCTCGTCTTCCAGAACCAATCCAATAAACGTTCTCCCATTAAGCCTGGCTGCAGCAAATTTCATATACGTTTACCCCCATTGCCGTTCTGTCTGTTCTCTAATCATTCCAGAATCAATCTTACTCTGTATCTATTCTTTCGACATTCTCCTCTTGATTTCCTTCTTCCGAAACTTACTGCACTTAATCCTTCGTTCGAAACGGAGCAAATCCATCCTGGCTGATGCGCACATTGTTCTTCCCGAAAACAGCTTCGAACCTTTTCTTCTCTTTATTAAGCCGTTCCGGTTTAAACCACGCCTCTTCATTAAGCTCCTCCAGGATGTTACGGACTCCTAAAGAAACAGATCGGCGCCCGCCTGCTCCATCGCCCTGGAAGAAATCATCCAATGTAACGATCCCGGCCGCCTGTTTAAGCGTTTCGGGGAAATCATCTGTGAAAGGAAGCATAGGCGCAACAGCCGCCTGTGACGGGACTCCCGCCTCTGCCACCTGCTTTAATGCCCTGATTCTGGCTGCAATCGGAGGAGATGCCGGAGCGAATGCTTTGCGGACTTCGTCACGGTCTGTTTCAATCGTCATGCTGAATAACATGCCGCTGCCAAGTTTTTTAAACAAATCAAGATCTCTGGCAGCGAGAGGACTTCTCGTTTGCACGAATAGAAAATCAGGCTTTTCTTCCGTCATGGCCGAGAGCAGGGTCCTGGTAATCTCTTCTTTTGCCTCCTCACCCTGATAGGGATCTGTGCTGGAAGACATAAAGATACGAAGCGGGCCTTTCGCTTTCGCCCTCTTTAATTCGTTCTTAAAGCGTTCCTTTTCCGCCTGTTTAATATCGACCCACGTCCCCCACTCTTCACTCCGGAACAAGGAGACAGGCAATTTTCTTACATAGCAGTATGAGCACCCGAACGCACATCCTGTAAAAGGGTTTAAGGAGTGGGTATAATCATGCAGAAATCCACTCGTCTTCGTTAAAAATGCTCTGGGAGTCTTTTTTGTGACCTGCACATTTTCATCCCCTTTTTGTAACATTGTGTAACATTTTATGTTTTTTTATCGAAACTGGATACTTTTTCAAATTCCATTGTATAATAGTCTTATCCATTTTTTAGGACGAGCTGTTTGGTGAAGAAGATAGGTTTGCAACCGATTTCCCGCTCCTGTGTTTCCGATTTGAAAAGGACGGCTTGCCTGCAGCTTCTGATTAACGAAAAAGTACCTTTGAAAGTTGGAGAAGAAATGGCCTTTTTTAATGAAATTGAATCGAAAAGAAAAAGTTTAATTGATCTCGCATTAAAGCATGGTCTTAATTCCGACGTGACTCTCAAGTGCAGCCAGGAGCTGGACCATCTTCTTTTGCAGGAAATCAAACACCGGCAATCTCATCTGCAGAACATACACAAGAAATCCAAAACGAGCTGAAATCAGCCAATTTCCCCTAGTACAATCACACGTTTCGGTAAGTAAACCGCCTCCACCACTTTTCTGCCGGTCCCTGTTCAAAGCGCTTAAACCATAGAAAACTCATAAAAACCAGCACTGCATAAACAGATAGACCAATGAGAAGCGCCTGCAGTGAACCGGTTTTTCCATACAGTCCCAGTCCATAAGAGTAGAACAGGGCCGTACAAATCACTGACTGAAGCAAATAATTGCTCATTGAAGCTCTTCCCGCATATGTGAACAGCTGAAACAAAACGATCCGCTTCTCTCTGAATGTGTAAGAAGCGAGAAGAAGGATGGAAATATAAAAGAATGCCAAAAGAGGTCCCCCTATGGATTGGTGCATGTAGCTCCAAAAGACAGAGGCAGGAAAAAAGACCGGCATCCCTTTGATCAGCAAGCCTGCAGGACCCGCTGCGGCTGCAATCTTTATCCACTTCTTAGCCGTTTCCACTGATGGATTTTTCTCAAACCACCCGCTTTTCATGGCATATCCTCCAAGCAGGAACATCGGCAGGATCGAAAGAAGCAAAAATGGCGCCATTAAAAAATTGTTTACATAATACCAATCCTCTGCCCGCTGCCTGATCAGCTCTAAAAAGGTGCCAGTTTGATAAACATCCGTTATTCTTTCCGTTCCATTTTCTTCCACCTGTAACCCGTCTTCCCCTATCATCAATAAGCCGAATAGGGAGGAAGGAATCAAAATGAGCGACAGCCCCCATTTTGCCAAAGATCGGGCACTTCTCTGGATAAACAGCATAAAAATGAATCCGATAACCGCATATGTAATGAGAATATCTCCATGCCATATCAGAAAAGCGTGCAGCACCCCGATAATGAGCAAGCCTGTCATTCGTCTGGAAAAATAACGGCTGGGGGATTGCCCTCTTGCTTCAAGCCTGCTGTAGAACATAACGGCTCCAGCTCCAAACAGAAAAGCAAACATCGGATAAAAGCTTGTCTGAGCAAAAACGAATACAAAAACTTCTGCGATTCTGTCTGCTGCTCCTGTACTGTGAATAAGAGAGTTACGGTACAGTGCGGGTCCTGAAAAATCAAGAATGTTAACCAATAAAATTCCTAATAAGGCAAACCCTCTTAATAGATCCAGCGATTGAATTCTCTCCCCCTTTGAAATGGAGGCTGCTCTCTCATTTCCCATCTTTTCATCACCTCCGCGTTTATCACAAGTCTCCGCTCTTGTCATAAGATAAAGTAACTTTATGATTCATTCTACATCTGCGGCCGCCGCCCTTCAAGAAAATGAAAAGGATGTTAGCCATGCCAGCCATTGTCGGTGTTTTTAAGGTGAACAGTCTTGGTTCAAGCAGTGTGCTTCACATTGGAGACGTGTTTACGATTGCCCCCGTCAGCAGCGTCAAGACTTTCTCAGGGGCAGGTTCTTTCAATACAGGAGACGGGATGACCATTTTTAATCAAAATAGTGTCACGAATACATTTGACCAGGACGTAGTGGATCAGCCTGTTGTTGGAAACGCATAGAGGTGAAATGGATGAACTTTTATATTAATCAGTCAATTTGTATTAACTACCTGCGTGTAGGAGCTGTCAATAACTCATCCGTCCTCCAGATTGGAAGTGCCGGTTATATCAAATCACTCTCCAACCTCTACAATACCGGGGGATTTTTTGAAACAGCTCCGCCTGCGACCAGACGCGCAGAGCTTGGGCAGGTTCTCTCAAGGCCGCTAGTCCCTCTCGCACCTCCTCCCTCCAGATAGCAGTGAACCGTTTAACCTATAGGCATTCACCCAATTTGCTTTCACTGCATACGATGCATTAAGCAATGATCGTAGGATTGAGAGGTGTTTGCTATGTATTACGGTAACGATGTAGGCTCCTATCTTCAGCAGCTGTGCCAATGCATTCAGTCCCAGCAGAATAAAATCCAGCAGCTGGAGACGATGATTGTGCAAATGTCTGCCGATTTGAAGGCCCTCAAGGATAAACCTTCCACAAGCATTGAGAAAATCGAGTACAAATTCGACCAGCTCAAGGTTGAAACCTTGGAAGGGACACTGAATATCGGCTTAAATCCTACTGATCCTGAACAAATTGAAAATTTCGAAGTCATCCAAAAGGGTCAGCAGGTTGGAAAATTGGAGCGTGAGTACAGCGGCGAAACGTATGCTATAGCACTTGACCAGCTGAATACGTATTTAAGTGAAGAATGCATCATGATGCTTGAAGCGCAGGAGCAGCGCCATAACCGAAAACTGAATGATGAGCAGCGGAAAATGGTCATTGAAGATATCCGCAAGCAAATAGATACGAGAGTCCAATATTATCTAAAAACCGCAAACTTCCAGGAGGGCGATCCAGAGGCCCAGGCCGATCAGATTACTGCAAGAGTAAAGGAAGAGATTGCTCAATCAGTTGACCATTTTATTAAATACCTTCCTGTCGAAGTGAAAGGAGATCAGCCGTGAACTTTACCGTCGTAAACAAGGATATCAATGTTGTGTTCTGCAGAGTAGCCGCTGTTGCTACTTCGTCTGTATTTTTAATCGGGGATGCGAACAGCATTGCAGGTTCTGCTGTATTTGACACTCCTCCGGAATCGCTGATTATCGGACCTTTTGTCCCGCTGGCGCCGCAATAAGAATGTATAACCGGAATTCGATTGTCGACGCGGCCTATGTAAATACTCTTGGTCTTTCTTCTGTCTTTCAAATTGGCGACTCAAGGGAAATTGTTCCTAAAGCCAATGTTTTCGCCGTGCAGCGGGAAGCTGAAATCTTCTATGACAACGAGGGGGATTTCAGCAGGTATGAAATTTTCCAGATCCCTATTCCAAGACCGGTTAGGACGGAGACCGTCATCCCGTCTTACTTCCATGAAAAACCTTTTATCCGAGTCAAGTTTGTAAAATTGCTGGCCGTTTCGACCTCCGGTGTCTTCCAGATTGGTTCAACCGACTTAATAGATGCGGAAGCAAGGGTGAAGCATACGCGCCAGCTTTTCCGGCCGGGCGGAGCATTAGATGCGGAAGCACAATCCGGCCAGGACTGAATATACTGGTCATATGACTTAGAGAATAAAGGGTGCTTGCCATGCCAGCTATCGTCGGTCCTATTAAAATCAACACCGTTGCCGGCGGGGTCGTTAACTTTGGTGATACGTTTTACCTATCCCCTAAAAGCTCCTCCAAATCAGCTGCAGGCTCGGGCGGAGGAAACACAGGTGACTTCTGGATCTTAAATAATGGAATCAGTGCCACAAATATGATTGATCCGGATGTGGCGGATCAGAATATTGTTGCCAATAATTGATGAAAAAGAGCACCTGCGCAAAAAAGCGGTGCTCTTTTTCATCCTATTTACGCTTCCGTCTTTCAGCGGATTTTCTCGTCTGGATCAGCTTTGTAGACGGCTGCTTCCGGATCCATTTAATAAACTTGGACAGCTTTTCATCGCGCTGCAGATCCTCAATGGCAGAGAGCCTTGCTGCCAGCTCATCATTCGTGTAGAGGGCATGAATTTGCTTATGGCATGGTATGCACAATGGAGCTGTCGGGAGAAACGTCCCGCCCATTTCTTTCGGAACAAGATGGTGGATGGTGATCTCCACGTCCTTTCTTCTGCAGAGCCTGCATGTTCCAATTGTTTTTTTAGCCATATGCTGCCCCCTCCCCTTTACAATGTTTCCAATGCTACTGATGTCCCGTTTCCAGCTGGATCAGCCGGGGTTACGACCAGTTTTTTTGAAAGCCGCGCCCGAAGCTCCGGCACGTGGCTGATGACTCCGACAGACAGATTGTTTGATTGCAATTTCTCAAGCGCTGTCACGACAGTGTCGAGAAGGTCTGTATCCAGAGTGCCAAACCCTTCGTCAAGGAAGAAGAATTGCAGAGGAAATTCACCGCGCAGCTGAATTTGCGTCGACAGGGAAAGAGCCAGTGCAAGTGAAGTCAGGAAGGTTTCTCCTCCGGAAAGACTTGTTACCGGTCTTCTTACCCCGCCGTTTGCATCATCTCTCATAATGAACCCGCCCTGCGAATCGACTTCAATCGCATACCTTTGCCTCGTCAGCAGCCCCAGCCGTTCGGAAGCATCTCTTGACACATGGTGAAGCTGTTCTTCTGCAATGTATTCAACAAAGCTGTTGCCTTTAAAAACCGCCTGCAGCTGTTCGAGATCGGCTGCTTTTCCCGATATTTCAAGCCGCTGCTCCTCTAATTTTTCATAGCGGCTGTGCTTTTCTTTTAAAAGCTCAAGGGATTTTAACGCTGCTCCCCTGAGTCCCTCAGCCTCACTTACAAGATTCTCATACTCCTCTGCAAGCTGATTGGTTTGCTGCCACGCTGCCTCATCCAGCGTTCTGCCGTCAAGTTCGCCGCTGATTCGTTTTAAGTCTGCCTTGCATTGCTTCCAATTATCCAGGAACGCTTCCGTTTTAGCGGTATAGCTTTCTTTTACCTGATGATTGAGAAGACTTTGCCGGACATCGAGGATGGAGTTCATAGCAGATTGACTCAGCTGTGCCTGCCAGCTCTCTCTGGCCTCCTGAACGGTTTTCACGGCATCCTGAAGG
The DNA here is from genome assembly GCF_050107715.1 of Metabacillus sp. 84. Lineage (NCBI taxonomy): Bacteria > Bacillati > Bacillota > Bacilli > Caryophanales > Bacillaceae > Metabacillus > Metabacillus sp. 84. The sequence goes on along the minus strand of NZ_JBNILN010000007.1, from coordinate 26,253 downwards.
CTTTTGAGGGCGGCTGAATGTTCTTTTTCAGCATTCCGCAGCTTCTGAGCTGTTTCTTCATATTTCTGCGACAGCTGTTTTTCCTGTTCGCCCAATTGGACCAGCCTGCTTTGAATGGCTTTAAGCTGGACTGGAATCGGGTCATTTCCCGCTTCTTTTGCAAGCATGGCTTCCTTTTCAGCCAGCCTCTCCTTGACGGACTGCTTCTTCTCGGATGTTTGGATGTATTTTTTTTCGAGCTCTGCCAGCTGATCACCGGCATTTTGACGTGCCTTCTCCTGCTGATCAATGTATTCGACACTCTTGTTTACTCGCAGCTGGAGGCTTTCAAACCGGGCGTCCTTCTCCTCCATGTCCTTCATTAACTCTGGGAGCTGCTCCAGGTTAAAATCAGGGTGAGCCTTTTCCCAGCTTTCCTTCAGGCTCTCTTCCTTCTCTTTCGCGCTCTGAAATTTTCCTAATGCATTCTGAACTTCCAGCCTCAACCGCTCTTCCATTTTCGCCGACTGCTGCTCCTCCGTTTGGAGCTGATTGAGAATTTTCATATGAGAGGATGCTTGTGTCCGAATGTGCAGAAAATCCTGCTTCAGCATCTTTAGTTCAGGTTCCTCGTTTTCCTGAATCTGTTCCATGGAGGCTGCACTCTCTTCCTGCAAGGACATTTCATGAAGCCATGGAAAGTCGCTGATCAGCTCAGAAGACAGTTCTTCCATTTTCAGTTTAAGATTTTCTGCTTCCATAAGCCAGGCGCGGCTTGCTTCCAGCTTTACTTCCTGCTCTTCAAGATGGTGTTTGCCTTCATCGCGGGTTCCGCCTTCGACTGGTGAGGGATGGCTCAGCGATCCACAAACCGGGCAGGCTTCTCCTGCTATCAAAGAAGCGGACAGCTGGATCGCAATCGAGTGAACTCTCTGCTGCTCCAGTTCAGCCCGTGCCTTTGCAGCCTTCTCCTGATAAGAGGTGATCTTCTTTTCCAGGCGGTTTCTGAGTTCGCTTGCTTTGGAAAACATCTGAAGCAGTCCGCTGTACATAAGCGTCACCTTCTCTTTTTCCAGTTCCTGTTTTTTCTGCCGGGCCCGTCTCTCTTTAGAGGCTGCTTCTTCCTGCTGACAGGCATAATCATAAACCTTTTCGGCTTCTCTCCGCTGTTCCTCTGCGTAATTCCATTCCTTGCGTAAATCTGCGGCTGAATGGACACTTTTTCTGTAAACCGATGAAACGGTTTGGGTTTCAAGCTCCTGCTTTATTTCTTGCTGTTTTTGCTTCGCTTTTTGCAGGAGATTGCCAGCGCGGGCAAGCTCGTGCTCAGCCTGTTTCCGTGACTGTTCAAGTTCAGCGAGCTCCATGCTGAGCTTTTCCATTTCACTTTTCCGCTCATCGCGCTCTTTTTCTGTTTGAAGCAGCTGGGTTAGCTGCTCTTTCCTCACAGCGAGAACCGGTTCACTTTTCTCTTTTTCCATTTTCGCCTGCTCGTAGGAGCCCTTCGCTTCAGATGTTTTTTCCTTTTGAAGCGCCTGCTCGGCTGCCCATTTTTTTTCGGTTTCCAACAGAGCGTTATGCTTTTTTTCAGCCGCTTCAAGGTATTCCAAATAAGGACTCAGCCGTTCTGCCTGATCCGAAAGCTTCAGCTGTTCCTTCATTCTGCTGATTTCTTCCGACTGGCTTTCAAGCTTCCTTTCCTCTTCCTTCAGCCGCTCCAAATCGAGCTGGAGTTCCCAAATTCTCTGCTGCTGAGATAGCTTTTCACGGACGGCTCTTCTTTCCGCTGTCCTTTTTTCAAGTAAAAGCGAATGGTTCTGCCACTCTATTTCTGCTTGTTTCAGCGCTTCCTTAGAGGCATCCCCGAGACCTGCCTGCTCCGCTTCTGTTTCCCTGAGCCGGGATTTGGCCTGTCCGAGCCTCGTGCGGAGCTTTGAAAGCAGCTCATCTCCATACTGCTCCAGATGAAAAAGCCGCTGAAGCATCTGTCTCCGTTCCGATCCTTTAAGAGAGAGAAATTCTGCAAATTTTCCTTGAGGCAAGACGACGGCGCGGGTAAAATCATCGATTGTCAGTCCGAGCAATTGGTGTACCTTTTCATTCACTTCACTTGCTTTATCTGCTAGAACAACGGGTTCCGCCTCCAAATCAATCAGGCGTGAAATAGAGCCTTTTACCCGGTGCTCATCCGTTCTTTTATAGGTTCTCTCCACCTTGTACCGTTTTACTTTGGCTCCATTTCGAAGCTCGAATGTGTAGGAAACGGAAAGCTGGTCTTCTGCGTGATTCAAAATGCCATGCGTATTATTTGCAGCCCGTTCCACTTTTCCATACAAAGCGAGAGTGATGGCATCCAGAATGGAAGACTTGCCGCTTCCCGTCGGACCGAAAATCCCGAATACACCACCGTCACACAGCTCTTCAAAATCAATGGTCTGTTTTTCTCTGAAGCTATGCAGTCCGGTTATCGTCAGCTCTATCGGCTTCATGCAAGCTCCGCCTCCTCTTTTTCCCCTTCGCTCACGAGCTCACGAAAAAGGGTAACGAGCCTCTCGTCCGGTTTCGCTCCGCCGGTCTGCTTTTCATAGAAACGGACAAACAATTCATCAATCGGAACACTCGACCTCGATTCCGGCTGAAGAGCTTCTTCTTCTGAATGGAAAACCGGCCGGATATGAACAATGCCCGAATGGTTTTTTCTCAGATTCTGAATCTCTTCGATTGAAAGTGCTTCTGTTAAATGAATCTCTAAATCTACCCATGCATTTCTATCTTTTCCCTGATTAAACCATTCATGCACCTCGGCCAGCCCTCCTGAAGCCTTCCATCTTACAAGCGGCTTTCCGCTTGTAAGAAACACCTCCGTTACCTTAGCCTCCTGGCCAGGATCTGCATCGATAATGGTCACGGATTTTGCATATCCTGATTCGGAAAAACTGTAGGCAAGCGGAGATCCCGAGTAACGGGCATGGGTGAGGGCCCGCTTTATGGTTTGCGGTCTGTGCAAATGCCCGAGTGCCACATACTGCGCTGAAGCAGGCAGGCTGTCTGCCGCTACAGTATAAGCCCCTCCTACTTCAATCGGGCGCTCAGAGTCAGAGGTACTTCCACCGGCAACATGAAGGTGGCTCATCGCAATGTTAACTGCGCCGGTGCTGAACGGACTGCACATACTCTCAAAAAGCCCTTTAATTTTGGCATCATAATGGTTTCTCATTTGAAGCTCGTCAAAATTATCTGACAACACCTGTTCAAGTCTTGATTCTGAAGGATAGGCGAGGGCAGCCATGTTCATCGTCTGCCCTGCGATCGGTACGTCTACACGGAGCAGTCCTCCGGCTGGATAGCCGATTAGATGAATGCGGTGATCCCCGGCAAGGGGTGCTGCAGCTGCAAGCCGTTCCGGGTTATCATGATTACCCGCGATAACAACCACCGGACGTTTCCCTTTATCGGACAGTCTTGCAAGACTTTCGTAAAACATTTTCTCCGCAGCGGACGGAGGATTTACCGTATCGAACACATCACCTGCCATAATGACCGCATCGATTTTTTCTTTTTCCACGATTTCAGCAAGCTCGTCCAAAAAGGCGGCCTGCTCAGGCAACCGGCTCCGTCCCTCGAGACTCTTCCCGAGATGCCAGTCGGCTGTATGCAAAATCCTCATTGTCCATTCCCTCCTTTTACACGTCCAAAATACTGCCGGTATCAAAGAAAAACAGCACTCTTCTAATGACCGGTCTTCTATATATCGCTTCTATCGCTTCGCTGTAAAGCCTGAGCTGAATTTCGTAACGGTCTCTCATTGTACTCTCCGCATCCGCAAAGCCCCCTGGAAACCTTCCTTTTATCGCATCGGTTTTGAAATCGACGATCGTTAAGCCTTCTTCATCTTCAAAAAGACAGTCAATGACCCCTTGTACAAGCACGTTATCCGGGACAGCTTCTTGCTCTGGTGCCCGGGCATAGCTGAAAGGCACTTCTCTTAGGATCCTTTTAGCTGAGAGCATGGTTTTCCCGATTTCCGAGGAAAAAAAGGCAGCAATCGCATCTGGATCTACAGCATTTGCCTGTTCTTCTGTCAGCAGCTCCCTGATTTTCATGTCTTCAGCAGTTTGAAGAACGTCTTCACGTGAAACGGGGGCTTCCAGGGAAATATGCTGCATAACGGCATGCATGGCCGTTCCGCGTTCCGCTGCCGTCAGCACTTTCTGCTGCAGAAACTTTGGCCGCTCATAGCTGATGCTTTGGTTTCTTCTCCCGCCTGGTATATGCTCTGCATATTCGTCCTTATAGGCTTGCTGTCTTTTAATCTCTGATACGGACTGCTTCGACCGCTGCCTGGACGCAGCGGCATAAGGATACGACCAGGTCAGTTCCTTCTCAACCGCTTCTCTCCATCCGGATATGACAGGAACTGGACGGTTTTCGGAAAGGGCTTTTAAGATTTCCGCTTCCATATCCTCCCGCTCTGAACCGGATTCAGTCAGTTCGCTCTGATGGACAAATTGCACTTTCCATGCAGACGAGTGGCTTGAAAGCTCATTCATGCCTGCCTCTCCCTCATGGAGCTCATGTGAATCGCGGTGGCGGACAAGAGCAGGTCCAATCCAGTCCAGATAGGATTTTGCCTGCAGCCGGTCTCCATCAGGCAGCAGCCAGTCCTCCTTGAGAAGTGCTCTCTTCCAATTTTGTAGTGCTTTTGCTCTGTCCTTGACCGTTCCGATCAGATACAATTTTTCCTTCGCCCTTGTTAACGCTACATACAGGACTCTCAGCTCCTCTGACAGCAATTCAATCTTCAGTTTCTTCTTCATCGCAAGCAGCGGGAGGGTCGGATAGCTGAAGCGCAGTTCAGGATGAATATATTTCGTGCCGAAGCCCAGATGCTTATCGAGAAGAAAGCTTTTATTCATGTCCATCATATTAAATTGCCTTGCAAGTCCTGCCGTAAAGACAACCGGAAATTCAAGTCCTTTGCTGCTGTGAATCGTCATAATCCGGACGACATCCTCTTGCTCTCCAAGAGCTCTGGCAGCCCCTAGATCATCCCCGCGTTCCTGCATTCTTTCAATAAACCGCAGGAACCTGAATAATCCGCGGAAGGAGGTTGCTTCATATTGGCGGGCACGGTCATAAAGGGCGCGGAGGTTCGCCTGGCGCTGTTTCCCTCCAGGCATGCCGCCTGCAAAATCAAAATATTTGCTCTCTCTGTATATTTTCCAAACCAGATCAGACACCGATCCTTTTCTTGCATCGCTCCTCCACTCATGCAAGCGGCTGAAAAAGCGGTTCAGCTTTTCTGCAAGCGGCTGATCGGAGGCTATCGCGTGCTGCATGGCCGCTTTGCACGCTTCGTAATAGGTGCCTTTTTTGTCGTAGGTCCGAATGGCTGCCATCTCCGTCTCGCTGAGTCCGACGATTGGCGACCGCAGGACAGAGGCAAGCGGAATATCCTGTGACGGGTTATCAATCACCTTAAGCAGTGACATCATGATGTTCACTTCTGTTGCTTCAAAATACCCGCCTGAAAGATTGGCATAAACGGGAATGCCCTGCTTTTTAAGCTCTTCGATCATTTGAGGGGCCCAGGGCATTGAGCGCAGCAGGATCACAATATCCCGGTACATGATGTTCCTCGTCCCGCCTTTTTTCCGGTCATAAACCTGAAACCGGCTGTCCGTCAGCTCACGGATTTTTCTAGCAATCAGCCTTGATTCAAGCTGAACCGTTTCAGCCTCCGGCTCATTAGGAATGCCTGCTGCCTCTGTTTCTTCCGTATCATCCAGCCCGCTTCTGTCCGCAAGCAAAAGCTCAGTTTTCATACCGCTGCTTTCAGGATATGAGGCACCAAGCTTCAGTTCAGCCTGCTGGTCGTAATCGATCTCTCCCACCTTTTCACCCATGAGCTGTTTGAAAAGAAAATTTGTGCCATCCAATACTTCTGAACGGCTCCGGAAGTTCTTATTTAAATCAATTCTCTGGCCTGTAAGCTCTGGAACCGGCATAAATCTTTTATATTTCGCCAAAAACAGCATCGGCTCTGCCAGGCGGAAGCGGTAGATGGATTGTTTCACATCCCCTACCATAAATAAATTCCCGGTTTCTTCTGTCTCTTTTTTCACGAGCTGGAGAATGGCCTCCTGCACCAGGTTGGTGTCCTGGTATTCATCCACCATCACTTCCGTGAATTGCCGGCGGCAGGCAAGCGCAGGCTCACCGGGCAGAAGACGGCCAGCTTCGTCTTCTACAGACAGAATGGAGAGGCATAAATGTTCAAGATCTGAATAATCCACAAGCCCTTTTTCTTTTTTCTTTTTCTGAAAATTGGCCCCGAACTTTTTTACAAACTGAACGAGTGTCTCCATTACCGGCTTCAAATCCCCCAAATCCTTCATGGAACGGCGGATATCCCTCTGGAACCAGTCTTCTTTGACTTTATCCAGGTGCTTTTTGGCGCTCTCTCTTAACGCCTTCACTTCCTCCGTCAGGGCAGGATCATATTCGTCCCCTTTGACGGGTTTCGCGCGCTTAGGTTTTAGGGCCTGAAATCCTTCTGAGAGTTCGTCCCACGTACCTTCCTTTTCCAGGAGCCTGTTTACCTGGTCCAGATAATCCGATACATCGTCCGCTCTCGGTGCAGGTCCCCCAGGCATTCTGATGAGTCTCATCGCCTCTTCAAGCCGCTCTTTAGCCAAACCTGTGCTGATGGCAATGTCTTCTCTGATTACCGGAAAATACGGCTGCTCTTCCAATCTGGAATCTTCGTTCACATCATAAAGCTGAGGAAGCCGGTCAAGCCATGCATCCGGATTCGGATTGGATCTTGAAAAATCATAGAGAGTCCGAATCAAGTCCTGCAGGGCTAAATCACTCCTGTCAGAGGAATAGCGGTCGGCGAGGTCGAAAAATGGTTCATTGTCCTCTTTCCCATACTCCTCTTCAAACAGATCATCCAGGACTTCATCCATCAGGAGCGCCCCCTCAGTCTGATCAGCGATCCGGAAGCCCGGATCGAGGTCAATCATATAGTAATATTTCCGGATCATGTTCAAGCAGAAAGAGTGCAGGGTCGAAATGGATGCTCTGTTCAAAAGGCTGAGCTGCCTTCTTAAATGCAGAGAGGCCGGGTTGCTTTTTAGGGCCTGTTCCAGCGCTTCCCCTATCCGGTTTTTCATTTCGGCAGCGGATGCGTTAGTAAAGGTTACGACAAGGAGCCGGTCCACATCGGCCGGGTTATCTCTGCTTGTAATTTTCCGGATCATCCGCTCTACCAATACAGCTGTTTTCCCTGAACCTGCTGCAGCCGCTACAAGAATATCCCGGCCGGAGGAGGCAATGGCCGACCATTGATCATCCGTCCACTGGCTCTCTGCGGGCTTCGGTATGTGATTAGTCATGATAAACGCCCTCCTCCTTTAAGCGCTGCAGAACCTGTTCGTTCTTTTCATCGGGCAGCATCCGGTATTCATTATCCTTGAGAGACTGGTCAAATTGACAGACTCCTTTATAAGGACAAAATGTGCAAGGCACTTTATCCTTCATTCGGTAAGGGCTGATTTCAGTCGTTCCATTCGTTATCTCTGTGCCGATTTTTTTAAATTCGTTTCGGACATGACTCCGAAGCAGGCCGAATTCTTCGCTGCTGGCAATGGCTGAAGAAGCACTGAATCCGCCGCTTTTCTTAAATCCCGCGGATATGATGCTGGAAGAGGCTCCGCTCTCGAGCGTCTGATCCATCAGCTGGATGGCTTCTTCTTCTCCGAGAAGAAGGCCCTTCATTTTATATTTCTTAAAAACCTCCTCCTCCAGATCATCGAGGGAAAGCGGAGAGCCGGTCTGGATCATTGGATCATGAACATGGAAATACAGAACGCCGGCCGGGCTTGCTTCAACACCAAGCCACGACTTGGAATACGAGATAATGACATCCAGATACGTAAGCATCTGCAGAGCAATGCCGTAATAGACCTCGCTCAGGTTTAGGCCCCGGTCACTTGACTTGTAGTCAACAATCCGCAAAAGGAGCCCCTGGGAGCTCTCAGCGGAATCGACCCGGTCAATCCTCCCGGTCAGCTCCATTGTATAGCCGTTTTCAAGCTTGAATCTCATCGGCGGGAGCGGCCCGCCTTTTCCGAAGCCGAGCTCGAGGCCGATTGGCGCAAACAGAGAAAGCTTTGCCTGTTCCGCTATGGCGCCTGCTGCCCTCGCAATGATTTTTTCAAGCTTCCGCTTTAAATATTGATGGCGGCTGGAGCTGAGGAGCACTTCCTTTTGAAGCATTGGTGCAAGACGGGTTACAGCTTCATTTGACAAGCTTTTGCACTGCTCTTTTGTCAAATCCCGCCATGGCACCTTTAATTCCGTGATCCGGTCTGAGATCATCTTTAAAGCCGAATGGAACAGCTGTCCTACATCCGGCGCTTCAAGCCTGAACTGCTCCCTTTCCTTCAGCTTTAATCCGTGGCTTGCGAAGTGTGAAAAAGGACAGCTTCTGAACTGCTCCATCCTTGAGACACTGCCGAGAATGTGCCCGCCGTAAAGCTCTTTTGTTACGTCCGGCTTCAGAGGCTTCGCTCGGTTTTCGTAGAATAAACTGCTGACCACCATCGCTGCGCTGCCGCTTGGATCATTCTCTATGAGATAGTTGTAGGCGTCCCACCAGCTGTCATGCACCGGGTATTGTTTTTTCCATGTTTGAAGCTGGGCGCTTAAATAGGTAAGCGCGATGGATTCGTTCGGCATAAACGTGAGCTGCTCCTCTTCCGGCAGCGATTCAGGTTCATTGACCAACCACTCCCTGGAAGCCTTCGGGAACAGCTCCTCCAGCCTGCTGACCATCATAGACGGAAGCAGGGTTTTCCCTTCTGGATCTGCAGCCGGGTAGGAGACAAAGAGATGCTCTGATCCGCTGACAAGCGCCATATAAATAACAAAGTTTTCATCCAGAAGCTGCTGTCTTGCAGAAGGTGCCATAGCAACACCGTTTCGTTCCAGAAGTTCCCTGTCTTCATCTGACAGGATGCCGTCTTCCACCGGTTTTGCAGGTATCACTCCATCATTCACCCCGGCCGCAAATGTATACTTCAGCCCATAGAAACGTGAACGCTCCATATCTCCAATCAAAACCTGATCCATTGCTGGAGGGACGAGGGAAAACTTGAGGCTTTCGAGACCTGTATCCATCATGTCGGCAAACTGTTCGGCTGATACGCACTGCTCCCCGATCATTTCTGCAAATTCATCCAGCAGCCCCATAACAGCGTCCCATACTTGCGCATGCTCGCGTCCCTCAATAAGCCGGCCGCCGCCTTCTGCCTCTTCCCGCAGCTGCTCAAGCTTCGCCGGAATGTTCAAATTCTCAAGAAACATGTAAAGTGCAGAAGCTTTTCCCACTCCAGTTTTTGCTTTCCTGAGACCGTCGGCCAGTCCTTTGAGCGGCTCGGATACCATATGTTTCAGTTCGTTAATCTGCTCTTCTTTCTCCAATTCTTCATCTGTTACAGCATTGCCGCCTTCTAATGAACGGAACCTTCTGTAAGTCCACCTCTTATCTGAGGTCCACCTTGATCCATTGATTCCGTAGGCAAGCACATAGTTTTCGAGAAAATCCATTTTTTCACGGTACAGCTGCCGGTCTGATCCCTCCGGAAAAAGAAGATCCGTTTTGACGGCCCGGAAAACAGCTTCATATCTAAAGCTTCCAGTCACCGCCTCTACAGCAGAGCGGATCAGCTCTATGAGAGGATGATGGAGCATGGAGTGCTTCTGGTCTATGAAAAATGGAATCCCGTAATCTGTAAAAACCTGTTCGATTAAATCCTGGTAGCTGGAGGGGTTTCGCAGCAAAATTGCCACTTCCCGGTAGCGGATCCCTTTTTTCCGGACAAGATAATGAATCCGGCGCGCAATTCCCTCCACCTCCGCACGGTGGCTTGCCGCCTGGCATATCGAGACATCTGCGGCTCCCTTAAAGGGCACCGAAGGCCTTGTATCGTAATTCTGCTCTAAATGCTCAAGCGAAGGAGAGTATGCGAATCTCGGGAGTTCTTTCAGCAGAACGGGTTCTTCTATTTCAATATGAAGCTCCTCTGCCATCCTTTTAAAATCCGCATATGTCATCCCCGTCATTCTGAAAAGATGAAGCTCATGCGGCAAATGCCGGTCAAACAGCTTGTCTGCTGTTATCGTAAGCGTTACCCGTTCCGCCTTGGCAGCCAGGCTCTTTACTGCCTCCCTCTCCATTGGCGTAAATTGATGAAATCCGTCTATGTAAACTTCCGCCTTTTCCAGATAGGCAGATTCTTCAATTCGTTCTGTAAGCATCCTCAGTGTATCCTCAGAATCCACGTACCTCTCTGCAAGGGCTTCCTCAAGCCGCCCGTAAATGATATGCAGGTCCTCAAGCTTTCCTGACAGCACTCTTTCTTTTTCATCCATATGCTGCTGGATGGAACGGATGCTCCCAATCAGCCCATCAGGATCCAGGTTATACCGTTTAAATTCAGTCAGCATCGTTTCCACATGCTGAATAAAGCCGGCTTTATCACTGGCTTTGCCATATACGTTAAAATTCTGCTTTTCCTCTTCAATGATTTTCCTAAGCATCATCTGCACGCCCGAAGACGTGATCATCTGCTTGGCCGCTCCGGATGTTTCCTGAAGAATCCTTAAACTGAGACGTGAAAAGCTGAAAACCTGCGCCCTGATCATTCCGCTCAGACCAGGGGTTCCAGCCAGTTCATATTCCATTGCGAACGTCATTTGATCAGGGACTAGAAAAATAATCGGCGGTCCATCAGGCCGTTCCATCAACTTTTCCCTGATTTCATTCAGAACCATCGTGGTTTTGCCGCTGCCTGAACGGCCTGCCAAAAACCGGATTGTCATTCCATTTGCCTCCTCTGGCCTTAGTCGTTTCTTTATATTATATACGAATACACGTTCGATTTCATCTGGTGGAAAACCGGACAGAATCTGCTGCATATAGTGTAACAGAGATGGGGGGATGCCAGTGAACGCATCAGGCCGGATTGCCGCGTTCTTCCTGCTTGCCGCTGCCGCCGCTGCAAGCAACCTGTATTTGCTTATCCCTATTTACGCTGAAGTAGCTGCGGGGCTTCGCGGGAGTCCCGAGGAGATTGTGTGGAGCGCCTCTCTTTTTACCTTTTTTTATTCGATCGGACTGCTCTGCTTCGGCCCTGTTTCAAGTCTTTTCGGACGAAGGAGGACGATGGCGGCCGGGCTGCTTATCTGCGCTGTACTTGCCTATTTGCTGACAGGCTCGCAGTCTCCCGCTTCCTTCCAGATGATAAGGGGGCTGCAGGGATTTTTTCTGGCAAGCTTTGCGCCAGTTGCCTACTCCTACTGCTTTGAGACATTTACAGAGGAAGTCAGAACTCATCTTATCTCCTTGATCAACGGCGGGTTTCTTTTAGCCGGTGTCGCCGGCCAGATGATAAGCTCGCTTCTCACTCAGTTCTTCGGATGGCAGGCCGTATTCTGGTTTTTCTGCGCTGCTTTTTCAATCATAGCCCTAACGGCAGCGCTGCTCCTTCCGGCCTCCAAACGACGTGCTTCGGGAGATGCTCTTGATTTATCGGTTCTTTTCCGTTCGGATCTTTTCCCATGCTATGTACTTACGTTTAGTCTGCTGATGGCCTTTGCAGCCTTTTACGATTCGTTCAGCCGGTATTTCTCAGATGCAGGCGATGAGATTCTCTTTTTAAGCCGTACAGCGGGACTTGCAGGGGCCCTTCTTTCCTTTTGGAGCGGTCCCATCATGAGGAGAATCGGCATCAAATCGGCATTGACCGGGTCAGTCGCTGCCCTTTCTGCTGTTCTCGCTGCAGCCGCCCTGCTTCCTTATCTGCCTGTGGCAACGCTGCTTTCAATATGGTTAACCGCCTCTATGGCCATGTTGCTTCCCGCTCTTATTACCAGGATTGGAGAACTTGCGGGGGACAGCCGTGCCTCCGCGATTTCCTTTTACTCCTTTATTCTTCTGGCGGGTGCTTCAGCAGGCCCGATTCTGGCTTATCATTTTCCGTTTAAAGCCCTGACTGCCGGATTCAGCCTCTTTTTTGGAGCATTCGCCCTATTCTTTTTTAAGCAGGCTGCCGGGCCGCTGCGGGAAAGAAAAAACCCGGACTCATAAGTTCCGAGCTTTACTCCCTGTCCAATTTTTGCTTCATTTTCGCATTGAGTCTCTTTTCAAGAATTTTGCCGACAATCCACATGAGGATCAGCACGCCTGCAGCGGTCAATGACTTAACCGGATTTGTAAACATGGCGTGTAAATCCTGCCCAACGTAGCTCACAATAAAAATCATGACGAGCTTTCCCGTAAAAACCGCCAGCAAAAAATTCCAAATGCTGATTCTCGACAGGCCTGCCACCACATTCACTGCAGCCGATGGAGTAAATGGAAAGCAAAGCAGAATGAACAAGGGCCCAAACCCTTTCTCTTCCACCCAGTCCACCATCTTTTTGATTCCTTTATGCCTGCTTAAAAACCGCATAAACCGCTTCTGTCCGTATTTTCTTACAAGCAGAAACACGATAAATGCCCCTGCAGAAGCCCCGATCCAGGACAGAAAAAAACCAAGCCCGAGCCCAAATGAGTTCACATTGGCTACAATGAAAACCACTAGCGGCAAAAAGGGCAGAAACGCTTCTAAAAGCGGCAAGGCCACTCCAAGAAGGGGACCGAATGAGCGATACTGTTCAAATAGCTTCATCATGTTTTCGAGCGTAAACGAATCAAAAAACGCATGCAGGTCCATCCCGAACTCCTTAACAATATGAGGTATCCTCTTATTTTACCGTTTTTCGGGAAAAACTTAAATAAGCAGGTGCTGGAAAACAAATCCCTCTTGAAAAATTTTTTAAATCGGAATAGAATAAGTTACGAACAAACGTTCTATACTTAAGAAAGACCTTCTCTGTATGGAAAATCCGCACCAGGCGGCGCAATGCCTGTCAAAGAGGAAAAAAACAGAGGATAAAGCGAGGCCGTGAACTATGACAAGAATACCCGAAGAAGTGAGAGACATCATCGACCAAGCCATCTACCTGCCTATGACCATCTCAATCCTGAACCGCGATCTCTCCGTTGTGGAAAAGAGTCCATTTAAACTGAAACAGCCGTATCTCCATCTTATTGAAGAGTCCCTTAAGCTTGCCCAAAAGGATCTTCAGCAGGTAAAGCGCGAATTGCACCGCCAAAAAATAAAAGTCAGCAAAATCAAGCATGATGAAGCCTTCACCATGTACTCCTTCCTGTATCAGGGGTATGAGGAGCAGCACAGCTACTTTAACCCGAGAATCCGGAACAAAGTATGCGAGCTGCTGCAGGAGTATTTAATCAAGGTTTAAGCATGAAACGTTTCACCCGGACTTCTGCTGTATAAAAGCTGGGTGAAGATCCGCTTTTCATTTTCAACGCGTGAAGTGATGACGGTCCGGAGCTGCGCGGTTCTGTAAAGCTGGTTTTCAAAGGAGTGAATGGAAACCGGGAGAACAAGCGATTTTCGGTTCGAAAAGGTCACAATCGTTTCCGCATCGCCTGTAGAGGAATAATCTTCAATGTACTGGTGGGAAATCCACGAGCATTGGGGTCTTGATGAAGCGGCGGTCGGGAACAGGTAAATAGCGTTTCCGGCATCTACCACTATCGGGGGCTTATGCGTGATTCCGATGGTATCTTTTGTGCCCGTTTTTCTGCCCTGGTAGCTGGAGCCGAAATAACGGCAGCTTCTATCCACTATATCAAGGGGCTTCATGGAAACCTCATACTCTTTTTCCACTTCTAATACGCAGGAAGTCAAGCCTCCGTTCTCCGGACTGCTTACAATGGCCATTGTTAAACGATTCGCTTCATACTGACTGATTTTCTCCATGCTACAATCACCTCAAATTTGTTAGGTATATTTAACCAAGAAAAATTTACCATGCCTTCTCACTGAGTTTCTACAAATTTACAGAAAGCAAATAAAAATGTAATGTTTTAACAAATAACCGTCTGAAATTGCCTTTTTTCCTATGCTTGTCCACCGGAAATATACCCTGTAGGTTAAATTATCTAAAAATTATAAATATTTAGTTGATTTTCTCTCCCTCAGTCCATATAATAAAAAAAAGGCATCAGGGGTGATCCTATGAAAAACAAAAAATCGTATGCAGAGCTTATGAAGTCCCGCCACAATATGAAGGTTGAAGCAGAAGCCGCGACTATGCTGGACATCTACATTCAAATGATTCTGGACGAAGCAGGACTGAAACGAAAAATGGCGCTCCTCGAATCTCAGATCAACGATGCACTTGACCAAAGAAACAAACCGCTGTTTATGGATTTGTCCAAGCAATATGCTGACGTGGTTCACTGTCTAAAATAACGAAGCCAATCCTCCCCGGATTGGCTTTTTATTGCTTTCAACGGCTCAGGTTGAAGTGTTGACTGGGTTTGGCCCTGCTTTTCCGCTAATGGCTGATATTCGACAGAATCCCGATCGTATTCGACAGTATCCCGATCGCAATCGACAATATCCCGATCGTATTCGACACTTGTGTACGCTCTTTGTGGCCTGCGGCTTTTTTCGGCTGGTGCAGGACGGCAGAAAAGGCGGGCCCCATCCGGCCCGCCTTTTACTCATACCCGTGAGGTTTCTGACGTGAACTGCTCGGCTTCTGTTGACCCTTTCAAAGCAGTTGTTGAGGATGTTCCGCCGCTCACCGTTTGGGACACTTCATCAAAGTAGCCGGTTCCGACTTCACGCTGATGGCGGGTTGCGGTGTAGCCGTACTGCTCACTGCCGAACTCAGCCTGCTGCAGCTCGGAGTAGGCCGCCATGCCATGATCTCTGTATTTGCGTGCCAGCTCAAACATGCTGTGGTTCAATGCATGGAAGCCCGCGAGTGTTACGAACTGGAATTTGTAGCCCATTTTGCCGATTTCCCGCTGAAACGCTGCAATGGTTTTTTCATCCAGCTTCTTTTTCCAATTGAAGGAAGGCGAGCAGTTGTAGGCGAGCAGCTTGCCCGGGTACTGCGCATGGATGGCATCAGCAAAGGCTTGAGCCTGCTCCAGGTTCGGCTCGCTCGTTTCACACCAGACGAGGTCAGCGAAGGGAGCGTATGCAAGGCCGCGTGCAATCGCCTGATCAATTCCGGACTTCGTACGGTAAAATCCTTCAGGTGTGCGCTCTCCAGTGATGAACGGATGATCGGCAGGATCGACATCACTTGTTATCAGGTCCGCTGCATCCGCATCTGTGCGGGCTATGATTAATGTCGGGACGCCCATTACATCCGCTGCAAGTCTTGCAGAAATTAGGTTCTTCACAGCTGTCTGAGTAGGGAGCAGCACTTTTCCGCCAAGATGGCCGCATTTTTTTTCAGAGGAAAGCTGATCTTCAAAGTGAACTGCTGCAGCCCCCGCTTCGATCATGCCTTTCATCAGTTCAAATACGTTCAGCTGACCGCCAAATCCTGCTTCTGCATCCGCTACGATTGGGGCAAACCAGTCAATGTCTCCTTCTTCCTCCAGGAATTGAATCTGATCTGCACGCTGCAGCGCCTGATTGATCCGTTTGACAACGCTTGGCACACTGTTTGCAGGGTATAGACTCTGATCCGGATACATATGTCCCCAAAGGTTGGCGTCTGCCGCCACCTGCCAGCCGCTCAAATAAATGGCTTTCAGTCCCGCTTTGACTTGCTGAACCGCCTGATTGCCAGTAAGAGCGCCAAGAGCGTGCAAGTAATCCTCTGTGTGAAGAAGATTCCATAGTTTTTCAGAGCCGCGCCTTGCCAGTGTATGCTCAATATCCAAAGATCCGCGCAGTCTGATTACTTCTTCTGCTGTATAGGTGCGTGTTACACCTTCCCATCGTTTATCCATTTCCCATTGTTCATTCAGCTGCTGAATCCGTTCATTTCTCCCCATTTTTCGCATCCCCTTTGCTTTCATTAAATTTTTTCGTAGCTTGGCAGTGTCAGAAAATCAATAAATTCGTCCGCTTTTACCAACTGATCAAATAAATCAGCGGCTTCAGGGAACTTCAGCTTCGCATAAAACGAATCTCCCAATTCGTCTGCGATTTTTGCCGTCTCTTCTTTCTTCAGCTGTTCGTACAGCTCTGGCGTTACCGGTCTTCCGTCCGCCAGCACCCCTCGTTCATGGCGGATCCATTGCCAAACCTGCGCTCTGGAAATTTCAGCCGTCGCCGCATCCTCCATCAGGTGATGAATAGGCGCGGCCCCCCTTCCGCTAAGCCAGGAGGCAAGATAACGGATGCCCACTTCAATGTTCATTCTGAGCCCCTGCTCAGTAATGGTGCCTTCTGGAACCTCGAGCAAATCAGCTGCGGTGACGTGCACGGAGTCCAGCTGTTTGGAAAGCTGATTTGACTCCGGCATATAGTCATCAAACACTTCCATGGCAATTGGGACGAGGGCCGGATGGGCAACCCACGTTCCGTCATGGCCATCACTCGCTTCACGGAGTTTGTCCGCCTTGACCTTGTTCATAGCTGTTTCATTGGCTTCCGGATTATTTTTAATCGGGATCTGGGCCGCCATTCCACCCATTGCCGGGGCCTTGCGTTTATGGCACGTTTTAATGGCAAGCAATGAGTAGGCTCTCATAAACGGCGTGGTCATCGTCACCTGCGCACGGTCTGGGAGGATAACGTTCTCCCGGCTGCGAAGCTTTTTCAAATAGCTGAAAATGTAATCCCATCTGCCACAGTTTAACCCTGCAGAGTGCTCTTTTAATTCATATAGAATTTCATCCATTTCAAACGCCGCAGGCAAGGTTTCAATTAAAACGGTTGCCTTAATCGTCCCCTGCGGAATTCCCAATTCCTCCTGCGCAAAAACGAAAACATCATTCCAAAGCCTTGCCTCCTCATGACTCTCAAGCTTTGGCAAATAAAAATAAGGTCCGGTGCCGTTTTCAATCAGCTGTCTCGCGTTATGGAAAAAATAAAGGCCGAAATCAAAAAGACTCCCTGAAATTCGTTTTTCATTCAGCAGCACATTCTTTTCCTCCAGGTGCCAGCCACGAGGCCGGACCTTCAGCACGGCAGGATTGCTGTTAAGCTTATACACCTTTCCGTCCGGCTGCTCAAGATGAATGGTTCTTTTCACTGCATCCCTTAGATTCAGCTGCCCTTCCATCAGGTTTTTCCATACGGGTGAAGTGGCATCCTCAAAATCGGCCATAAAAACCTTTGCACCCGAGTTAAGGGCATTAATGATCATTTTCCGGTCAACAGGCCCTGTGATCTCAACCCTCCTATCCTGCAAATCAGCAGGGAGCGGAGCGATTGTCCATGTTCCATTGCGAATATCCTCTGTTTCCTTTAAAAAATCCGGAAGAATTCCGTGATGGCTGATCTGATTTTGGCGTTCTTTTCTTTTTTCAAGCAATGCCTTGCGCACAGGTCCAAATCTTTCCTCCAGCTTCCCGATAAAAGAAAGTGCTTCAGGTGAAAGCACCTCCCGGTATCGGTCATTCCATTCTCCTTTAACACGTATGCCCGCTGTTTCCGTTGCCACATAATCACCTCTCTAAATTGTTATAATACAGATTAGTAAATCTAAGATTAATATATAACAGTTGATTCAAAAAAGAAACACTTTTTTTGAAAATATCCTCGAATTTTCAGAAAATGCACAAAATGGAGCTGTTGAACTCTCCCAACTGTCTGAGATAGCTAACAGCTTCCTTGCCTTTCCTAAAAATAGCCCCTCCCTATAAAACTCTCGAAACGTTCAATGCAAAAAAAACAGCTGACGGAAAGAATCTGTCAGCTGCTTTTCTAGACCTCATGTCAATCAGCAGGGTTAATGATCGCCAGCAGCTCATGATCCTCCCAGCGGCCGTTGATTTTCACATTTTTTCTTGCAAGGCCTTCTTTATGGAAGCCCGCTTTGAGCAGCACCTTGATCGAAGCAGCATTACGGGGCATGACGCCCGCTTCTATCCGGTGAAGCTTCAGCTCTTCAAATCCATACTGCACCATTTGCTTTACTGCCTCTGTCGTATATCCTTTACCGTTATGCCTCTCATCAAGAAAATAGCCGATAAATCCGCTTTGGATGGCTCCACGGGCCACAAAAAACAAATTGATGGTCCCAATCAGCTGATGTTCCTTCGTGTAGATTCCAAAGTGATACTCCTCATCGTTTTCCCGGCCGTGAATCTGCTGTTCAATTATTTTCCGCTGTCCTTCGAGCGTATAAAAGCTGTCCTTCCGCTCCATGGAATACTGTTCAAAAAAGTTTCGGTTTTCAGCCTGCAGACGCAGTCTTTCAGGAGCGTCCTCCAGGGTGAAAAACCGGAGATAAACCGAATGACCGTGCAGCATGATTACTCCCCCTCAATCATGGCGATTCCCGTCCCCAGGTGTTTTTGCTGTTTGCAGGGAAGAAGCGCCCTCCAGTGAATTTTGTGCAAATATATTTTTCTTTCACAAAAATATTAAAAGAAATCGTAAAAATAAGGGGTATGTTCCGGCAAGGTCCGCTCCAGCTGCCGGATTTCTTCCGCGTCTCCCTCGGCAAGGCCCAGCTGTGCAAGCGCAGAAGGAGACTTATAGCCAAATAGAATGGCAGCAAGACTATTGATGGACAGGTCCACCCCTTTTCTATCTGACTCCAGCGCCTCTTGATCTGACAGCCTTTTGGCTGTTCCGTCTTTGCTAATCAAGTAGGAACCGTTATTCCATTCAGCATGCGGATCGGTCACATGGATGAGCACCTCTGCACCTTTAAGAAACTCATAGGCTTCCAAAAAGGCCTCTGCGTCAATAATCCGTGCCATAAAGTAGGGCTTGCGTTCGGATTTGAGCCTGGGCTCCGGCAGAAGGAAGAAGAGCGGTTCACCTTCATGCGTATCCATGACCGCTTCTGTTACCATGGAATCGTGCTGGCAAATAAAATTCCAAAGTCCGTGCCTCGCCTCTGTATTCAGCGGAACAAATTCATCAACCATCAGCTTTTTATCCTTAAACTGATATAGAATATATCCTTGCGGCTGTCCTGTTTCGTCGTAGTAGACTGCGGTGGTTTCTTCATCGTAAATGGCGCGCATCCACCATTCCCGGTCACGGACAAGCATCCCTGTAAAATTGGAAGCGAATTGGTCATAGATTCGCTCAATGTCTTCGTTATGTGTTTCTTTATCGAAGCGCTTAATCGTTCCGCTCACCTGCCGCTGGATTTTAAAGTCACTGGCAGGCACCGTTGTCTTCTGGCGGCTGCTGAACAGCTCCCAGCCGTACTTTCTGTAAAAGGAGACATTAAACGGATGAAGCATGGAAACGGTCATGTTCTCCTTTTTCATTTTTTCAAGGACAAACGAAAGCATTTCCCTCACGTGTCCTTGTCTTCTGTACTCTGGATAAGTGGCAACACCGGCGAGACCGCCCATCTTTAATTTCTCCCGGCCAAAATAAACCTCATGAGTAAGAAAATGAAATTTCGCTGCCAGCTTTTCTTTCTCGATGATTCCGAATACCTGGTGATGCTTTTCCATATTCCTGTAATTTTCTTCAAGATCCGCTTCCGGCACCTTGTAAATAAACGCATATTCAGACAGCTTTGTCGCTTCCTTAAACCACTCTTTTCCAAGCTGGACAACCTTCATTATGTATTCCTCCTAGTTTGATTCGCTCAGCTCCCACCTGTACTCCTCTCAAGCACCGCCATCTACTACTTTCTTCCTTTCATCCTTTAAATCCTTTTTCTTTCGGCAAAAACCACCAAAAAACGCCTAAACGGCTGTCTAAGCGTTTTTGATCATTATTAATTTCCTCTTGTTTCAAGGTCTTCCATATACATAATCCTTTCAGCCATCGTTGGGTGGGTATACCTGAATTGCTTCACAAGCTCCGGAGGGTTCACCCGGCTCAATCCGCTCCTGCTAAGCTCCTGAAAGGTTTTAACAGCGGAGTCTTTGTCACTGGTCATTTCAATGGCATACATGTCAGCTGATTTTTCCTGGATGCGGGACACCCAATTGGTCAGCGGACTGGATGCAAAGGAGAGCACGCCGATCAGCAAAAAGAAAAGCGGCAGGGCTGCCAGCTGCCGGGAGGATTCAAGGCCGAGCCTTTTTCCTCTTATATGGATGATCCAATCCATCAGCTTTTGGACAGCATACAGTCCAACTAGCGACAGGAGGAGATAGCCGCCGATTCCTAT
The DNA here is from genome assembly GCF_050107715.1 of Metabacillus sp. 84. Taxonomy (NCBI): domain Bacteria; kingdom Bacillati; phylum Bacillota; class Bacilli; order Caryophanales; family Bacillaceae; genus Metabacillus; species Metabacillus sp. 84. The sequence continues at coordinate 6,063 of NZ_JBNILN010000007.1, read as the reverse complement.
ATAAATATGCTTCATCACATAGTGGCCCATTTCATGTGCCATAATAAACAGAATTTCTTTATCATTAAGCTTTTGAAGGGTGGTATCCCACAGAACAATCCTCGAATTGGAGCCGATGCCTGTCACATAGGCATTCATTGCATTCGTTTTCTCAGACATGTTCACTTCATACACGTGCTCGGCAGGGATATCCGCCCGCTTCGCTATTTCAAGAATTTTCGTTTCCAGCTCCTTGTTTTTTAACGGATAAAAATCATTGTATAGAGGATCCAATACAACCGGCTGCAAAAACATAAGAAACAGTGTAAATGGCACCGAAAGCGCCCAGGCTGCGAGCCACCATCGTTTCTGAAATTTACGGATCAGAAAAACGAGTACGGTGATGACGAGAACCATAATGGCATAATTCGTCCAGAAATCAATCAGCTGATCCTTCATCCAGCTGGAGAAGGTCTGGGTGGAAATATGATACTGCTTGGATAACGAATAGCCGATATACTCAACCGGGAGTGAGCATGCCGTAACCACTAGAGAAACCCAGAACCAGAAGACAGCTGTGTGTAAAGCAAAAAAACGGACGGTTCCTTCTGCCCATTTTTGAAATTTAACTGCGAGCCCGGTAATAAGCATCACTAAAAACAAGAACCATTCAAATGGCGCTGTGACAAAAAAGAGAAAGTCCTTTATCCGGGAGTACTCCTCTGAAAGGATAAGCTCCCTTCCGGTCATAAACGTTTTCGGATCAGCAGGAGTCCCTTCCAGATGCGGAGGAAGCGTCCCGTCTGACATCATAAATAAGTACCAATAAATAAAAAGGCCGTACAGAAAATACCCCAGTACCGCTGCTGTAAGCCACCTGCGCATGCTGCCTTCCCCCTCAATAACCAAGCCCTCTTTGTACTAGTTTAAGATAAACACCGCTCGAATAGAACCGTTCAGCCGAAAAAGAATCCATAACCCATCACTGCAAGAATCGAGCACAAAACAACGAAAATGACATTCCACCCCAGGTATGCGGCAGCAAACGCAGCAGCTGCTCCTGCAGCACCAAAAGCAAAACCACCTTCTGTCATAAATACAGCGGGAACAATCAAGGCACCCAAAATAGCATACGGCACATTTTTAAGGACATTTTGCCAAAAAACGGGCAATACCGAACCCCTGAAAACAAGGAAAGGCACAACTCTTGGAATATACGTAACGATCCCCATGGCCAATATCAGAAGGATCATGGATTCATTCATCAGTTGAAACCTCCTTTTTCCTCCAGATGACCTCAATGCCGATGGATGAAATGAGAGTGGATAGTACAATCGCCCAGCCAGCTGAAAATAAACCGGAAAGTACAAAAAATGAATTCAGCACGGCAGCGGAGACTGCAAGCACCATAACTTTCCGACAGGCTTTCAGGGAGGGAACGAGAAGGCCAATGAACAGGGCATACAGGGCAATCGACATGCTTTCCTGTAGTAACAAAGGAAGCAGCTGCCCTGCCCAATGTCCAATCCCGCTAAACGCGACCCAGCTGGAGTAGGAAATAAAAATCAGGCCAAACAGGTAGGACGAGGAGAGGGTACCGGGCTTTACCGAAGCAACAGAAAAGGTCTCATCGGTAATGCCAAAGGCGTACAGCGCTTTTATCCAGGGACGCTCTTCTTCAGCCCTTTCGTTCAATGAAGCTGCCATCAGGAAGTGCCGGATATTCATAATAAATGTGGTTAAAACAATTTCAAAGGCTCCGGTTCCAGCAGCGATCAGGTTCAGGGATATGTACTGGGCGGCACCGGCAAAAACAAACAGACTCATCATGACCGCCTCCGCAATCGATAAGCCGGTCGATTTGGCAATCAGTCCAAAAGCGAGAGCTACCGGCATGTATCCAACTGCAATGCTGATTCCTGCCTGCAACCCTTCTGAAAACGAAGACTTTCTCTCAACCGCAGCGGCTGGCTGCATCAGATCTCCTCCTAACAAGCATCGTTTTTATAAGCCTGTCTCCCGAGTATATGAAACAGAGCTCCGTTCAATTGTTCCTCCTGTAAATAGTTTAACAAAGAGGGACTGCCGGCAGCAGACTTTGCCCGGGCGTCACAGGAAAAGAGGGTAAAAATAGAGACGTGAAAGGCATCCCTTAAATAGCGTTCAAGGATGCCTACTCACGTCTTGGAAAAGACTAAATCAATTATTAAGTACAGGGGACTTTCAGAAAAATGGAAACCATACACTTAAAAAGGCGGTGCGTACGGAGCCCTGGCGTTATATGACTTGGAAAATATACGCCTGGAGCTGCGTTGCCGGGAATCACCCATCTGTCCCCTGCAGACAATCCCATACAGCGAGTAGAGACTATCCAAAAACAGGGCCGCGTCCAGCACCCTGCTCCCATTTGCTCCAATTACTGCTGCCCTGTTAAAAAATCAGGTGAGCTGAGACCCCTAAACCAAAACCAGTCATCTTCCCTTAAACTCAGGTTTTCGCTTCTCGCTGAAAGCATGAAGAGCTTCAAGGCGGTCTTCTGTAGGGATGGTGATTTCATAGGCTTTGCGTTCGATTTGCAGTCCTGTTTGCAAATTTGTGTTCATTCCATTGCTGACGGCAAATTTTGCTTGCTGTACAGCGATTGGTGCATTGCCGGTAATCGCTTCAGCCCATATTTGGCAGGTTACCATCAGCTTTTCAGCTGGAACGGCTTCGTTCACGATCCCGTATGAAAGAGCTTCCTCTGCACTAAGCTTCTTAGCTTTTACAATGAGCTCGAGTGCTTTTGATGCACCGATTAGCCTCGGCAGACGCTGTGTCCCGCCTGCCCCCGGAATGATTCCGAGACTTGTTTCTGTCAGTCCGATTTGCGTATGAGCAGCCATTATGCGGAAGTCACAGGCCAAAGCAAGCTCCAGTCCGCCTCCAAATGCAAATCCATTGATTGCGGCAATCACTGGCTGGGGCAGCTGTTCCAAGCTGGTCAGCACTTCGCCCATTTTGAGCAGATTCCGCTTGACCTGTTCATCTGTCAGGGACCTTCTTTCTTTAAGGTCCGCTCCGGCACTGAAGGATTTTTCTCCCGCTCCTCTGACGATGACGGTGCGGATGCTATGGTCAATACGGATTTCTCCCACCGCCTCTTCCAGCTCAAGGAGCGTTTGGTAGCTTAGGCAGTTTAGGACATCCGGCCGGTTAATTGTTATGAGAGCTGTCCGGTTTTCCTTTGTAATGAGAATGAGGCTCATTGCCGCGATCTTTCCGCTACTTGTTCCTTCAATGCCCGGCGGAGAATTTTTCCCGTTGTGTTTTTAGGGAGCTCATCTAAAAACTCGATGAAGGACGGCACTTTGTATTTAGCCAGCTGTCCTCTGCCATATTCTTTTAACGATTCTTCTGTTAAAGCCTGATTATCTGTTACAACATAGCATATGACTGCTTCACCCTGCTCGGGATCCGGAATGCCAAGAACCGCCGCTTCCTTAATATCCGGATGGCTGTAATACACTTCCTCTACTTCACGGGGATACACGTTATACCCCCCGACGATGATCAGATCTTTTTTGCGGTCTACTATGTAGAAGTAGCCTTCCTCGTCCCTTCTCGCAAGGTCACCTGTATAGAGCCAGCCGCCCCGGATTGTATGGGCTGTTTCCTCAGGCATTTTGTAATAGCCTTTCATAACGTTTGGCCCTTTTACAATTAATTCGCCTACCTGATTGGGCTGAACCTCCTCTCCAAGCTCATTCACGACCCTGTTTTCAACATTCAGGATGTTCATGCCAATCGAACCAGCCTTTCTTGGCCGGTCAAGAGGATTAAAGCACGTAACAGGGGAAGCCTCGGATAGTCCATACCCTTCAGAGATGACGACTTTGAATTTTTGCTCAAACCCTTTCAGCAGCGCAACCGGCATTGAAGCGCCTCCTGAGATGCAAAGCCTTAATGAAGCTGCATCTTCCTGAGTGCCGCCCTCATGCTGAAGCATAAAGTTATACATCGTCGGAACACCCGCGAACACAGTTGCCTCATACTCTTTGATGAGCCGGAAAACTTCTTTTGGACTGAATTTCGGCACGATTATCAGCGAAGCACCGCTCATAAGCGGAGCATTTAAAGATACAGTCAGGCAGAAAACATGGAACATCGGCAGGGTAGCGATGACTTTGTCACTGTTATTCATTTTTAAATAGGCCCCGACATCTGAGGCATTGCTGTAAATATTTTTATGTGTAAGCATAGCACCCTTCGGTTTTCCTGTTGTTCCGGATGTATAAAGGATCACGGCGGTATCTTCGTCGCTGAGCTCTGGTCTTTGGAAGGAATCATCAGCTGACAGCATAGCTGTAAACGATTTCATTTTAGAGCTGATGCCTGATTCCTCTGCGTTAAAATCCCGTTTCTTTTCAGATGGCGGTGTGTCGCAGACAATCAGATGTTCAAGTGCAGGTAGCTGTGCATCCATCTGCTCAAACATTGGGATAAGCAAATCGAGAGCAATGACCCCTTTAACATCTCCATTGCCTAAAATGTACCCAATTTCTGCAGGTGTATAGATTGGATTGACCGGGATAACGGTCGCCCCTGCCCTCAGAGCCCCATACATTCCAATCACAAAATAAGGAGAATTCCCCAGCAGCAGAGCTACATGATCTCCTTTTTGTATCCCCATCGACTGGAGGTTCGCCGCAAATCGGGTCACCATCCCATCAAGCTGTGCATAAGATACAGCCTGTCCCTCAAAATAATAGGCTGGCTTATCCCCATATTGGCCAGCTGTTTCTGTTAACCGTGAACTTACATTCATTCTCCCACCCCTAACAATGAATGAATAGTCATTCATTATATTTTAAAAAAATTCTAAATATATTATATTAAAAGAAAACCATTCTAACAAGATGGAAACAGACTTTCCTCCTAAAAATCGTGAAAGGATTCAGTTTGCATCGCATGCAATCCCGTCATTATCCCTGTCTAAATCATGAGGATCCTTTTCTGGTCCTCCAGCTGCTTCATATACGGTTTGAGCATCTTCTTGAGCTGCAAAATCCCCACAGTCCAAATCAGGACCAAACGGGTCATACTCTGAAGGCTTGTTGGAAGGTGTTTCCGGTTCCCCGGATATATCATCTTCCGCCTGAACAGGCGCTGCTTTTTCAGAAGAATTTTTGAAAGCTGTATCCAGCACTTCTTTCATTTCTTCTTCATGTGCTTTTTCCATTTCTTCCTTTGCGCTGCTAACAGCGGTCTCTATCTCTGCTTCCCTGCTTGCATCCGCTTCCGCGAGCTCATCCTTCAGCTGATCGGCTTCTTTTGCTTTCTCATCCCGTTCTGCCTCAAGCTTGCTTACCTTTTCCTCCAGCAGCTGAAATTTCTCTTCAGAAGCCGGACCTGCTCCTTCCTCTGTCTTTTCAGACACAGCCGCAGACTGGCCTCCGCCACTTTGACCGATCATGACGAAGATAACAGCTAATACGGCAGCGCCTCCAAGCGCCAGTTTCTTTTGAGGTGCAGTACTGACACGAATAATCATGAAGATCAGGACTGCAAGCAGCAGCATTCCAATCCATGTTAAAAACATCCCTTATTGCCTCCCCTTTTTTCATAATTCTATTTTAACACGAAAAAAGACAGAATCTTTCCTAAATTTACAAATTTTAAGTTCTCATCCTATCAGGCTGAGATTCCTGGTGTTTTTCCACCTGTACATGAACGGAGGCCCTGCAGCGGGACAGGTTGATCCAGCAGGCGCTGATGAGGCAGTCCTTCCCCGGGTATACAACGGCTTCAGCAGAAAATAAGCCTCGTTTAACAAAATCTAAAAAAGGCCGGACCGCTTTGGAACGATGACTTCCATTAGCGGGCCAGCCGGTGTTAAAACAATCTTTTCAGGCTTTTTCCAATCGGAGGGAGACTGACGCTTTTATCCGAGAAAAATTTCTTAACCATATATTCTGTTTGAGACTCCCACGGCTAAAGCCGCAAGCCCTACACCTTACGGTGTGACGGGTGGGATTCTTGAATGACTAAACGTTCGCAGTCCATTTCTGTTTTGAACAGCCTTCAAGACAGGGGCATCTCATT
>NZ_JBNILN010000006.1:0-210574 GCF_050107715.1 Metabacillus sp. 84 | reverse complement strand
TTTTATTTAAAAACTGATTCAATGCGACAATAAAAAAAAGAACAAAACATTTCGGATACTTGAAGCACCACAAACCTTACGGTTTTCAGTGGTACTCCGTATCCGACCTCACTTTCATCCCACACCTAAAGGAATGGGCTTTCCCGTTCGGAAAATCTGTAAACCGGCATGTAAATAAATTCACTGTTCTGAAGCAGCCTGACTGTTTTATCTAAATCCGCTTCATCGTGAAGCCCGGCCATTACGTCTATGATTGGCTTGGCGCATAATCCACTTACAGAGGTACTTCCAATGTGTTCGAATCTCGGTTTAAGGGATCCAACCAATTCCTGAAGTCTTGCTTTTATACGTTCAAAATCTGCCGGCCAGCTTTCCCGGTATGAAACAAGCTCAATTTTCATCGCTTTATATATCCTTCTTTTAAATCCCATACCCGGACAGACCTGGCGTTCACTTTTCCTCCTTCAGCGAACAACCTGATTCCCCTGCTCTCTTTATCAGGATAAATCCTTGAAGTCATGACCGTTTCTCCGCCGTTTATAAACACCTCAATAGACGATCTGTCAAGAAACAGATGCACAGACAGAGTTTTTGAACGGGTAAGCTCAGCTTCCCGCAAGCCTCCGCCAGGTCCTTTCCCGCTCCTCTCTCTGTCCAGAGTAAGCTTGAGAGAGTTTAGATCAGCTTTAAGAACGGTTTCTTCATTTTCTCCGCATCTGACTTTTATTCCAAATGACTCCAAGGCTTCGTCATCAATGCAAAACTCGGCTGCAATTTCTGCCATTTCCCCAAAGCCGATCGTGATCTCGTCTTCAATGATTGTATCCTGCATTGAAACTGTCTGGAAAGCTCTTAAGGATTCGAGCTCAGCAACAGGGTTCATTAGCAGCCTTCCTTCTTTGCTTAAAGAGATAACCCGGGGAATTGTCAGCGCCCCAGCCCATCCATCGCTTTTAGACGGCATGTCCTGCTCCCACATATCCATCCAGCCAATCAGTATACGCCTTCCGCTATCATCAAGGAACGTTTGAGCTGCATAAAAATCGTGTCCTTTATCCAGTTCTATAAAAGAGCCATATGTATAAGAAAATGTCTGTTCGTTAAATTCCCCTACAAAATAGCCTGTTTGCTTCAGATTTGCATACAGCGGACCTTCCTGCTCCATGCCTTCCGGTGAAATTAACAGGATATGCTTCCCGTGGAGTTCAAATAAATCAGGGCATTCCCACATATACCCCAGATTTTCCCCTTTATTTTCAGCAAGCACCCCGCAATACTCCCATTCAAGCAGGTTATGGGATTTGTATAAAAGAACATTCCCCATTCCATTCTTCTGAGAGCCAAGGACCATATACCAGGCTGTTCCCTCTCTCCAAACCTTAGGGTCTCTGAAATGGCTTGACCCTTCAAGAGGAATTTCATCCAGCACAGGATTCTCCTTCTCTTTTATAAAAGTTATTCCGTCTTTGCTTCTTGCGAGGCACTGAACCTGCTTCAGTTCCTTTTTCTCCTCATCCAGCCATACATTGCCCGTGTAGATTAAGGTTAGCATTCCGTTATCATTCACTGCACTGCCGGAAAAGCAGCCATCCCGATCATATTCCTCGTAAGGAGCCAGTGCAGGCGGCAGCTGCTCCCAATGAACAAGATCCTTGCTTTTCACATGCCCCCAGTACATCGGGCCCCAGTCTGCACTAAATGGATGATGCTGATAAAAGACATGATATTCGCCATTGAACTGGATGAGCCCATTCGGATCATTAATCCAATTAGAGGGTGAAGAGATATGGTATCCAAGTCTATAGCCCAATTTGCTGCTTTTCGTCCCTTTCTCTGACACTATCCGGTCCGCTTCTCTAAGCTTGTCTGCATATTGTTTATCCATCGTTTATCCCCCTTGAAGATCACGTCATCTTTCTATCATCTTCGCACGGATTCCAACTTTTTTCTACGAAAACATCAAGTACCCTTAACATGCACGAAGATGAGAAAAAATGACATGCAAAAAGCCTTGATTCTTAGAGAATCAAGGCTTTAAATAGTCAAGTCAGAAAATTAAAGTTTTACAACGTTTTCTGCTTGAGGTCCGCGTTGACCTTCAACAACGTTGAATTCTACTTTTTGGCCTTCTTCAAGAGTTTTGAAGCCTTCGCCTTGGATAGCGCTGAAGTGAACGAATACATCGTTGCCGTCTTCTAGCTGGATGAATCCGAAGCCTTTTTCTGAGTTAAACCATTTTACTGTACCTGTTTCCATGTTGGTACCTCCAAAAATTTATTTATGCTCATTTCCATTTTACCTGTGTAAATAAAAAATTCACATACAATAAGCAGCATCCCTAAAGTGTCACGTGAGATACATCCCTATTGTATGTGAACTTCAATAAAGGAGATGGAACACTTTAACTTTACATATATCATCATACTATATTTAAATAAAAAGTACAACCTTACAAATAAAATAATTGAAAAAGGAAGGGACAATTCAGGATGAAATGGACATTTTTTGCTTTGTTGATTTATGCCTTGTTTTTTGCAACCGGTCAGGGCGGGATGGAAGACCCGATCTTGCAGGCTTTTCTATCAGGTGAATTCGGCAAGCTGGACCCTCTCGTCACTATGGTTTTTTCATTCCTTGGCATCTTTCCTTTTTTTTGGACCGCTCTTTACTTCCGAAGTGATCAGTATGCCGTTCCTGCCTGGCCATTTGCACTGCTGTCTTTTGGGCTGGGAGCCTTCGCTCTGCTTCCTTATTTGTTTTTCAGAAAGAAAGAAAAGAAAGCTCGTCCGCGGGTCCAAAACATTGGCTATGCCCTTTCAAGCAGATGGGCCATGCTCACTCTCCTGCTGATTACACTATTTCTTTACATATACGGGCTTTTATTTGGAAGTTTCATCGGATATAAGGAAGCTTTTTTACAGTCCAGCCTCGTCAGTGTAATGACAGTGGACTTTCTGCTGCTCGTCATTTATTCCTGGTGGTGGATCAGGAAAGAAGCGCCTGGGAAAGAATGGCTTTGCTTTTTCCCTCTCTCCGGAGCACTTATTGCCTGTGCCATTTCATTAAGAAAAGACCGTCAGCGCTGACGGTCTTTATTGTTTACTCAGTATTCTCTGTTTCAGCTAGCACGCGGTTAACGCGCTTCTCCAGCATTTTCATCCCGCTGCCGCCTGCCTGAAAGTGACGCAGATTTCCTTCTTTGTCGAAAACATAATAAGCAGGTACATATTGATTTTCAAAGGCATTAGTAAGACTATGTTCACTGTCAACAAAAATTGGCTGGTGAATGCCATGCTCTTCAGCCGTTTTCTTTATGGCTTCCATATTTAAATCATCTTCCGAGCGGGGCATATGGACAGCTACCACATTCAGTTTTTCCTTATAGTCATCACGGAATTGATTCACTTGAGGCATAGCTTCTTTGCACAGGTGGCAGCTTACAGACCAGAAATGGATCAATGTAGGCTTTTCCCCTGTGAGATCTTCTTTTGTCACTTGGCCGTTCAGCCATTCTGTTGCGCCGTCTAATTCCGGCATTGGTGCACGAAGTTTCATTGTAATCCTCCAAGTCGCAGTATAGTAAGAAAAAGGCCTAACCAGCAGTTAGACCTTCTCCTATTTGATTCTCTAACCTCTTATAGAGTGGATTGTCCTGGTTTCCAGTTCGCCGGGCAAAGCCCGCCGGTTTGAAGTGCTTGAAGAACACGAAGTGTTTCATCTACATCGCGTCCAATGTTGTTGTGGAACACGGTTTGGTATTGAAGCTCTCCTTCAGGATTGATAATGAAAAGGCCGCGAAGTGCTACTCCCTCATCTTCAATCAAAACACCATAATCGCGTGAAACGGAATGGTTTGTGTCTGCAGCAAGCGGATAGCGAAGATCTCCAAGACCGTTATCTTTACGGTCTGTGTTGATCCACGCAAGGTGAGTATGAATCGTGTCTGTAGACAAACCGATTACTTCAGCATCCAAATCTTCAAATTCATCATAGCGATCAGACATAGCTGTGATCTCAGTTGGACAAACAAATGTAAAGTCCATTGGATAGAAGAAAAGTACTGTCCATTTATCGTTTTTCATGTTTTCCTCAAGACTGACTTTGCCAAATTCCTTGTTCGCCATTACAGCTTCCATTTCAAAACGGGGTGCTTGTTTTCCTACCATACGTTCTGCCATAGTAAATCCCTCCAGTATGTATTGAAGCAATTGAGAAAAAAACAAGTCCTTTCTCAACAACTAATCATTTTTTACATTGCCTATTATAGCAGATAGCTATTTTTAGTCAATATTAAATGATAATGAATTTAATTAGCTGCTTAAATTTGCGTACTCTTTTAGATATTCCCCAACTTCTGTGAATAATAACGGTTATTGTTTTAAATGTGAAAAAACCTATGGTAAACTTGTCAATGAATTTTCTGAATCAAGAGCATAATAAGTTTAACATGGCGGATGAAGGGTAACAAAATGATTAGCTTATCTACTAATGTGTAAGTAAAGAAAGGATAATGCAAATGGATATTATACAAAATATTGATTGGGCTGGACTGCTGACCAATGCAGGAGTCATCGTATTAAAGCTTGTCGTCATTCTAGTTGCGTTTTTGATTGTCAAAGCGATTGGAAAGCGAATCATTGAACGGGCCTTTCAGAAAGTGCAGAGCCGTCAGCAAGTTTCACCCGGGCGGGCAATGACGCTTCAAAGTCTTTCATTGAATGTATTTGGCTACATACTGATTTTTATTTTTGTCGTCATGGTCTTCCAAGTATTTGAATACGATGCAACAGCCCTCCTTGCAGGAGCCGGAGTTATCGGCCTTGCCATCGGATTTGGAGCACAGGGTCTTGTCAGTGATGTTGTGACCGGTTTCTTCCTGCTTCTTGAAAGGCAGCTTGACGTTGGTGACTACATTACAACAGCCGGCTTCTCGGGGATTGTTGAACAGGTCGGTCTCCGCACCACCCAGATTCGGGGCTTTGACGGCACGCTGCACTATGTACCGAACCGTGAAATCACTAATCTGAGTAACCATACGAGAGGAAATATGAGAGCGCTTGTGGATATTGGAATCTCATACGATGACGATATTGACCGTGCCATTAAGGTTATGCAGAATGTCTGCGACCAAGTAGCCGCTGAAATGCCAGCAATTGTCGAAGGACCTAACGTGATCGGCGTTCAGGCACTTGGCGCTTCTGATGTTGTAATCCGCGTTATAGCGAAGACAGAGAACGGCGAACAATGGGGCGCGGAACGTGCATTAAGAAAAGCCTTTAAAGAGGCATTTGATGCAAACGGGATCGAAATTCCGTTTCCTCATCAGGTCTATGTTGAGAAAAAGGATCCTGCCGCCAGCAGAGAGCATTGAAAAAGAGCCTGACAGGGCTCTTTTTTACATGCTGTCTACATCCATAATTTTCCAAAATATTTAATGATTGCTTTACTATCAGGCAAAACCAGCAGGAGCCGGTTTTGCTACTGATTAAAACGGTGCTGAACCTGCTGGCAGATTTCTTCTGCCGATAATCCGCTTGCTTCTATTACAGATCCTTCCGTTACCGTGTTGCTGATTCCCATTACGTTATTGTCCTGGCCTGTAACAATGCAGCAGTCGCATCCTTGAGCGTCTTCTTCACTTCTCAAACTGACAACGTCATACCCCATTGAACGTAGTGCTTCCTCTACATTGGTTAATGATTGTTCTACACCTATTCTTGGCATAAAAACACCTCCTGTCTGATAAGGTGCCACAGACAAGAGGTGTTTATTCCAATATTTAGGATTTAAAATCAAAATAATCAACCATCGTCCGCAACGCTGTTTCCATTATAGATTCCTCGGGCTGGAGCTTGCTGTGATGAAGACCGTAGGGAGAGCCTGCGCCAAGCCAAAACATAAAGCCCGGAATTTCTGACAGAAAATAACCGAAATCCTCTCCTGTCATTGCTTCCTTGCTCTTTTCGAATGCAGCATAAGGAAGCTGGTCAGCGAACGCAATAAATTCATGAGTGAGCTCTGCGTCATTGTATACTTGATGATACATCGCCCCATAATCAATGGTTGCCTCACAATGAAAGGCAGTTTCCAGTCCCTTTACAAGAGCTTCAATCCGTTCCTTTACCCGTCCCATTGATGCGACGGACAAAGTCCGGATCGTGCCTTCCAGCCGGGCCTTCTCTGCTATAATGTTCTGCACCGTACCTCCGGTGATTTTACCGACTGTGATGACAGCGCTGTCGAGGGGGTCTACATTCCTTGAAATTATCGTCTGGAACTGTCCGACTAGCTGGCTCGCTGCGACAATCATGTCATTTGCAGTATGAGGATAGGCTGCGTGCCCGCCTTTGCCCTTTAAATCGATAAACAGCTCGGATGTGTTGGCAAACAGCAGTCCCGGCTTAGTCGCGATTGTGCCTGCCGGCAGCTCAGGAGCGATATGCAGCGCCGTTATAAAATCCGGTCTCCACATACGAAATTCTTCGCTTTCCATCATCGGCTGTGCTCCTCCAGGACCCTCTTCTGCAGGCTGAAATAGTACCACCAGGTCATCGGCCATCGGATGTTGAATAAAATGCTCTGCGATCCCAAGACCGATTGTCATATGCAGGTCATGCCCGCAAGCGTGCATCATTCCTTCGTGACTGGATGAAAACGGATAGCCGGTTTCCTCCTGGATTGGAAGTCCGTCGATATCGGCCCGGTACCCCATCACTTTCGAAGGATTCGTCCCTTTCACTTTCACGAGAAGCCCGGTCCTCCATTTTTTTAATTCAAACCGGCCCCCGGGAAGGTGTTCAAAAAAACGCAGCAAATAATTTTGAGTTTTATATTCCTTAAAGCCCGGCTCGGGTATTTGATGAAGATCCCTGCGGATGACAGTAAGTTGTTCAAGTGAGAGCATGCATAATCAGCCTCCAGAAAGATATAGCAATGCGCGGGTGTCCGGCACCCGCGCATTGCTTCTTTAGCTCCTTAAAGCTGGCGAAGCTCTTGTTTAATTTCAATTTTAGATTTTGTTTTTTCGTCAATGTCTTTAATTTTTTTTGCGGGTGTACCGGCTACTACTGTGTAGGGGGCTACATCCTCCACTACGATTGCCCCGGCAGCAACAACCGCTCCTTTTCCTACAGTTACACCTTCAAGAATGACAGCATTAGCACCTACCAGCACATCATCTTCAATGACGACCGGCTTTGCGGATGGAGGCTCGATTACCCCTGCAAGAACGGATCCTGCGCCAATGTGGCAGTTTTTTCCGACTGTCGCTCTACCTCCCATAACAACGTTCATGTCAATCATCGTACCTTCGCCGATCACAGAACCGATGTTAATCGATGCGCCCATCATGATGACTGCATTATCTCCGATTTCAACTTGATCGCGAATGATCGCACCAGGCTCAATGCGTGCTTTAATGCCCTTCATGTCCAGCAAAGGAATCGCAGAGTTGCGTCGGTCATTTTCGACGACAAAATCTTCAATTTTGCCCGCATTCGCTTCAATTGCTTCTTGGATTTCGGCCCATTCACCGAAAACAACCCCGCTCGCTCCGTTAAGAAACGTTTTAGAGGAAGCACCGAAATTGATTCCTTCTACGTCCCCTTTTACGTAAACCTTTACCGGTGTTGACTTTGTGCTATTTTGAATAAATGAAATAATCTCATTTGCATCCATCATTTTCATATGTATTTCCCTCCGTCTTATGTCATATCATTTTTACTCTATCAAACGGAACCTCCGATTGACAAGCAATTTCATAGCGAGAGGGCCAGTGCCTTCTCTGAAAATTGCCAGCCAAAGTCTTTGCAGAGCAGTTCTTCGTCCCTATCAGGACTAAATTCTATCTTAAGGGGATCAAGCACCAAGATTCCGCCCTGCTGTTTAATACACTCTGCAAGCGTGTCGGCAGCTCCGCAAAAATGTTCATAAGAGTGATCTCCTGAACCAAACACTGCAAAGAATTTACCTGTTAAGTCCATTTCTCTCATGTCATCATATAGATCTAAAAATTCATCAGGCAGATCTCCATCTCCCCATGTATAGGCTCCAAGGATGATTCGATTGTATGTTTTAAGCACCTCTGAATCGGCATCCAGTGCTTCCAGCTTGGTTATATTCATTCCTTTCCCTGTTAACCCTTCTCCAATCAAATCAGCGATTGCCTCGGTGTTCCCAGACATACTTGCATACAAAATTAATACTTTGCTCATTTTCATCCTCCTTCATTAATGGACGTAACCTGTTGTTTCCGAAGACTGCACATATTTGGATTCATATAAAGCAGAAACAAAGAACTCTTCTTTCCGGTTGGCAATTCCAAAACCGTGGCCCTTAATTGTGTCTGAAAGGATGAGTTTTTTCTCACACAAATCAATTTTATAAATACGTGAATAACCAAATTCATCCTGGCTGGATGTTGTATAGATGACTCCCTCATCCAGAGAGATATTTAGGAATGACGCTTCTTGAACTCTACTTGAAAAAGAGTGCGGATTTCTGTATCTGCCTGTTAAAGGCAGCATTTCTATTGCTCCCCTGCCCCCATGTGCTGAACCTTTAGCTGCCAGCAGAAAGCTGTCTTCTACAACAAGCATGGAAGAAACCATTGCTTTCGTTTCTTCCTTTAGTAGCATCGTCTCCCGAGAAAGCAAATCAGCTATCCAAATCCCTCCATTCACATCATGAATTTGAGTTCCTGCAAGCAAAAAGCCGCTGTAAAAGCACAAAGAACGAATAACTGGTTTATCCTCAAGGTGAGCGAAAATGGGATAGGAGGACCAGCTTGATCCAAAGTCAGAGGAAAAGTAGACCGTGTGCTTCCCGTGTGCCGCCACCATGCCTTCCTTGCTTACGGCTATAGACCAAATTGCTGCATTTGTAGGAAGGATAGCCGATGTCCAAGTTCTTCCATTGTCCATCGATCTCATGATCAGCCCTCTGTCTCCCCCTCCAAAAATTATCCCTCCATAGGTGGCGATCGAACGGATTCTCTCCCTAGTTTTAAGGAGACTTCTCCAATCTCCTGCCGGTGAGTACTTGTAAAGACCTTCATTTCTAACAGCCACGGCAAATCCTTCATCCATCATATTTTCTACAGCGGTTGCTCCTTTATGAAACACGATGAGCATCCTCCTCTGCCCTGGTCCATTTAATAAAGCTTTTGGCAAACGTCCTGCACATTGCCTGCTGAGTATCATCATCCGGCGACAGTTCAACTTTTAAAATATCAGGGAATACGTCAGCTCCTGCTCTCTTAAATGCTCTGGATAAAATAGCTGCAGCTTCGCAAAATTTCGGATAGCTTCTGTCTCCCGATCCAAAAAAAGCAGATTTTACCATTGAAAAATCTGCTTCTGCCCATTCTTCTGCAAGGTCTTCAATCTCATATGGCAAATCGCCGTCACCCCATGTATACGTTCCTGCTGCAACCAAATCATATGATTGTATCTCACTAATCTGGAGTTCCTCCAGTGTTTTTAAATGGATTACAAGGTTTTCATCCTTCAATTCATTTTCGATTAGCCGTGCAATGTCTTCGGTGTTGCCAGACATGGTGGCAAACGCAATCAGCAGTTTTTTCATTAGATCCTCCAAATGATAATGATTTTCATTTTCATACTTACAATATAATTGATAATGATTATCATAGTCAATAAGAGATTAAAAAAAGACAGCCATCTGACTGTCTTTCCACTGCTGTATTTCATATATGAATATGGTATTGGAAATATCATGCGATTTATGGCCATTCACAATCCATTTATTCGTTAAGGGTCCATTCCTCAACCACTTCTAAAAACGCCTGAACCTGTTTTAGCTGAAATGAAGCTTCATAGCCAAGCATCCATGTATCTCTTGCAATGGGCCGGCCGTCAGAGTCTGAGAGTGGAACTTTATAGATGGGCTCGCGATCGTCAAGCGCAACTGAAGGCAAAATGGCGTAGCCGATTCCATTGAATGCCATTTGCTTGCACGTCTCAATCTGATCAACCACGATGGTTCTTTTTGGGGAAGTTTGAAATTTCCGATGCCACCAGTCCTGAATCTCCTGATAATAAGTCGAGTCGCTTCGGAATTGGATGAAAGGCCGTTCGGTCGACATCAATTCCTCAGCATTGCGGATTTCAGTGTCGACAAGATAAAGTTCATCCCTTAACAGATGTCTTTTGACCCCTTTCCATTCATGGCTGCCCCTAACTATGCCAATATGAACATTATCCTCATAAAGGCTCTTTAAAATCTCGCTGCTCCAGCCTGTAATGAGGGAAATTTTAGCATAAGGATATCGCTGCACGAAGGTTTTCAGCACCTTTGGGAGCCAGTGCTGACCTATAATTGAAGCCACTGCAAGCCTGAGAGTTCCGTTTACTTCTCCTTCGAGAGCTGAGAGATCTTCTCTTACTTTTTCCTCCCTTAACACCGTTTCTTTCGCATAATCCACGATTTTCTCCCCGGCAGGTGTTAATGTGAGACCTTTTTGTGACCGGATAAATATTTTTGCTCCCCATGTTTTTTCAATCGATTGCAGACGCTGTGATAAAGCTGGCTGCGAGACAAATAAGCGTTCTGCTGCTTTCCTCATATTCATTTCCTCAGATAAGATTAAAAGCATACGCAATTCAGTAATTTGCAAGGTGCTCCCTCATTCAATAAGTTTTCCTTATATTATATGCTTTTCTTTTCGTTATTTCATTATGATTTTGAAAGAGTATAATGGAGGAGAAGGAGGCGGATTGCGTATGGAGTGGCCGCTTATTTTCTTGGGAACCTTCACCTCTTTCCCCGGGACACTTGCAGGGGCGGGGGATTCATTGGGATACCAGCCAATGATTTTGTACGGAGTTCCTATTCTTAGCCTTTCGGCTGTAAAATTTTCAAACACAATTACCTCTTTTTCAAGTTTTTTCTTTTTGCTGAGAAGGTATTTTCAGATCGGCCTCTCCTCTTCTTAAGCCATTGCCTTACAAGATTTCAGACCTTTATTAGCTGCATTGGAGTTTTTCCCTGCATTTAACGGCAGGAATGGCCGATATCAAAGCAGCCATTTCGCTCGCCATCGGCTCATTCATCAGTGCACTGCTGTCTGTCAGAACCGCTAAACATATTTCATTTACTCTGGCAAAATGGATTGGCACGGATGGACAAATTGCGTATCAGTTTCTTTACTATGGGGGGCGGTATCATGAACAAAATAAAATTTAATAACGTAGATCATGTGCAAATTTGTGTGCCTAAAGATGCAGAAGAGGAAGCACGAGAATTTTATTTGGAGATTATCGGTTTAAATGAGGTCAGCAAGCCGGAAAGCTTAAGAAAAAACGGGGGCTTTTGGTGCCGGGCAGGGAAAATAGAGGTTCATATCGGATTAGAGGAAATGGATTATGTAAGAAGCAAAAGACACCCTGCATTTGAAATAGCAGATATTGAAGCCGCAAAAAAGCTTCTTCAGGCGGCAGGAGTTAGGATAAATGCGGAGCCTCCAATTCCAGGAAGAGACCGCTTCAGCTTTGCAGATCCGTTCGGAAACCGAATTGAATTTCTGCAATACACATAAAAAGGCATTCAAATGGTCACCCTCCCCTTCCGTGAAGCAGGAGGGGATCACTCAGCCTTTATTTAATCTTTTCACATGACGGTCAAGCTGTTTCAATATTTCGCGCCTTGTAAAAATCCCTTCGAAAAAGCCTTCTTCATTCTCTACGCAAACAAAGGGGTGGTCCACGACCAGTTCAAGACCTTTAGCTGCAGAATCATTGATTTTAAGCCTGGGAATCTCCCGGTTCATAACCTCTGATACTTTAATATGTTCAAGCCTCTCCGCTTCAATCCTTTCAAGACCCATAATGGCATCAATAATCGTATTTGTTCCGATCAATCCATGCAGCTTATAAGAAGAGTCAAGAACCGGAATGGCGGTATAGCCTGTTCTTGTAAGCACAAGAAGAGTGTGCTCCAAATTGTTTCCCAGCTGTACGTGGGCAACTTTATCGCCGGGAATCATTAAGTCCTGAATGCTGATCTCCATAATTTTTTCAGCACGAAGTGTAATCATAGCTGTACTTCCTCTCTTATTATGACAGTTAGCTTAATTCAATTACCCGCCTGGATACTTAATTAAACTATGCGTGGGGATGATTAAAAAAAACGGTCTCCGTTTGGAGTACCGTTCTCTATGTAGTCTCATCAGTCAAAACGAATCCGGTCATAGAGAGTTGTCAGCTGTTTGTAAGTTTCCATATCAACCGCTTTTTCACCGCTCTCGATATCATTCAGCTCGCAGCTTAAAAGCTCGATTGCATATTCCTGCTTCATTAACAAACTGATTAACAGCTCCTGCTCTTCATTTGAGAAACTTTTATGCGCTAAACCCATTCTTTTGCCTCCTTGCTGCCTGTTGTCACTTTCAGAATAATCAAAGGAGATTACTTCGTCAAACGCAATTTTCGACATTCATTTCCTTATTTTGTATACCGATTAGCATAGCTGAAGGCAGTGTAAGAATCTGGTTTTATGCGCGCTTCTACTCCCATTGCGGTAATTCTTCCCGTCATCTCCTGAATAAGGTCCTTCGTAACGCCTTTCCTTCCAATATCTAAATGAATTTCAAATGAAAGATCGGCTCCTTCTTCAGAGTGCGGAATGAGAATATCAGACAATAATCCCAAATAAAGGGTGATAAATGAATAAGCAAGCTCTTGGCTCAGCGCGGTTTCCGTCGAAATTTTTTCATGTACACTTAAAATCGGCCTGGGAATGATGCTGTTTTTAAGACAGCCCCAGGCCCCTTTGCCTACACGGTGAAGATGGATGGCGGTAATGAATTTTGTTTCCTGATAATGTACGTGGGAATCCGTACCGATGGATAAAACATATACAGAACGAGGATCTTTTTGAATAAACCTTTTTAGCCTGCTGATTACGTCCTGAAGGGTCATGTTATTTTCCGTTACATTATAGAAGGCAAATGTATCGCTCATCATGCATCTCCTTTTAAGGTTCTTGTTAACCTTATACGCAATCCAATTCTGATATGTTATCCTTTTCTCCCATTCGTATTAAAAATATGTAAAGATGAACTATGCTTGAAGCAGATCAAATATTTCAATCGCAATAATATCAATATTATCGAACTGATACGTCTGAGGCTTTTCCCCTTTTTCAAACACTTCAAGTTCGAACATTTCGTTTTTTTCAAAGTATTTTACGCTGCAGCGTTTTTCACCTTCTACTTCAAAGTAGCGCTGGGATGGTTCGTTACCTGCTGCAGTTTCCTGTAAGCTTTGAAGACGCTGGATGATACCTGTTAGTTGAGACATTTCTTTTTCTCCTTCCAAAGAACGTGCTGTTCTTATCGATTATTTTCCTCGCATTTGCTATTCTTATCCAAATTTTTTCATCCTATATCTATTAGAAAGTTTACCACATTTACCTTCAGGATAATATGTTCGCAATCATGTAATTTTCTTTCCATTTCCCCCCAGGCTATAATAAAAGAGTCTAATGAGGGAGAGGAGAAAATGATGGGAAAAGTTAAACGTCTATCTGACCGCATCAGTATGATTGATACATTTGACTTCGGTATGAAAGGCAGAACCTCTGCTTATGTGCTGCATGAGGAGAAGCTAACTCTTATCGAGCCTTCTGCAAGCCCTTCCATCCCGCACATAAAATCTGGTTTAGCAGAGCTTGGCCTTTCTGTAAGCGATCTTGAATACATCATTGTCACTCATGTACACCTTGATCACGCGGGCAGTGCAGGGCTGCTCATAAAAGAATGCCCCAATGCCCAAATTGCTGTTCATCCGAAGGGAGTACGGCATTTGATAAACCCTGAGCGGCTTATAGCCGGAGGAACACTTTGATTCCCTTTTTGCTCCTGTTCTGCCCGTTCCTGAAGAGCGGATTCTAATAAAAAAAGATGAAGACCTTCTGGAGATTAGCGAAAATTGTATTTTGAAGTTTATTGATACTCCAGGACACGCCAATCATCATTTCAGCATATTTCATCCAATAAGTAAAGGAATTTTTACAGGAGACGTGATGGGCATTCTGTATCAGGATGACGTATTCGGAAGGTTCTTCCTGCCTTCTTCTTCCCCGAACCAATTCAACCCGGAAGCCATGCTCCGTTCGTTATCCAGGCTTGAAGCACTAGAACCTGAGATTTTATTTTTCAGTCATTTTGGACCTCTGGAAGAACCCAATAAGGCCTTTCATGATTTACGCAAATGGCTACCAGTGTTCTTAAACTCAGCGGAGCTGGCTGCTGCTGACTCATCAGACAAATCAGCAGCTGATCAGGTGAAAGCAACAGAATCCGAGCTGATCAAACAAGTAACGAAATACCTTGATGAAAAAAATGTCCCCCGCGGGCACCCTGTTTATGATATTCTTAACCTTGATTTAGCAGTAAGTGCAATGGGTCTCGTTTATTATTTTCATGAATTAAGCAAAAGAAAGCAGTGATCTTCTTGGCAAAAACCATAATGGTATACACTCAGCCTGATTGTCCGCCGTGCAAAATAGTGAAGCAATTTTTAGACCATCATCACATCCGGTATGATGAAACAGACATTACAAAGGATGCACAGGCAAAAGATTACTTAATCAATACCCTGCAGTCCTATTCGACTCCCACTGTTACCGTCAATGAGCATACAGTAAAAGGGTTTGATCTTGCGGCTCTTGAACAGCTGCTCATGTAAATGAAAAAGAAGCCGGCTGGCTTCTTTTTTTTCATATCCCCGCAGATCTCTGAAGACGCCTGGCGATTTCCTGAAAATCCTCTTCTGAGATACCTGGTGCAAATTCCTCCGGTATTTCTTCTAAATCAGGAATCGGAGCTCCCTGCGGGTGGCCGATCACGACCTCTAGCGGCTCTCCTTTTGGCCCAAGCCCTTTCCAGATTTTATTGATATCCCGGTAGTATTTATCACTGAATGTGTACAATCTTCTGTTTACCCCCTGTTCCTCAAATTTCCTGGCTGTGGAAAATTTACTGTTATCCAGATCAGGAACCGGAAGCATTTTCATTACATCTACGCCAGTGGCAATTTCAAGAGCTTTCGCATATGCCACAATATGCACCCCGCCTCGAACGAGCAGATATCCGATCATCTCCCTCGCAACCGGGTTATCCGTCATCTGATAAACCCTCATTTTATGGGTCCTTGCTCCGCATTCAAGAAAGAAATTATGGAGAAGGTCTAACACAAGGTTTCCGCTGTTAAAAACGTTGTCTCCTGTCCATGGTCTGCCCATTGAATCAAATGGAAAGGAAGTCTGTGCAGTTGAGATAAAATGAAGTGTGTTTCTTTTGTCGACCGCCTCTCTCATCGGAGTCGAATCAGGGGGACCGGGGTGGGTCGTCCCGATGATCATTAAGTTGATGGTATTCGAGACAAGCTCGACATGGCCGGTTTCCTCTGCAGTAATACTCGCCACTAAATCATAAAATGGCTTCAGCTTTTTCTTGTTTCGAAAATTCAACGACTGAAACAAATAATTATTTAAAGTAGACATTTCTCCAAATTTTCCGCCGAGCAGCTCCTGGACAGCAGCCGCTGCATTTGCATCGGGATTTTTCGGCTTCGGAAGATCAATCAAAAGCCGGTCTATACGAGTAAACATGCTGGTTCCCTCCCCTTTCATCAAACACTGTTATTTACCTATGAGGAGACAGCATGGTCTTATTCTTTAGCCCTGTTAAATTTGGCGATGAGAGGAATACAAACCAGCGAAGACGGCAAAGGCGTACAAGGGAGCAATCTTCATTACCCAACAAAAAATCCGATTCGCCTGAATCGGATTTTAATCATATTCCTCACTTTAAGGGGGAGCGGGAACATTTAACATATCTATCTTTAGTTAAATGATAATGATTATCATTATCCTTGTCAACACTTATTTCATTCAGGGGCTTTTAAGCTTTCTTTTATAGCCGCTACCTTCCAGCCTGTATCAGTTTTAACTAGTGTGACCGATTCATAATGCCCTTCATAAGTTACCGGTCCCTCATCTACAGCTTCAAAATATTGATAGACGATTTTTTTATTTCCTTTATCTAACACTTTCGTATCAGAGCTATAGCTGAAAAACGGGATGGAAAGAATCGGAAAATCCGTTCCATATACAATGTATTTTTCTTCTCCTTTAACTGCATTATATTTCAAATATACGTCTGCCATATTATCCGTAAAATAAGGAGATAGTACAGATTTCATCTCAGTTTTGCTCCGCTCTTTACTGCTTAGGGAAACCTGAGTCTGATAGGCGTCCTGAAGGTGGCTGAAAACCTTTTGGTTCGGATTCGGATTCGGATTCTGCTTCTGCTTTTCTGCTGCTTCTGCTCTCGGACTGCTTGTATCAGCCAGAAAACTTCCTCCTGCTTGAGGGGACCCGATCGAAAAGAATAGGACAGCTGCAGCGGCAATAGATGTTAACGCTCTCATTATTCATTCCTCCATTTATGTACTTTAAATTGGATTGGCTATGTGATTGCTGTAATTCGCTTTGAAATTGGCTAAGTGGATCATATAGATGTTATTCCACCTTTCAAGAAAAACAAACATAAAAAGACAGAGTCATGAACCCTGTCCTTTAATACCCATATTTATTAGCAAAATAAAGAATGAGAATAACAATCAGCAGCCCAGCTCCGATATAAACGAGAAAAATCGGGTTCAGAAGATAAGGGTGGGCCTGCACGGCTTTAGGAGCAGACACATCAAACTCTTTTTTTCTTGACTGTGACCAAGTTCCTGTTTTAATCGTGGCGATAAGTCCCCATGCGAGGATCAGCAGACTAATCATTCCAAGCGCAATCATAAATCCCTCCATGTTTTTCCCTTATGATCGGCATAAAGGAAATCTTTCATTCATAGCATCCCATTTTGTTCGTAAAGGTACTGATAGGGCAGGTCAATAAAAAGATAAGCTTCGTCTTCAAGCGGATAGGAGTAGGTTCGGATGGTTTCTCCAGTTTCAATATCGCTGTACAGATCGCTGAAAAAGCCCCTTCTTCCCATTCTCATTTTCATTAAATTTTCAAGAAAATAAGGTCGCCAGCTCCAATTTTTATTCCTGTACTGCTCCTGAAACATCCATTCATTGCCTGATTTGAAAATATTCCCTGTCGTTTGAAAGCCATCTCCATCACATATATATATTCTAAAGCTGCAGTCTGACAATTCCTTTGACAGTAAGGTAATAAGCTGGTCGTGATTTTCGCAAAATTTTACTGTTTTTGCAGCAAGGGTATGGATCCGCTGGTAGAACTTTTCCGATAGCTCATAAAAGGTTTCCAGCTTCTTTTTTTCATGGGCAATAAAGTGGCGGAACTCGGTTGAAAGCTTCTCCTTCAGAAGGGTATGTTGAAGAAAATGAGGCTCAGGCTTTGTTAAGTAGAAGCCCTGAAAGTACCGGCCTCCATTTCTCCATGCATATTGAAGCTGAAAGTTTGCCTCGATATCTTCAAAAAGAATGGCTGCACCGATTTTTCGGGCAAGGAGAGATATGGAATACAGGACATCATTAAATGCCGTTCCTGAACTCATCCGCAGCGGCTGAAGATCAATTTTCAAAAGATCTGGTGACAATTTTCCAATCCGGTCCAGATTGCTGCTCTCCCTTCCAATATTAGCTGCTGCGAGTTTAATTCCATAGGTCCTGTAATACATGATTAAATGCTGAAGTCTTTCCAGATCTCCCATAAAATGATGCTCAGTGAGTTCAATAGCAATTTTTTTCAAATCTAAGCCTTTTTCCTGATAGCGCAAAAGTAAATGAAGAAAGCTTTCTCCCTGATCAATCATCAGCAGATTTGCATCCCTGTTGATAAAAATAAGGGCATCCAGCTTTTCTGATATCGCATAATCCAGGGCTTGTTCAACTATGTAATCATCGATTTCAATTTTGTATTCATCCGGGACACTTTCATCACAGAAGAAATCTCCGAGGCTGATTGTTTCACCCTCGAACGTTATTCTGCCCAGCACTTCATAGCCTGCAATTGTTTGCTCATCAGCGCTGAAAATAGCCTGGTAATATGGTATAACGGCTTGCTTATTTGTCAAAATATCCAGTGCATCCATCCTGTTCCCCCCACAGCCTTTATCTGCCGCTCCTGATTTCTCAGCCCCGGCTGACGGAGTAAACAACTCTGCCAGCCGGCCGATGTGACAATCCGTATTCATGGGGCTCATAAGAGGTACCCGCTTTAGCAGAACGCCCTCAGGCAAGCTCGCAGATTTTCTATTAAGCAAGATTATACCATAGTCAGAGAAGAGAAGATGTGGCTGCATAAGCTTCATGTTTACCTGTCAGGCTATTGCGGTTCGATCATCCTTGCTTCCACGGTTGAAGGGTGAAAAGGATAAAAAAATCCTCCCGGGAAGGAAGCTCACCCGCGGAGGATTCTCATTAACCTTTTAAAAGGGACGCGGATTTAACCATTGTCCGCCATCCATCGTAATGCATTCTCCATTAATATAGGAAGCATCATCTGAAAAAAGGAAAGCTGCTAATGCTGCAATCTCTTCAGGAGTACCCAATCTTCCCAAGGGTACGCTTGCCAGCGTCCGGCTGGCGGCTTCTTCAGATTCCCAGAGCTTATCTGCTCCCCCGGTACGCTCTATTGGACCAGGAGCAATGGCATTGACCCTGATGCCATAGCGGCTTCCCCATTCTACAGCGAGCGTTCTGGTCAAAGAATGGACGCCTGCTTTAGCCGCCGCGGAATGGGCAACACCTGCTCCTGCCCCCCATGCGTATGTAGCCAGCATGTTAATGATAGCGCCCTTTTTGTTTTGTTCGATCCAGTAGTTTCCTGCACTTGAGCTCATGTAGAACGTTCCGTTTAAAACAATATTGATTACCGAGTTCCACCCATTAACGGACAGCTTTTCCGCTGGACAAATGAAGTTTCCAGCCGCGTTATTTATCAGCCCGTCGATTCTTCCAAATTCAGCATGAACGGCTTTCATAAGTTCACTCGCTTTTTCAGGTTCCCTTACATCCATTGGAAACGTCATGACCTGTCCTTCGCGTTTTTCTATTTCATTTTTCGTTTCAATGAGTTTTTCAGGTGTTCTTCCAGTTATGACAACAAAGCTCCCATCCTCTGCAAAACGCTTCGCCATCGCTTTTCCCATCCCGCTCGAGCCGCCCGTGACAATGTAGACTTTTTCTCCCATATGTATCCCCCTTTTTGAATAATGAATGATTATTCATTCATATTTTATCATACAGTGATTATGATTTCGAACATTTTTATCCGACACGTTATTTCGTGTCTTTTCGTTCAGCAAACCATGTTATAATTAGTCATTCATTATTTAATAGAATGGTAGGGTACTATGACAAAAAAGGTGCACCGGCGCATGTTTTTGAAAAGCATGCTGTACTTTGCTTTTGCAGGTTTGGCGCTATCAGCTGGAGGTTATAGCTACTCCCGTTATTTGGAGCCTAAACTTCTTGATGTGGAAAAGATAGAATTCACCAGCCCTAAGCTCCCTCAATCGTTCAGCGGGATAAAAGCAGTACAATTCAGCGATACTCATTTAAGCGATCACTACACGTTGGAACAGCTTAAAAATATAAAGGAAAGCATTAACGCCCTCAGCCCTGATCTGGTTTTCTTTACAGGAGATTTAATAGATGATCCTCTCCATTATAAAGAAAAGAACGGAATTATTTCACAGCTTGCAGACATTAAGGCTCCTCTCGGCAAATTTTCGGTTTTCGGAAATCATGATCACGGAGGATACGGAAGCAATATCTATGCAGAAGTAATGATGCAGTCCGGTTTTACTATGCTTAAAAACGAGAGCAGGGATATCCGGTTAGCAGATGGTGCCGTGATTACGGTATCAGGATTAGATGATTTGATGCTGGGCAAACCAGATTATCAGAATCTTGAAAAAGGACTTAGCGAAGAAACATTTAACATTCTGCTTGCACATGAACCGGATGCCTGGCTCCATACAAAAAAGCTGGCCGTTGATGTACAGCTCTCCGGACACAGCCACGGCGGCCAGGTCCAGCTTCCATTTTACGGCCCGCTGATCACTCCTCCCTTTGCGGATATTTATACGGAAGGACTTTATGAATATGGGGAAAAGAAACTGTATGTGAATAGAGGCCTCGGAACGACGCGCGTCCCATTTCGGTTTCTGTCAATGCCGGAGCTGACTGTTTTCACTTTTAATAAAGCATAAATTTCCATGCCTGTTAGATCACCATCGTATTCACCAGGATTGAATATTTTTAAAAAAGGCTTTGTTAAAGCATGGTGTTGATTTTTCACACCTGTTGATTGGAGCGGCAGGCGTGAGACTCCGAGCTAAGAGCAGCGGGACAGGTGAGACCCCGCAGTCGCGAAGCGAGGAGGAGGCTCACCGCCCGCCCTTGGATCAGCGAACGCCTGCTAGCTGCAATCAACAGCCAAGTTTAGCAGAGCTTTAAAAAAAGAAACCCAAGGCCGCTTACATCGGCGTTCTTGGGTTTTACTCTTTTCTAAGCGCTTATTCTGATCTCTTTTTATTCTTCATCTTCGAGTACTCTGTAAGCCATTCCAAATAAAACAAGCTGACTGTCAACTTCAGGTTCATCCTTTTCTCGTTTAACATATTTGTATATGCCGTCTGCATTTTGCTCTCTGGCTTTCATGTTGTCCTCGAGCTGAACCGCTAAAATACGGTTTAACCGTTTTTTAATGTTCCCGTCAAAAATAGGAAAAGCAATTTCCACTCTTTTTTCCATATTGCGTGTCATCATATCTGCGGAAGACAGGTATGTTTTTTCTTCCCCGTTATGGTGGAAATAATAGATCCGGCTATGCTCCAACAGCCTTCCCACTATGCTCCGTACCCGGATGTTTTCGCTGACCCCTTTGATTCCGGGGCGAAGACAGCAGATTCCCCTGACAATCAAATCAATTTTCACTCCAGCGTTAGACGCCTCGTAAAGTTTCATGATTACGACTTTGTCAGTTAATGAATTCATTTTGCATATAATTCGGCCGTTTCCAAATTGTTTGTGGAATCTGATTTCGTGATCAATCAGCTGAATAAAATCCTTCCGGATGTCAAAAGGAGCCACTGACAAATGATGGAATACAGGCTTTTCCGTATAACCGCTCAAATAGTTAAAGAAATTAGTCGCATCAATCCCGAACTTCCTTTTTGATGTCACCAATCCCATATCTGTATAGATGTTGGCCGTTTTTTCGTTGTAATTCCCCGTTCCAAGATGGACGAATCGCTCGATGCGGTTGTTTTTCTTGCGGACCACGAGTGTTATTTTACTGTGGGTCTTTAAATAAGTCATTCCATAAATGACGTGGCAGCCTGCTTTTTCCAGCTCTTTCGCCCATTGAACATTGTTTTCCTCATCGAATCTTGCCTTCAGCTCCACAAGAACTGTAACCTGTTTTCCATTCTCAGCTGCTCTTTTGAGCCCTTCGATAATAGGAGATCCTCCGCTGACACGATAAAGTGTCTGCTTAATCGCCAGCACATCAGGGTCGTCGGCCGCATCAGCAACAAAATCGACAACTGGCTGAAAGGACTCATATGGATGGTGAAGAAAAATGTCTTTTTCGGACGCTTGGTCAAATATAAGCTCATCGGATATAAGATCCTTCGGCGGCTGCGGAATTAACGTCTGGAATTCAAGGTGATCATGAACGGAGGAAAGCTCATTGAAAAAGCCGAACAGAAAGGTTAAATCAAGAGGCCCTTCCACTTCATACACATCTTTTTCATGAATTTCCAGTTCATGCAGCAAATAACGAAGCACATTCCGGTCATAGCTGTCTTTCTTAAGCTCCAGCCGGACCGCAGCTCCCCACTTCCTTTTCTTCAATTCCTTTTCAATCTCTTTCAGAAGGTCTCTTGCTCCCTCTTCATGGATCGTCATATCCGCATTTCGGGTAATCCTGAACTGAGTAACGGATTCTACCCTGTAGCCCGTAAAGAGCTTATATATGTAATGAGAAATAATATCTTCAAGCAATACGAAATGGTCTTTATCAGGATGATCCAGTTTAACAAAACGCTCCAGTACTGAGGGAACCTGTACAATTGCGGTTTTATGGCGCAATTCAGCCGGGGCATCCGGGTCCTTAAGGACAATCGCCAGATTCAGGCTTTTATTCAGCAGCATAGGAAACGGCCGGTATGCATCCACCGCCATAGGGGTCAGCACAGGAAAGATCTGTTCATCAAAATATTCTTCCAATCTGTTCAGCTGATTGGAATTAAGCTGGCTGAAGGCCAAAAATTCAATGCCCTCTTCCTTTAAAGCTGGCTGGAGGATCTGGGTGAAAGTACTGCTTTGAAGTTCCACAAGCCTGTGGTTGTCTTCTGCAATTTTTGCAAGCTGGCGTTTAGGTGTGAGACCTGCTTTATTTTCCGGTTTGTTAAATCCGGCCTTAACCTGATCCTTCAGCCCCGCAACCCTCACCATAAAAAACTCGTCTAGATTTGAACTGAAAATAGCAAGAAACTTAAGCCTCTCCAGCAAAGGGTTTCGGTCATCGATCGCTTCTTCAAGTACTCTTTCATTAAAAGCGAGCCAGCTCAGCTCGCGGTTGTTATAATATGCCGGGCTGCTTAAATCAGCACCTTTTTTTACAATAGTCATTATAAAGAATCGCCACCCTTCAATCATTTGTATCGTACCAAAGTAAATTCAAGTCTTTGTAAAGGTTTCTTTATAGTTTTGTGAAGTTGTGTGCACAAAACAATTCAATCAGCTTTTTCCCTTTCAAGTGTGGATCAAACAGATTTTCAGGAAAAATTGAAATTGATTTCAACAGTCATTCTGAAAATTTTCTCAATATGCTTTTTGTTTTTTTCAGCCTGATAAGCTTCCGGACCCCAATCAGCATTGCAATGGACGTCAATAGTTAATACGTCATTTTCCTGAGAAAGCTCAATTTTATCCACGATATTCCGTTTTGTGGAGTTCAGACTGTAAATAAATTTTAATATAGCTCCTGATGTGCGGATGGTTTTTTGTTCTTCTTTTGAAAACCAGGAATTGAACGGTTCCACGTATTGTTTAAGAGAGGTTTTGCCTATAAAAGAAGCAATCAGAGCTGTTTTCAGGCGTTCTTTATGATTCATGCCGTCGATGGTCCTGTTTGCAAGCAGATAAAACGTATGCTTGCTGCTCGATTCAGAATCTATATACTCGCCAAGGTTAAAGACGAACGCTCCTCTTCTTAAATCAGATAAATCCTGGTCGGAATAAGAAACAAGGCGCTCTTTTTCCAGAAGCCGGATAAATTCAACGGCCATATTGGTTACCGGAAGGACATGATTCAAATCAATATTGTAATCGGAGGCCATTTCATAGAAGCTTTCCTCTACTACATTCGGGTAGGCACTGATCCCGTATTCCCGGGACAGATCTTCATAAAAAACCCCATCTCTCAGCCCTTTTCTGCTCATAACAAATTTTTCAGATTGCACCGATGTGCACAGCGTTTGAAAAACCATCGCTGCCGGGATGATCAAATCTGCCCTGTCCTTGGATAGCCCGTCCACTCTCTGAAGGTCCTCGAAGGATTGAGCTCTAAGATAGACCAGGAGACTGTCGATGTCTTCAGGTGCCATTTCATACTGATGGACTCCTGCGAGAGGATATTCTTTTAAAGCTTGATCTACCTGTACAAGGTTCCTTGCACTTCCGCCGATTCCAATCACTGGGAGCATTTGATCCTTCAGCCATGGTAGCTGCTGCAGCTGTTCAGTTATGTAAAGCGATAGGCGTTCAAACTCTTTATCATTCGGAAGATCACCACTGATGAATTTTTTTCGGAGGGAAAGGGCGCCAAACGGGAAACTGTGGTATTCCTTAAGCTCACGATTCCGGAAAAGGGTGATCTCCGTACTTCCTCCACCTATATCTACCGTAATTCCATTTTTGATAGAGGTAGAATTGATTACAGCTAAAAATCCATAATACGCCTCTTCATATTCAGAAAGAAGACGGATAGAAAAGTCCGTTTCCTGCTCTGCGGCAAGTAAAATATCATCTTTATTTACAGCTTGTCTGATTGCAGCCGTTGCCACTGTATGGACATTTTTGAGCTTGTGATGCCTTGCCACCTCCTGAAAGCTTTTGAGGATATCCACCATTTTTCTGACACCCTCGTCCTCCATAACATTTTCATCATTAAGGTAGTTGCGGAGGCGGGCTGCAGCCTTGACGTTTTCTATTTCCTTCAGTCTGCCGCTTTTATCCCGCTCAAATATGACAAGACGCATTGTATTGGAACCTATATCAATTATCGCAAATTTTTCTTTATCCATTATAAACACCCTTAGTCTTGTATGAATTTTGCACCTTATTATATCACAAACCGTCTTCATCGCCTCCCTGCAAGTGGAAACAAATACATGTTTATGCATAATTTGTGCTAGAGGATCACGCCGAACATTTGAAAGGTGGAATATCATGATTTATAAAGTAAAAGCGGGAGAGACGGTTTTATCGCTTTCAAAAGACTTCCGTGTTTCTCCGGAAAAACTCGCAGACGCGAACCGCATTTCAATCCAAACACCATTGACCCCTGGCATGAATATTGTGATTCCCGGATTGCCTGAACCGGATTCCATACCATACCGCATCGCTGTATCCATTAATAAAAAAAAGCTTGGCCTTTACAGGAACGGTTTGCTTATAAGGCAATACCCTATTGCCACCGGGCGGATGCTGTATGCTACTCCAAAAGGAGACTTTGTTATTGTAAACCGACAGCCGAATCCGGGAGGTCCTTATGGCTCGATGTGGCTTTCCCTATCCAAAGCAGGCTACGGGATACATGGTACAAATACCCCTTCCTCGATCGGACAATCGGTTTCAAAAGGATGCATCAGGATGTATAATAAAGACGTTCTTGAGCTGGCCGGGTACGTACCGAATGGAACTAAGGTGACTATTACCATTTAGTAAAAGCGAAGTAAAGATAATTGTAGTAAAAAATTTACAAACATTCCATGTTAAATAAAGGACCTATCACTTATAATAACAGTTGAATGATTGAGTCATGAATAGGAGCGTTATTTATTATGGAGATTTTTAAGAATCCTAATTTCGTGAAGCTCTTCTTTGCAGCCCTTTCTTCGCAAATGGGAACAACTATAGGGAATATGGCCTTTGCATTTTTTATGCTTGAACACTTCAGCAGCCAGCCCTATTACGCTACACTTGCAGAGCTTATGTATTCACTCCCGACAATTTTCGTGTTCTTTTTAGTGGGAGTTGTGGCTGACCGGTTTGACAGAAAAAAAGTGGCAGAGAATTGCGACTGGATCCGTGCAGGATTAAGTGTAGTTCTGTTCGGCGCACTTTTCCTGAATTCGATTCCGCTCATTTTCTTCATTCTGTTCCTCAGAAGTGCTGTCACCAAGTTCTTCTTTCCTGCTGAAAACAGCTTGGTTCAGGGAATACTTAAAAAGGAGCAATACGCTCAAGCGGCAGGTTTAAATCAAATTTTATTCAGCTTATTTATGGTCTTCGGAGTGGGTCTTGGAGCTGTAGCCTATAAAACAATCGGGATTCACGGGGCGGTCGTAATCGATTTTATAAGCTTTGTAGTATCAGCTCTCCTGATCAGGGCATGCAGAATTCCTAAAGGTGCAAGGCTTCCGAATGGGAAATTAAACTGGAAGGATGTCAATGTGAAGTCTTCTATCAGCGATTTCAAGGAAGGGATCCTTTACATTCTCCAAAACAAGCTTCTTGCTGTAATTATTTTTGGTTTTTTTGTGTTTGGCTTTGTAACCGGCGGGTTCGCTATTCTTCCTATGTTCACAATGAAGTACAAGCTTTCACCTGAAAATTATGAATGGTATGCCTCTTTCTTTGCAGTCTCTCTTGGGATTGGACTGCTGGCAGGAAGTGCGCTCGCGACAGTCATTGAGAAAAAAATAAAGCCGTATATCATGATGATTGTTCCTATATTTATCGCATCCGCTCTTATTGTCCTGCTCGGACTTACAGATCATTTATGGGTTTATTTGACAGCCGTCTTTTTTATCGGCATCTGTTTGGGACCTGTTAACATCGCCATCGGAGGATGGATACCAAAGCTTGTTAATCCAAAATTAATGGGAAGAGTAAGCGGCTGGATTGATCCTCTTATGATGACTGCACAATCCCTAACATTGGGCCTGATCGCTCTCGTTTTTCCTAAATTTATTGAAACAATCGATTATATTTATTACGGCATGGCCACGGTGATTTTCCTTGTATTCATCTTCTATCTGCTGACACTTCCAAAACTCAGCGAACAGGCAGACCGTGAAGAAAAAAGAAAGAAGCTTGAGGAAAGCAAGGTCAAAAAAACAATGAATACCGGTCCTATAAACGGCTGATTCCGCATCAGCCGTTTATATTATTTTCATAATGCAACTTTTTGTCGATTTTAGTATAATTAGGTATAAGATGTTAATGATCCCAAAGGTTGTGCATACATGAAAATTTATTCTCAGTTTATAAAAAAAGTTATTTTTAACTATATCTTAGGTTCGATTGTGGCAGTTTTTGGGGTAGGATCCGTTTTTATATTTTCAACCCTGTCGATTACATTCAGAGAAATCCTCATTTTAATGTCCGTGATGGCCGGCGCGTTTTTGTGCATGATTTCACTGGACATTCTTTTTTTAAAGGCCCAGCTTAAACCCATTCGGAAAGGTCTTTTAAGCGATGCCTCTTTTGATGAGATGAGAAAAGCGTTTTACGAGGTCCACAAATTCCCTCAGAGAACAATATTCCGCATCAATTTCCCCCATCTATTCGGTTTCTCTGTACCCGGATTTTCCGTTGCAGCTGTATTATATGTAAGCGGGCAATTTAGTTTCCCTGGCTATTACATTATTCTTGCATTGGTAGGAGCCATTTTAATCGCGGGTATGCATAGTGTAATCGAATATTT
Organism: Metabacillus sp. 84; assembly: GCF_050107715.1. Classification (NCBI taxonomy): domain Bacteria; kingdom Bacillati; phylum Bacillota; class Bacilli; order Caryophanales; family Bacillaceae; genus Metabacillus; species Metabacillus sp. 84. The sequence continues at coordinate 183,624 of NZ_JBNILN010000006.1, read as the reverse complement.
TCTGACAACCTCCTCCATTAAACCTTTGCTTTTTGACATTAGGAGAAGGGCATTAATGCAATTTGGTGAAGATCTTGCTCAGTCTCCGGCAATTTATATATCAATAAAGAAAAAGGTTCTTTTCACTGCTATTTATATTGGTATTTTCCCCCTGCTGCTTTTCAGTATCGCCACTCAGGTTCACCTGAATGAAGCTTCTCTCAGGCTCATACAGGATTATTGGAGCTGGGCTGCTCTGGTTATGCTGATGTCAGTTGGCTTTTCCACATTTGTATGCTTTCTTCTTCTTAAAGACATCGGTGAACCGATTTCCAACTTGGAGAAAGGAATGCAGTCCGTTAAAGAAGGTGAATATGAGTATCGGAATGAGGTTTATTCTGATGAATTTTCCAGGCTTATTTCAGGCTATAATCAAATGCTTGACGGTCTTAAAGCTAAAGACCGCATTAACAGCCAGTTAACAGAAAGCCTGTTTCGGACACTGGCCATGACCCTTGATGCGAGAGACCTCTATACAGCCGGCCATTCCATCAGAGTCTCTGAATATGCGTTTATTATCGGGCAGAAAGCGGGTATGGATAACGGAGAACTTGACCTGCTTAAAAAAGCAGCTCTGCTGCATGATATTGGCAAGATTGGAATAAAAGATAGTATTTTGCTTAAGGACGGACGATTAACAGATGATGAATTCGAAGAAATTAAGCGCCATCCTGTAATTGGTGCGAATATTTTATCCAACGTAGAGCCCGCCTCCGCTATGGCCCCCCTTATTCCAGGAGTTAAATTTCATCATGAACGATATGATGGACTAGGGTATCCGGAAGGACTCAAGGGAGAAGAAATCCCAGAGTTCGGGAGGATTTTGGCAGTGGCTGATGCATTTGATGCCATGACATCAGACCGTCCATATCGGAAAGGAATGCCCTTGGAACAAGCCTTAATGATTCTCCAGGAAGGGAAAGGAACCCAGTGGGATCCGACATACACAGAACTTTTTCTGGAATATATGGAACTCCCTGAGAATATGGAGAAAGAAGCAAGCTTGCAGCTTCTTTGAAGCAGTTGCAATTTCTAAACGGTTTCGTATAATTGTACTAAATCAATAAAACATATTGGCAAATTAAGGAGCTTACGTATGACCGACAGAAAGAAAGACCAATTTTTGCAAATGACTCCGGAGAATATTGCAAAAGCTGTTTACACCGTTAACCGCCATGCTAAAACTGCAACCAATCCTAAGTATCTTTATTTTCTAAAGAAGAAAGCTCTGATCAAATTGATTTCCGAGGGGAAAGCAGAAAAGAAAGGCCTTCATTTCTCAAAGAACCCCAAATTCAGCAAACAGCAATCGGACGTTTTAGTCTGTGCAGGCTCCTACTATTTTCATATGCCTCCATCCAAGGAAGATTTCCAGCAGCTCCCGCACTTAGGGTCCCTAAACCAGACCTACCGCAACCCAAAAAGCCATTTCCCTCTACAAAAAGCTAAAGAATTGCTGCAGGCCTATACCGGCATTAAAGAAGAAAAATTGTCTCAGCCTCAATCCGGACAGCCGCATTCACGTACATATGTGAAGCCAGTGTTCAAAAAACTGGGAGAAAACTATTAAAAACCGTGCGGGATGTCCGCACGGTTTTCCTATTTTGAGAATAACCGATTTTGAAGCCTTTCGAGCGAGTAAAAATAAGTCGGGATGTCAGAAGGCTGCAGCCTTACAAATAGCTGTTTTACAACTTCCCTATAATACCAGCTCTGCTGGTCTTTGCCGCGGTTAAAATGCTTCCAAAGCTCGTCCCCGTATTTGCTGTATTCCTGTTCAATGCTTTGCAGATTGTCCAGCTTATCCGCTGCAAGAAGCATTTTTTCCTGCAAGGTTGCCTCACCAGCCCTGTCGATCGTCGCCTGCTTTCTTTCTTCCCAAGTTTTGGTTTTATCCTCTGTATTGAAAGCGACAAGCTCTGCAACCTCGACTCCGAATTTCTGCTGAATGTCCTCGAGTTCCGTGTCGGTATCTTCTACCGTATCGTGCAAATATCCGGCTGCAATAAGGGGATTAGAGGCTCCTGCTTTCATTAGAATCGTAGCCGTATTTTCAGCATGCATGAAATATGGTGTACCTGATAATTTGCGGACCTGGCCCCTGTGGGCAAACTCAGCAAATCTCTTTGCTTCGCTAATCATACGGTTACACCCTCCAGTCCTTTCTTTTTACTATAAAATATGCTGATCAATTAATGCAACCAGCTCATCAATTTCAGGTTTGCTTACCTGAGCTGTTGCTCCGACCCTAATTCCCTTATGCATAAGATCATCTGTGATAAGGGATGAAAAAATGATGACAGGGATTTCCTGAAGCACGTGATGTTCCTTCAATTTTTTTGTTAAGTGAAGACCATCCATTTGAGGCATCTCAATATCCGTAATCACCAGGTGAATCCAATCTCGCGCTTTCCCCTGCTCTTCAGCGGCCTGTTCAAGATAAAGGTAGGCCTCCCTCCCGTTTTCAAACAGCTCCATGTTTGAGAACCCTGCTTCTTCTAAGGTCTCTTTTAAAAGCTTTCGCAGCATAGGTGAATCTTCTGCTATGAGAATCTTCTTTTCTGAGCGTTCTCTTTTCCCAAGCTTTTTCACACGCTCCACGGTAAGACCGGACGCCGGATCGATATCGACTACAATTTTTTCAAAATCAAGCATGAGAATCATCTTTTCATTCAGCTGGATCACTCCAGTTATATGTGATTCCAGACCTTGATACATCGTTGAAGGCTTCTCAATCATATCCCATGTCACCCGATGAATTTGTGTGACATTTTGCACATGAAAGATTAGTTTTTGTTTATTAAACTCTGTGACAATAAACTTATCTGAACGGGTCATTTCCTTTTCCTGCAAATTCAAGGCTTTCGCCACATTAATTACAGGAAGCACCTCGCCGCGAAGTTCCATGATTCCCTCAACATATGAGTGCGAGTGCGGGACAGCTGTAACTGGTACAGGCTGAATGATCTCTTTCACTTTAATAACGTTTATGCCAAAGCGGTTTTCACCAATTAGAAACTCTACTAATTCCAGCTCATTTGTACCGCTTTCCAGTAAGATTCCTCTATTCTCTGCCATCATGCTCTTCCTTCCATTCACTATGATACCTTTTATATCGGCATTTTCATTCAGAGATGAAGCCGGACAAAGAAGGCATTTGAATTAATATAAGTATTTCATAAGCCTTGACTCAGCCAGATTGGTATCAATCGGACACAGCCTGGCATCCCTTCCATATTGCCAAATCCAGACATTCCCTTTACAAGGGGGCTTTGAAGGATTAAATGGCGGGGCTTCGTACTCCTTGCCTGCTCCGGTTTCCGGTCTGGAGGACCATAAGATGCTCTCCCTTGCAATCCTGCTGTTTTTATTGACCGCTTCACAGTAGGCATCCGAAAAGTCCCCTTTAACGGGATCATGATAAAACCCAGGCCGAAAACCGGTCTCTGTCATTTTTTCTGCCCAAGCGGAAATCCACTCAGCTTTAACCGTAAAAAAATGCTCAATATTGGCGAAAATGACCGTACCTGCCGATATTTCAAGTCTTCTTGCATGGAATACAGCATTCCTGACGGCAATGGCTCCTTTGTCGTAATCAATCGCCTGGTCGAAAACGTTATAAATAGGCAGAATTTTAATCCCCCTGCTATGGATAAAGCTGATTTCAAGTTTGGATAAGCCTCTTGAAACTCCAGGCACGTCAGCTAGATAACGGCCCCAATACGCAGGAGTCCCATAATGCTTCTTTACACAATTATATAACTCCTGATCTGCTTTTTTGGCCGAATCGATTCCCCAGGCTTTGCGCGTCACCTATACCACTTCCTCCCGTGCTTCCCTTATTTATATGCACGGGCTTGCCTGTCTTAATCCACTTGATCAGCCGTCCTATATGTAACACGCTGATGAATGATAAGCCCGATGGCCGCCATAATCATAAGTGAGCCCAGCGCTGCCCTGCTTGCAATGTCGCCATAATCGGCAAAAAGCAGCGTAATGGTTCCATACAGCAACGGACCGATCACCGAGGAAACCTTTCCTGAAAAAGCGAACAGCCCAAAAAATTGCCCCCTTTTGTCCTCCGGAGTAATTTCTACGATTAACGTACGGGAGGTTACCCACACAGCCCCGAGAGAAATGCCGAACAGACTCCCCGCTATCCAGAACATCCACTCTTCTGTTGCCGCCGTTGCAAGTAGCAAGGCAGTCAGTAAAATAAAGCCGACTGCTGTTACGGCCTTTTTAGCACCGGCAGATTTTGTAATAAATCCAAAGAGAAAGGAACCCCCGATACTTGCAATGGTCGAAACCAAATACAGAAGAATAAACTGGCTGTTCGAAAAACCGACAATGGCTTTGGCATAAACAGCCATCATTGCGATCGCTGTAGCTAGAGCGTCATTGATAAAAAAATACGCCACTAAAAACAGAAAGGCGGGTCTGTATTGCTTCAGCTCCTTGAAGGTTGCTAAAATTTCTTTATACCCACTAAGAAAATGCTTTTTTTCCCTGGGTTCAAGCAGCGGCTGATCCTTTGTAAAAAAAAGGAGCGGCAGTGTAAACAGGGCAAACAGGCAGGCTGTCGGTATGAAGGCCTGATGGAAGCCCCCTCCTCCGATAAATGGGTAGATAGTGAGACCCGCAAGCGTTCCAATGTACCCGACAGCTACTCCGAAGCCGGAAATGAGCGGAAGCGTTTGAGGGGTGCTGACATTCGTAATCATGGCATCGTAGAAAATCAAGCTGGAAGAATAAAAGAATTTCGCAATGATAAACAGGATTACGATGATCCCAAGGGATGCGGGCACACCAAACAAAAAACCCGGCAGCTGAACATATCCAAAAACGCCCATAAGCGCTGTCGCTAAAACAGTAACCGCTGTAAATCGGATGATGTACCTCTTTTTCCTTCCGGTCCGATCAATCATTACACCAAAAAGGGGAGAAAATAACACGAGAAAAAGACCCGCTGCCGCATTGGCATAGGATATAAAGGTGCTTGCAATTTGATCCATTCTCTCACTGCTGCCTATGGCCTCCTCCAGATAAAACGGAAAGAAGATGGTAATCATATTGGAGGAAAAGATGGTATTCGCAAAATCATAGAGCGCCCAAGAAAGAACGGGGAGTGAAAAAAAGACAGGCCAGGAGGATTTCAGCCCCGGAGAATCAGCTTTTGAATAATTTATTTCCGACATAGTGACGACACCTTTCCTTGTAACTGTTGATGCTTATGTATTCTAGGTCCGGGAACCAGGTTCCTTTGTCTTTACTATCTTTTAACATTTGCAGAAAAACGCTGATGCAAAAAAAGTCTTTGCCTGCTATAATGCATAATGTGAATCGGCGTGCCGATTATACGGGTAGGGTCGAGGGATGAAAAACAAGGAAGGATTACCGTTGAAGTCACTTTTTCAGCTCGAAGAAAATGGAACCACGATCAAGAAAGAAATAATGGCAGGAATCGTTTCATATTTGACCGCTGTATACATCATTGCTGTAAATGCTTCTATTCTTTCAGATGCAGGCATTCCTCTTGAAGCAGGAATGATTGCCACTGTCCTGGCAGCATTTACCGGATGCCTGCTCATGGGATTGATTGGAAAGACGCCGATCATCCTCGTACCGGGCATGGGAGTCAATGCGTTATTTACCTATACGATTTGTCAATCAATGGGCATTCCGTGGCAGCAGGGACTCGCTGTAGTTGTCATTTCCGGGCTGCTTTTTGCAGCCGTTGCATTTACCGGGCTGACCGAAATTCTGTCAGCTGCGATCCCATCCGCATTAAAAGAGGCCATAACAGTCGGGATTGGGATTTTCCTGACCTTTATTGGCCTCCAGAAAGCAGGTCTTGTTGAAGCAAGTAAAACGACATTCGTCCAGATGGGTGATTTGAGCAGTCCCGCAGTGATTGCGTCCATTCTGACTCTTTTGATCACGGTTGTATTATTTGCAAAAGGGGTACCTGGACATTTTCTAATCAGCATCCTGGCTGGCACCGTTATAGCTTCTTTGTTTGGACTTATCCCGCCGAATTCACCTTCAGAGAGTGCCGGCGGTTTTGATGCATATGTAACCGTCATTGGCTCAATCTCATTTGCAGGTATGTTTGACACTGCTTTCTGGATTGGCGTTTTCTCTCTCACAATGGTTATTGTGTTTGAAAATGCTGGACTGGTTCATGGCCATACATCCATGATCAGCCGCCCTAACCGCTTTAAGCCGTCTTTGCAGGCCAACTCATTATCGGCCATTGCCTCAGGATTCCTGGGTACAAGTCCAACCGTGAGCACGGTAGAGACTGCTGCCGGTATTTCTGCTGGAGGACGCACAGGGGTAACCTCTATAATCACCGGACTGCTTTTTTTGGCTTCTCTGCTGTTTTTGCCTTATATTAAGCTGATTCCTGACGGTGCGATTGCTCCGGTGCTTATTCTAATCGGCGGTTTGATGATTCAAAACATCCAGAACATCAATTTGCAGGACTTTTCAGAAAGCTTTCCTGCCTTTTTGATCATTGCATTAATTCCGCTGACTTACAGCATCGTCGATGGAATGGCTTTCGGATTCATAGCCTATCCAATCGTCAAGCTGGCTATGAAACGTTCGAAAGAAATCGGGCTGCCTTTATATATAATCGCTCTGCTCTTTCTTGCAAGCATGATTCTCCATTCGGTCCATTAAGGAATAACACGACACAATCCAAAACCAAGGTCGCTCCCGCAGCATGCGATCTTGGTTTTTTGGGCTGGCCGTCCCCCCCCCGGCGCTGCGGATGAGGGGGACCGGCCTATTCTGCAGCCCGCTTTTCCTGCTCAGGTACCAGCACTTCTCCCTGGTGACTATCCAATTCGATTAAAGGCCTTTAACGTAATTGTTACCGATGTTCCTTCACCAAGCCTGCTGCTGTAAGCAATCTCCCCTTCCATATCATGAATGAGCCTGCTTGTAATCATTGTCCCAAGACCGGTTCCTTTCGTTTTCGTCGTATAAAAAGGAAGACCGATATGTTTAAGCTGCTCCTCGTCCATTCCTTTGCCGTTATCTGAAATGGTAATTAGAACTTTGCCGTTAAAATAGTCCGGTTTTTTCGACACAGCGATTGTGCCGCTGCCATCCAATGCTTCAATTGAGTTTTTAAGCAGGTTAATAATGGCTTGCTTCAAATGCTCGGTATCTCCCAGTGCATCATTGCTTGGAAGCATTTCAAGACTGATCTCTGCATTCTCATAAGTAGCCATAGGCGTTAAAAGTTCAACAGAATCTTTGAGAAGCTGATCAATTTTCACCCTTTCAAGCTCGAACTCGAATGGCTGGGCCAATTTCAGATAATCAGTAATGATTTTGTTCGTCCGATCCAGTTCTCCAAGAATGAGCGGCGAAAATTCTTTAAGCTTCGAATCAGCCGTGTCTTCTTGCAGGAACTGTATAAATCCTCTTACAGCCGTAATGGGATTCCGTATTTCATGAGCAATGGATGCTGCCATTTGACCGATGGTGGTCAGCTTTTCCAGGTACACCATATTGACCAGGTTCCGGTTGATGCGAATGAGCGCCTCAATAATTGCGATCATCGCCATCGTAACAGCAAAGAAAAACAAGAAATAGATCATATAAAACTCAAAGGGCAGGAAAGTAATGAACACGGAAACAATCCAAATGTATAGAAGAAAATAAATGAACACAATGAAAGCCCCTGCTGCGAGGCGGACTTGAGCCTTTAAGAATATTTTTCTGAAGATGATGCCTGCCGCATAGGCACCCGTGTTGATAATTAAGCCGACCTGCATAAATTCTCCGCCAAATCCATACCGGACAGAACAAACGAGCAAAAGCCCAATTCCTCCCGCGAGCCAGCCGGAATACAACGTAACAATCAAAATCGCGATCATCCTGAAATCAAAGAACGTTTCCCCCAGATCTTCAATTGGGTAAAGCATGCAGAGCATAGCCCCAAAACCGCTGATAAGGCCAAAAATGACTTGCTGCTTAACTGACATCCTCTTTCCTGAATGAAACGGAAAAATCAGGTTGGCGTTAAACGTAAAAGAGAACAAAATCGCCATATTTACAATAAGGGGTTTTAAATAAATGAGCACTGGCTACCTCCGTCTATCTTCTTACAATTCACAATATATCATGAAAACTTTATAATCCATATAGCAAATCTCCTTGTTTAATTAAAGGCTTTATAACTCTTCACATTGAACATGAAGTCACGTTAGCCGGCAAATTCGCTCTGAATTTTTCAGGGATTTATAATCTGGCCTGCAGCCTAATAAAACACTCCATTGATTTACACAAATTTTACAATTATATGTCGATATATATAGTAAAATAGTAGTAACTGTGGTGAATACGAACTAGTCAAGGAGTCATGCTAATGATAAAGATTGGTGATATTGCCGAAAAAGCGCCTGTTATAACAGGCGACGTAAAAACCCAGACAGCAGAAATCCTATTCGAAGAGCACTCCTCAGCCCAGGGAATTGTTGTCATAAAAAACAGCAGGCCTGTAGGTCTTGTGATGAAATCCAGGTATAATCACAAACTTTCTACTAAATATGGATATGATTTGTTTATGGGACGGCCCATCGAATTAATTATGGACTCAAATCCACTTATTGTTGATGCCTCGGACAGTATTACAGAAGTAAGCTCCCTTGCTATGCAGCGGGAAGAGGAGTTTTTGTATGACTACATCATCGTCACCTCTGAAGGCGCATACATTGGGATAATCAGCATCAAAAATCTTTTGATGAAATTCGCTGAAGTGCAGGCAGATTTAGCTACCTGGACGAATCCCCTGACAGGTCTTCCGGGCAACATTTTAATTGAGAATAAACTGAATGAGATTATACACAGCAGCAGGTTTACCCTTTTATATGCAGATCTTGATCATTTTAAAGAATTCAACGACCGGTTCGGTTTTAAAAAGGGAGATCTGCTTATAAAGGAAACAGCAAATATTTTAATTAAATACCTTTCATCAAGCGGTAACGAAAATAATTTTCTGGGACATATCGGAGGCGATGATTTTCTTGCCATTCTTCCCCATTTTGAATATGAGCAGCTTTGCAAAAACATTATTATGGAATTCACAGTCGTCGTGAATAAATATTACGAACAGTCTGACTGGGATCGCGGGTACTCAATCGGATTATCCCGGAAGAACAGCTATGAAAAAATTCCTCTTACCTCCCTCTCAATCGCAGTTGTGACGAATCAGGAAGCTACATTTGCAACTTCAGAAGAATTAAGCATCGCCGCTGCTAAAGCGAAAAAAAAATGCAAGGCTATTTTAAATAGCTGCTATATTCCCTATCATCCTAAGAAAAAAACAGTTCAGACATCATAGGCAGGCATACACCCATATGTTCTGCTCTGCATAAGGTAGATGGACTGTATTTCCTTTCTAAGGAGGACCATCAACCATGTACCAATATGCAGGTTATCCCGTTGACTATGATCCGTATGCTTCTTTTTTTCTTAATGATTATCCATTCCTGCCTGGCTGGGAGCGTCAAATGCTTCAGCCCCCGCCGCCTCCACCCGGGGGATTACCCGGAGGCGGCACCCAGCAGCCCCCTGGCCCGCCTCCAGCTTTTACACCTGTTCAGCAGCAGGCCACGGCCTTTGCAGTAGACCCGGGAGGAATCCGTAGATGCCTCTTCCGCAACACGTATATCTGGCTGAATAACGGTCAGCAGTTCTGGTTCTATCCTACCTTTGTTGGAAGAAATTCTACAGCAGGATTTAGATGGTACCCTCAATTTAGACAATGGTTCTATTTCGGGATCGACCTTAGGCAAATCAGCTCCTTTACTTGCTTCTGACCTTACACAAAACAGGCTCCCTGCCTTCGGGGAGCCTGCTTTTATCAGATACGGATGAAAGCAGCCCCGAGAGGTGCAAGAACAGCCCTTTATTCTAAGAGCGGTTTCTTTCGGCTCTTCCACTTAAGCTGCCATTAATCGCCTGTCAAACCCGTGTTTCTTGAAGAATCCTTTTTTTTGCTCAGCAGTTCAAACGCCCGTTCTACAGCCAGTTTTCCGGTTAACGCGTAGTGTATTTCTACTGTTCTGCGCTCGTCCAGATAGATTCCTTCAAATGCTGCATCTTTAATTTTAGCCGCCCATCCTCCGGAAGTCTCTACAGCGACAACGGGTTTGCTGTTCATATAAGCTGCTGAAAGCTCACCAAGGGTGCCATTTCCCCCTCTTATCATTATAATGGCATCACATGAGTGCACCAGAATAAGGCTGCGGTAATCAAAGCCTAACCCCGTTGTAATGGGGACATCCAAATAATCATTGGCCACATCGGTAAGATCTCCTGCTAAAATCCCGATTACAAGTCCGCCTGATTCTTTCGCACCCTTTGAAGCATGCTCCATCACTCCGCTTCCGCCTCCAGTCAGCAGAACCGCACCTCGTTTAGCCACTTCCGCACCAGCTTCCTCAGCTATCGTACAAATTTCTTCCGGAATTGTTCCAGATTGACCTATTATCGCTATCCTGATCATGATCGTCCTCCGCTTTTCCTGATATATTTAGTATACTTGAAATTTCCATCCGTTTGGACATGTAAAGGAAATCCTCCTCGAATTTCCACTAAATAAAAGGATGGCATGCCAGCAAGCTTGCCATTCTATACATAAGGAGGGATTCCAATGACAAAAAGAAATCGCAAGACTAAATCCGGACTCCAGCACGCAGCATCTATTACAGAGATGGAGTTCTCTAAAGATGCCCAAACTTCACAGCAGGCTGAAAAAAAATCACATCCCCCTGCAAAATGACCCGCTGGAAAGAGCATGCCAGTGACTTATCGAAATCCTCAGATGATTCAGGAACGGCTTTTCCAGGTATCACGGTGCCGGAGCTTTACTGCTGTAAAGGGGCGGGGGGCAAAGACGTTGGTCTGCCAGCCCCTGCGCAGCAAGGATTCGCGGATCAAGTGCCGGAGCTTTAGTACGGCACCGAAAGTGGGGCCAGGCACAGTGCCTGGCCCCTGCTGCTTTAACGCAAAGCGGTACGGAGACTTGTTCTTTAAAGCCTTGCGGTATAACGGGCCCGAGAGATGGTGCCAGAGCTTTAATTCTTTAGCAGAGGGAGGGTCGGAGGCAGGCACCAGAAGGCACATTGGTATTGCCAGGTGTATGGAATCTGGATTTTCTGCAGCATCCCTGACGTTAGGGAATGGTTCTATCGGAATGAGCATGAAAAAACTTTTTTGCATTAAAAAATCCGGTCTCTCTATACAAGGGACCGAATTTCATCTTCCATTTTTTTCATCTTTTCTTTAAACTCTTCTCTTCTTTCCGCCTGTTCATAAATTTTATCCAATTCCTGTTTATAAAATTTCATATGCTCTAATGTCAGAGCATTAAACATTTCGCTCCTTAATTTGACAACAAGTAATTTTTCTTCCGGTGTAAGATAGGTATCATCTGGAAGCACAAATTTCACCTTCTTATAAGGATTTTTTGTGTACATATAGAGTTTCGATTCATAAATAGGTCTTATGGGGGGGCGGGCTATAATTTTGATTTTTTGTAGCGGAGCCAGCCGACCTTCCAAAAGAATCCAACCATAACAATCACGATAACAATCATGATCCCAAGAACAACAAAATAATTGTTTCTTCCCTGCAGCTCCGGCATATATTGAAAGTTCATTCCATACAGACCGGCGATGAAGGTAAGCGGAAGAAAGATGGATGACATTACGGTAAGTGTCATCATAATCCGGTTCATTTTATCCGAACTGATGGAAAGGTAACTGTCTCTAATATCCGCAGTCAGCTCTCTGTTTGCATCAATCATTTCAACCAGCTTCAGCAGGTGATCATAAACATCCTGCAGGTAAATTTCTTTTTGCTTTAGACCGCTGAGCTTTGAAGAGGAAATCATACGGTACAGCAAGTCTCTCATAGGGATAATGCTTCTGCGGAGACTGGATAAATCTGTACGTATTTTAAACACTTCTTCCATAATGGAACTGATTGTCTGCTCCTCGGATTTATCTTCCATCGAATTGAGCACATCTTCCAATTGGTAGACTGGAGGAAAATATTCATCCACCAGTTTATCAAGTATCTCGTACATGATTTGCATGGGCCCGGATTGCATACCAGCATCCTTTTTCACACGCAAAAATAAATTACTGATTTCCCTGACAGGCTTTTTATGAAAAGAAACAAGATACCGGTCACTGACAAATAAATCGACTTCTTCGGCATCCAGGGTTTTTTGATGGATGGAGTGGAGGACCAAAAAGAAATAATCGTCATAAAAATCCATTTTGGGCCGCTGTACAAATTCTACACAGTCCTCAATTGCAAGTGGATGGAACCTGAAAAATTTTGAAAGCAGCTGAATCTCTTTTTCGGAAGGTTCCTGAAAATCAACCCAGTACCACTTGTATCCTTCTTTTTTCAATGAACCCAGCGGTAAATCGTATATAACTTCTCCGGAATCTGTTACGGCGAGTGTTCGAATCATTTATTCCATCTCCGATTGGCAGTTTTACTTTTAAAAATTTACCCTGATTAAGCAGATTCAAACCTTGCGTACCATTTTAACATTCCATTAGGCGCTTTTAAAAAGGCAATTGGCATGGGAAAATGTTTATCTTTACAAAATGGAGATAAGATTTGTTAAAATGATACATAAGCACGAGGAAGAAAAGGTGATTTGATGGAGCATTTAATCCAGCCCAGAGTAAAAGAGATCGAAATGTCTGGAATCAGAAAGTTTTTTAACTTAGTTGAGAATTATGAAGATGTTGTATCCCTGACAATCGGGCAGCCCGATTTTTTCACCCCGCATCATGTTAAGGCTGCGGCAAAAAAAGCAATTGATGAAAACTTCACCTCCTATACTCATAATGCGGGGTATGCAGAGGTTAGAAAAGCAGCAAGCGACTTTTTACTGAAGAAGTACAAACTCTCCTATAGTCCTGAAGAAGAAGTCATTGTAACCGCAGGAGCAAGCCAGGCCATTGATATAACGCTAAGGACAATCCTCTCAGAGGGAAGTGAGGTAATTCTCCCCGGGCCGGTTTATCCCGGGTATGAGCCGATTATCAGGCTTTGCGGAGCCGTTCCTGTTCATGCTGACACAGCCAGAACCCAGTTCAAATTAACAGCAGAACAGATTGAAGCACGATTAACAGAAAGGACAAGATGTGTCATCCTGCCTTATCCATCCAATCCGACAGGCGCTGCTCTGGACCGTGAAGAGCTTGAAAAAATCGCCGATCTTTTAAGAGGACGGGATGTTTTTGTTCTTTCAGATGAAATCTACAGTGAATTGGTGTTTACTGGAACTCACTATTCCATTGCAGCATTGCTGCCTGAACAAACCATAGTTATAAACGGGCTGTCTAAATCCCACAGCATGACAGGATGGCGAGTGGGGTTTGTATTTGCCCGGAAAGAGATTGCAAAGCACATGCTTAAGGTACATCAGTATAATGTATCCTGTGCTTCCTCCATTTCTCAGAAAGCCGCTTATGAGGCGCTGACAAACGGAATTGATGACGCGTTTATCATGCGCGAACAATACAGGAAAAGAATGGAATACGTGTACGGCAGGCTTATAAAGATGGGAATTGAAACAGCCAGGCCTACGGGTGCATTTTACATATTTCCTTCCATTAAAAAATTCGGCTTATCTTCCTTTGACTTTTCTCTTTCCCTAGTCAGTGATGGAGGAGTAGCCGTGGTGCCGGGAAGTGCTTTTTCCAAGTACGGGGAAGGATTTATCCGGATCTCTTACGCTTACTCAATGGAGCAGCTGGAGACAGGGATGGACCGCTTTGATCATTTTATCCGAAATGTGGTCCAGCCGGTTTAAAAGAGATTTTGACAGCTGAATGCTATAAAAAAGGGAGGACGCTCACCTGACTGAGCGTCCTCCTTTTGTTGGAAAGCAGATCGTGAATGTGGTGCCCTTTCCTTTTTCACTTGCAATGGTTACTTTTCCAAAGTGGTTTTCAATGATTTTATATGTAATCATGAGTCCTAGACCGGTCCCCTTTTCTTTCGTCGTAAAAAATGGATCACCCATCCGCTTTAAGATGGACTCGGATATCCCTTCCCCCTCATCCTGAACGGTTACCACGATTTCGTCGCTGCTTCCGCTCGTGTTTATCTTAACTGAACCTCCATTTGGCATCGCATCAATGGCATTCTTAATCAAGTTAATAAAAACTTGTTTCAGCTGATTGGGGTCTCCGTATAAATTTGAGTTTTCGTTCGTAAGAGAAGTCTTAATGTACACTCCGTTCAAATTAGCCTGTGTTTCAAGAAGAGTGGTCACTTCATGGATCAGCAGGTTTAAATTTGTTTTTGTAAACATGCTCGTTTGCGGTTTAGCAAGCACAAGAAGCTCGCTCAAGATTAATTCAATTCTGTCCAGTTCCCCAAAAACGATTTTAAAATACTCATCATTGCTGGTGTCTTTTGTTTTCATAAGCTGTAAAAATCCTTTGATTGCTGTAAGCGGGTTTCTGATTTCATGGGCGATCCCCGCAGCCAGCTGTCCCGCTACAGACAATTTTTCAGATTGCAGCATCAGCTCTTCAGTTTTTTTCTTTTCTGTTAAGTCCCTTAAGATTACTTGAACCGCAGGCTCACCAAAGTAACTGGTGGGAATGCAGACCATCTCGGTAAATATAAGCTGGTTTTCGTAGGTTTTCCACTCCACTTCCCCAACCCTTGAATCCGACTGCCCTGTAAGAACCTCACGAATGAGAGTTTGTGCATGAATGAGCTGATCTTCCTTCATAAATCGGGTATAGCTCTTCCCAAGCATATCCTGATAGCCTGAAGCTCTAAACAGACGTACCCCTGATTCATTAATAAATACCCATTTATCATTATGAATTACAGCGATGGTGTCCAAAGAATTTTGAATCAGTCTTTGATAGCGTTCCCTGCTTTTTTGAAGGATTTTCTGAAATCTTTTTCTGGCAGATATATCAAGCAGGACTACAAGCTCTGCATGCTCTTTTCCATATTGGATCGATGACGTTTTCACTTCCAGCTCAATTGGTGTACCGTCAAGCCTGTGCCAGATTTGTTCAGTAACACCTGCCCTCGCTCCCTTTTGAAGCCGTTCAATCCTGTTGCGGAAAATCTCCTTGTAATCCTCCTGAATTAACTCCAGGGAATTCAGTCCAATCAGCCTGGCGTCATTTGCTCCGGCTTTCAGCAGCGCAACCGCTTCTTTGTTGGCAAAGTGAATCACCCCTTTAACCGTTATAATAAGCGGGCTTGGCAAATGATTCAGAAACATCTTTTCCGCCGTTCCTTCATCCAGGAGCGTGGATGGATTGGATAAAGCATCTTCCGGATCAGAAAACGTGATCTTCAGGACGATTTCTTCCCGTTCGCCTGCTTCTTTATGGCTCCGGATAAAATCCATCACTGCTTCTGCCCAAACACTTCCGTTTTCCTTCGTTTTCATTCTGAATGAACACGGAAACATATAGTGCTGATTCTGCAAATAGCTCTCTACAGCCTGCACATCCTCACTATGTACATAGTCTGAAAGGTATCTCCCTATGAGTTCTTCCCTGCCGGAGCGTATAAATTCCTCTGCATTGGCTGAAACGTAGAGAATCTTTCCTTTAGAGTTTAGGACCGTGTATACGTAATCTGTTTTTTCCGTTTGCTGATCCATTGCTCCCCCCCCCCTTTTTCGGAAAAGCTTTCAATTGGAGCATACTTTTAAATCTTCAGCCCGGGTATGATATCTATAAAACAATTCGAGAAATTTTATCTGAATCCTTCAAACACTTTCAAAAGTTTCCAATATTTTCAGGCCTAGCTTAACCTTGCAAGAGCTTGCTCGAGACTCTCAAAATGAAGAGGGTGCTTTTCCCTGTGCCATGTTCCGGCAAGACCGGAAGTCAATGTGAGCTAATGAACATCATCTTCACGTAAACCGCAAAAAAACACCCGCTTTGGTTAAAGCAGGTGTTTTCGGCTCAATTCATTCCTTTGTATTCCCCTTGATTTTTAGACGCCTTTTCTTTTTTAGCTTTCTCATGATGAAGCTGATTGACATGATGGCTTCCTGATTCATGGGCAAATTCAGTATCTTGCTTTGAAGAATCAAATCCTTTTTTATTTTTCTGTTCAGCATTATTCTTCTTTGTGCGTTTTGCCATTCTTTTTTCACCCCTTTTCTTTCCTGCTATATAGTTTCTTTCGAAAAGGGGCAGTATATGATTGGCAAAAAAAAGAACCGCATAAACTGCGGCCCTTTATGATTAGCTGGCGGCTTCTTTCTTTTTGTCAATGATCACTTTCGATTTATCTTCTTGGGCATTATATTTTTTTTCAAGCTGTACATAAGCCTTCATGATCCGGTCTCCGATAAGCCTGCTTGCGGCAGTCGCCGAAGACCTTTCCTTTACATTCGGCACGGTTACACTAAACGCTACTTTGGGATGGTCGGTCGGGTAATACCCTACAAAAGTAACATTGCTTACAGGCTTTAATTTAATTCCCTGCTGGATATTTGTGTAAAAAGATTGAGTGGTTCCCGTTTTCCCCGCAACATCAAGGCCGTTAAAATAGGCCCTGGCTGTCCCCCGGGAACCTTTTGTAACGAGTTTCATCCCATCCTGGATCCGCTTGATTTCATCTGAAGTATTATTAATGGCATTCAAAATTTTGGGGTCTCTCTCAAATACAAATGGCCCAAGCTGATGATCGTTCATCGGTTCGTGAACAGACCTGACGACTCTTGGTTCAACCCGGTATCCTCCGTTTGCTATGACAGAGATGTACTGGGCCATCTGCAAAGGAGTATACGTATCATATTGGCCGATTGCGACATCAAGAAGCAATCCGCCTACCGAGTCCGGATACGCTCTTTGACCGTCTGCTTCACCGGGCAAATCGATGCCGGTGGGCACTCCGAGGCCAAATTGATCGTTCAGGTTGCGGAATTTCCGCAGGTCATCCGGTCCCGCGGAGAATTTCCCGTTGGGTACATATGGAATATCGGCAATTTCCATCGCCGTCCGGAACATATAAACGTTCGAGCTGACTTCCAGTGCCTCGCGGTCATCGACCCATCCGCTCGGGTGCAGGGATTTTTTCGGAGCGGTACCCTTGAGAAGAATCGGGATATTGTCATTAAATGACGTCCCAGGCTCCAAGCCTTCCTGAAACCCCCCTAAGAGGGTAGCCCCCTTAACAGCTGATCCCATTTCATACTGGGTTGTGTAGGCTCCATAAGAAAAATCATAATATTTTTTTGAATTAAAGCGGTCGTAGCCTTTTCCAGCCATAGCGAGGATATCGCCCTCGTAGGGATCCATCATCACTGCAAAGGCACGGTCGGCATATGGGCTTACGGCTACAGCTTTTTTCAATTCTTCCTCGACAATTTTTTCTACTTCACGCTGAAGCTCCGCATCAAAAGTCAGCTTCAGATCAAGTCCTCTTCTGCCAGGGTCCACGACCTTCTCGGAAATAGTGCTGCCGTTTTTATCTGTGATATATTCAACCTTCGCTTTACGCGGATTTAAAAATTCTTCATATTGATACTCAAGGCGAGACTTCCCTACTCGGTCGTTGCGTGCGTACCCTCTCGCCTGGTAATAAGGCTTACGTTCTTCCAATATACCCTGGGAGGAGCTTGTGACCCCTCCAAGTATACTTTCCAGCGTATCTCCAAATACGTAGCTCCGGTTCCAGTCTGTAATGATGTTAACACCCGGCAGAGATTCGATATTCTCTGAAACCCGGGCCATTTCATCATTCGTAAGCATATTATGCGGCCCTGGAACTTCATCTTTAGGAGCTGCCTGCGACTTAATGATTTGCGGTTCATACTCATATCCTGAAGAGAAACGTTTGTATAGCACCGCAAGCTCCAGTTCACCCGGATTGTTTTTTATCACATTCACTTCATGCTGAGGCACCCTCTCAACCTGAAGCTTATATTGATCCTTCCCTTTCCTCTCCAAATCCTTTGCCGTTAAAAGTTTTTTAGCCTCCTCTTCGTGGGAGGCCAGCCAATAATCACGGATATCCCGTTCGCTTTCCTGTCCGGCTGTATATTGAATTGCTTCTTTTTCAACCTCGATGTATTCGGCAAGCTTTCTTGCTGTCTCCAGCTTATCTGCCGTTTTCGTGCTTTTTTCTACCGTGTAAGTAATGGCAGGTACACTTACGTTGTCAACAACCACTCTGCCATACCTGTCATACATTTTCCCCCGGGGCGCCGGATAAGAAGAGATATTTGCTTCCGTTCTGGTTACTTCCTTCGTATACTCCTCTCCTTTAACAATCTGAATAACGCCCAGACGGACGATAAGCATCGTGAAAATGAGAAATACGCAAAAGAAAAAAATATTGATGCGAAAATGGCGGGCTCTTTTCAGCTTTCGATCCTCCGATGAATGTGTCCCTTGTTCTGTCAATTTCGTACTCCTTTCAAAATAGATATCTATTAAATGAAAAGTTTTGTAAAATAACATCCCTATTGTAACACTTGTGTAATAGTTGTCATATGTCGAACGGCCTATTTTTTGTGTCAAGTACAAATTCAATGAAAAAACTTCAACAGATGGTATTTTAAGGAGATTTTCGACTGTGAAAAACTGCTCTACTTACAGAATGAAAGTGGATTAAACCACTATTATATAAGGGATTTTTTAAGTTTCGGGGTTTTATTTCAAAGGTAAACATGTCAATGGAAATCGGTGGCTGAAATATTACAATTCTGCCGTGTTATGATGAGTTTGTGCAAGAGAGAAGCACGAAAATACAATCACACATTTTTTAGGAGGGCTTTAATTTATGAAGAACACTACTAAGAAATCTTTTATTATATCAGTCGCTGCTGCGGCAGGATTCGCCACTTTCGGAGGAGGCAACCCGGCAGGTGCACAGGAACTTTCTCAGCAGAATGTACAGGCTAAAGTGACTGAACTAAGCAAGAAATTTAATATCAGCCCTGAGCAAGTTCAGCAGGCAGCTGAAGGCAGCGGCAATCAGCAGCAAATTCAGGAGCAAATTCAGCAGCTTCTAGGCAAGCAGGCTCAGGCCGCACAAGGTCAGAACGGTAAGGATAAGGCTCAAAAACCAAACTGCCTGCCAGGACAAGAACCGGAAGCAGCTAAAGAACAGGCTCCAGCTCCTGCCAAAGAACAGGCTCCAGCTTCTGCTAAAGAGCAGGCTCCAGCTCCTGCACAAGGACAGCAGCAGGCTCCTGCCAAAGAGCAAGCTTCTGAACCTAAGCAAGAAACAGCTAAGTCCGGCGCCCTTAGCGAGTTTGAACAGCAGGTTGTTGAACTGACAAACCAAGAGCGTGAAAAACAAGGTCTTAAGCCACTTCAAGTAGATGAAGAGCTAAGCAAAGTAGCTAAAGAAAAGTCTGCAGATATGCAGAAAAATAACTACTTTGATCACAATAGCCCAACATACGGATCTCCGTTTGATATGATGAAACAATTTGGGGTTGAATACAAAACAGCAGGGGAAAACATTGCTATGGGGCAAAAATCACCTGAAGAAGTTGTACAAGCATGGATGAACAGCGAAGGTCACCGTAAAAACATTATGAATTCCGAGTTCACGCACATCGGTGTAGGACATGTTGAAGAAGGCAACTACTGGACTCAGCAGTTCATCGGTAAATAATAGTTTTATAGTTTAGCAGACAGCCGCTCGTAAGCGGCTGTCTTTTTTATCAATCAGGAGAGCCTTTTTTGCTTCCAAAGCTTGTATAAAGCATGTGTTCCGCTGTTCTCTTCTCCCATATTTTCCAGTGTTTCAAAAAGCTCCAGTGCCAGGTCAAGTCCTGGAGTAGGGAGGCCAAATTGCTCTGATTCCTCTTTGGCAATTCTCATATCTTTTATAAAATGCTTTACATAAAAGCCCGGTTCAAATTGATTGCTCAGCATTCGGGGGGCAAGGTTGCTGAGGGACCAGCTTCCTGCTGCCCCTGTGGAAATGCTTTTCAGAACCTGTTCCGGATTGAGACCTGAATTTTCTGCATAGGCTAGAGCTTCACATACCGCAATCATCCCTGAGGCAATTGCGATCTGATTGCTCATCTTTGTATGCTGTCCTGAACCTGCTCCCCCCTGATGAACGATATTGTTCCCCATTGCCTGAAAAAGAGGCAGACAGTTTTCAAATGCAGATTCTTCGCCGCCTGCCATAATCGCAAGCCTTGCTTCTTTTGCACCAACATCCCCTCCTGATACTGGAGCGTCGATGGCATAAAGTCCTTTGGAACGTGCTGCTTCAGCAATTTTTACCGCAAGTGATGGCTTAGAAGTTGTCATATCAATTAAATAGGCACCCTCTTGAGAGGAATCGATAATACCGTCTTCATCAAGATAGATCGCTTCAACATCACTTGGATAGCCGACCATCGTAATCACAAAGCCGGCTTCCGCCACAGCTTCCTTGACGGTATCGGCCCATTTTGCCCCTTTCTCAAGGAGATCTTCTGCTTTATTCTTTGTTCGGGTATATACTGTTAATGAATAGCCTTTACTCATTAAATGTTCTGCCATGCTATTCCCCATGACCCCTGTCCCGATAAATGCCACGTTTTCTCCCGCCATAGGACCTCTCCTCCTTGTTTCTATACCGATTTTACTAATCCGCCATCTACCAGCAGCGTCTGGCCCGTTACATATGTATTTACGCCTGAAAGCATAAAAACAGCATAATTGGCGAATTCCTCGGGATCACCATACCGGCCGAGCGGAATACGTGCTTTATTATTCTCGGCCGCCTCATCAGGAGTAATGCCCTGTCTTTCAGCTGCTGACTGATCCAGGAACGCTACGCGGCCGGTCGCAATCCTTCCCGGAGCAAGTGTGTTAATCAGAATATGATAAGGGGCAAGCTCCTGGGACAGAGTTTTAGTCAGTCCGACAATTCCCATCCTGAACGTATTGGAAAGCAATAACCCTTCAATAGGCTCTTTCACGGAGGAGGAAGCGATATTAATGATTTTTCCGCCTTTTTCTTTCATATGGGGCAGGACCTGACGGATTATGCGCACATAGCTGAGAAGATTCAACTCAAATGCTTCATACCAATTTTCATCTGTCATGTCCTCAAACGTTCCGGCTGGAGGCCCGCCTGCATTGTTCACAAGGATATCAATTTCCCCAAACTCATCGATGGTATGTTCAACAAGAGCTTTAATTTGCTGCGGGTCTGTAATATCACAAGTTTTACTGATAATTCTTCCGTCTCCTATGTAAGCAAGTTCCTGCTGAACACTTTCCAGCTTCTCAGCATCGCGCCCGCTCAAGATCACATTTGCGCCTTCCTGCGCTAATTTTTTGGCGACCGCTTTGCCAAGCCCCTGACTGGATGCAATAACAAGAGCTGTTTTATGCTGCAGATTCAAATCCATCCATATCACCCCTTTTCTAAGATACTCCAATTTTATCACACACAGGAACTGCTGGCATTTTCATCGGCTTCCTGTCATTCCTGATAGACAGGGAAAATTTTGTATTCTCATTTTTTCTGTCAGGTATGCCAATGCTCGTGCATACTTTATAAAGCTTCAGATTAATCACTTTTCTACCCTTTTCAGAACTCTTGCGCACCAAAAGAAAAACCCGAGAATGCTCGTGAATCAAGCATTCTTGAGTCTATCTAACCTTTTCCTTCTGTTTACGTAAAATATTCAATTTTCGCCTGCGGAAAGTAGGCTTCAATATAATCTTCCAGTGTATCCCTTAATTCCTGTTCCTCGTCCTTCTGATAAATATACTTGCCAATTCCGTACCTTCCCCATTTATATCTGCGCTCATCCACGCTCATTTCTAGTTTTGTTTTCGGGTAATTCTTTTCGATCACCCTTTTTGCAGGCTTAGTAAAGCGGTGCTGAATCATTTCAAACGTAATATCCTGAACAGCGTCTTTAGGGAGTGATTCATGGAGTTTAACAAACAGCTGTTTATATCCTTCCTGCCATCCTTCATGAATATAGATTGGTGCTACGATAAACCCGAGAGGATATCCTGCCCGGGCAACTTTAACCGCTGCCTCGATCCGTTTATCCAAGGGAGAAGTGCCCGGCTCAAAATGCTTAATGACATAATCTGCATTGACACTAAACCTAAACCTGGTTTTTCCGTTATGATCTGCATCAAGAAGATGGTCTACATGATGAAATTTAGTTACAAAGCGGAGCTGCCCAAGATCGCTTTTACCAAAATATTCAATCGTCTTTTTCAGTGAATGGGTGAGATGGTCCACTCCGACGATATCAGAGGTACAAGAGGCTTCAAACCTCGTTATATCTGGTGCTCTTTCCTCCATATATGACTGTGCCTGTTCAAGTATTTCTTCAACATTTACATATGTCCTAATGTAAGGCTTGCTTCCCATAGTCGTTTGAAGGTAGCAATAATGACAATGGCCCATGCATCCTGTAGCAAGCGGAATGGCGTATTCAGCTGAGGGCTTTGAGCTATCGAACTTTAGCGTTTTTCTGACCCCTATAACCAATGTTGATTTCGCATTTCGGTACTGCTGAAGGTGATTCTTTCCAGGTATATTCCGGACTTGGTTATGGGAGGTTGTCTCTCGTAGTTCAAGTCCCATTTTTTCGAATTTTTCTTTCAGTTCGACACCAAGGGGGTACTCCAGAGCCCTTGGTTCAAAATAAACAAGCTGTGGAACAAATGGTTTAACCAATCTTAATTCCCTCCTTTATGTATGCATCACTCGTATTGTTCACGGTCAAATAATTCATTATAGAGCTGCTCTGCTTCCTCAAATGAAGCAAACACCGCATCATCCGGAAGCAATTCGTGATAAGTGTCATATAGAAACAAAGCGATGTCATTCTTGTCCTCAGGGTGCTGGACCACTTCCGCTTCTTTGATCACTGCTACATTGGCTGTGTGAGGATTTCTATAAATAACGTAAACCGTATCTCCTGCTTTATGCTCTGCTCTCACTGATGTGTCAGCTCCTTTTCTGATCTTCTATGTTAATCTTTGCGGGATAGCTGAATTTTATGTCATGGCATAAAAAAAGACTGAACTATTGGGCAATAGTCAGTCAGGTATGTTTTAGGCGGATCCTGAACGAATTGGAGATTCCTTCTCATATTCATGGTTTTATGGAAGCGGAAGAATAAGCTTCACCGTTGTCCCTTTACCTTCCTCGCTTTCTATTTCAAGGGATCCCCCATGCTGGGCTGCAATTTTTTCTGTAATCACAAGCCCCAGTCCAGTTCCTTTTTCTTTAGTTGTAAAAAAAGGTTCTTTAATTTTATCCAGCTTTTGCTTAGGAATACCACATCCGGAATCATTAATGATAAGGGCAGCTGTTTTTCCATCATTTTTTTCTAAAGAAATTCGGATCGTTCCCCCATCAGGCATCGCGTCACTGGAATTTTTCAGGAGATTAATGAGTACTTGTTTAATTTGATTCCTGTCTCCGTATACAGTGACAGAGTCTATTTCGTCCATTTTTATCACAATATTTTTAAGCGCCATTTCAGATCCGAAAAAAGTAATCGTTTCTTTAAGGACTTCCCTTAAATTGAAGAGTTTACGGTTAACGGACTGGGGCTTTGATAAAATCAGGAATTCGCTGACAATGTCATTAAGGCGCTTAAGCTCAGAGAGCATAATTTCCGTATAGGGATAATCCTCTGGAGACTTTTCTTTTAAGATTTGAAGGAAACCTTGCAGAACAGTTAAAGGGTTTCTTATTTCATGAGCTACACCTGCTGCCATCTCTCCTGCTACTTTAAGTTTTTCTGCCTGAATAAGCATCAATTCTTCATTTCTTCTTTCGGTCACATCACGAATAACTTCGGAATGGGCAATCAGCGCGCCACTTTCACCATAGATAGGCGATACGGCAGCCTCGACCTCAACCCTCTGCCCGTCCGCTGTTAAATCTGAACGGGTTACCATGCTTCCAAAACTGTTCGGCTGAGCGATAGCTTGATGTGTATATTCACCGTATGGATACTGCTTCCCTTTTAGTTCATCCTCATGGAGCTTATATAACGATTCAAAGGCGGGATTTACAGCAATTACTTTATATTCCCGATCCATTAATACAATCGCATCCTTGCTCTGTGAAAATAACAGCTCAAGCTGCGCTTTAGTGGACTCCAGTGTCTCTGCCATTTCATCCTTTTGTTCATTGACCTGTTTCCATAGGCCGCCAATAAACCTTAAATAATAAAGCTGGAAAAACAATACCAGGATGGTGAAGAGGATGTAATAGGCTATTTCCTTTCGGGTAATATCCTGAAGGAGGACATCGAAATACGTATAAAAGAAATAAATCTGCACAGCAGCTGTAAAGAGGGAGGAAGAAATTAACAGGGTGCGGTTCTGATAAATGGTGCTGACCAAAATAGGCAATGTCAGAAACACAAGGTTTACAAAAGCAGGAACGGTCATATTCAGCATGATCAAATAAGCATAAAGCAGAGCAATCAAACAGAACATTAAATACTCCGGCTTAATCTTTTTTTCTCCCAAAAACAGAAAAATAAAAGGGATAGAAAAAGCAATTAGGAGGAGCCAATGATCCCGGTCCCCGTCTAACATATAAATAAAGAGTAAATCCAGTATGTAAAATACACAAAGCAGCCTAATTAAAAAGCGGTTCCTTTTTATAATGACAGGCTTTTTATCCATAAAACAACCTCTTCTTTATCAGTATAATCTCGTATGGACTGCCAAATGGTGCGGAACAGCCAGAACAAATGGTTATTCTTACCGCTATTATACCAGTTAATTCTAACCAATAGCCTATATTTTCTACATTAAACGCAAAAAAGACAGGCATTTGCCTGTCTTTTTAATCATGATTCTACATGAAAGGTTTGCTTTACAAAGTCAATTACTTCCTGAGTTGTTTCCATTCCCAAAATCTGTTCCTTATAGGAAGCAGCTTCTTCTTTTGACAGCCCCAGAATCTGAGTCCTTGCAGGAAGAATGGATGTTGCACTCATAGAGAATTCGTCCAGGCCAAGCCCAAGCAGAATTGGGATTGCAATTGGATCGCCCGCCATTTCTCCGCACATGCCAACCCATTTGCCCTCTTTATGCGCCGCTTCAATTACAAGCGTAATAAGGCGCAGAATGGCAGGATTGTATGGCTGATAAAGGTAGGAAACACGTTCATTCATACGGTCAGCAGCCATCGTGTATTGAACAAGGTCATTGGTCCCGATACTGAAGAAATCAACTTCCTTGGCGAAAACGTCAGCCATAACTGCTGTAGATGGAATCTCTACCATAATCCCAATCTCAATGTTTTCCGACACTTTCACACCTTTTGATTGAAGGCCTGCTTTTTCTTCAAGCAGGACCGCTTTAGCCTGCCTGAATTCATCAAGTGTGGCAATCATCGGAAACATAATGCGAAGATTGCCGTGAACGCTTGCCCGGAGCAGAGCCCGAAGCTGTGTTCTGAAGATATCCTGCTCCTCAAGGCATAGGCGGATAGCACGGAAGCCGAGGAACGGGTTCATTTCTTTTGGAAGATGAAGATAAGGCAGTTCCTTATCCCCGCCAATATCAAGTGTGCGAACTACGACTGGCTTGCCTTCCATATTAGTGAGAACGGCTTTGTATGCTTCAAACTGCTCGTCCTCTGTAGGAAGCTGATCACGCCCCATGTAAAGAAATTCCGTACGGTAAAGGCCTACTGCTTCCCCGCCGTTTTCGATCACACCCTTTACATCTTTTGGTGTACCGATATTTGCTGCAAGCTCGACATGATGGCCGTCTTTTGAAACGGTCGGCTCATTAACGAGTTTTGCCCACTCTGCTTTTTGAGCTTCATGCTTCTTTTTCTTTTCTTCGTAAGCAGCAATGGTCTCGGAGGAAGGATCGATGATTACATCACCGCTCAGTCCATCAACGATAACCATCGTACCGTTTTGAATTTTAGCTGTTGCTTCTTTTGTACCTACAACAGCCGGGATTTCCATGGATCGGGCCATGATGGCGGAATGGGATGTACGTCCGCCGATGTCCGTCGTGAATCCAAGCACAAATTGACGGTTGAGCTGAGCTGTGTCAGAAGGAGTTAAATCCTCCGCTATGATCACGACTTCTTCAGAAATAAGAGAAGGGCTCGGAAGCTCTACGCCAATCAGATGGGCAATAACACGCTTTGTAACGTCGCGAATGTCAGCGGCACGTTCCTTCATGTATTCATTGTCCATGGATTCAAACACACTGACAAACATATCAGCCGTTTCTTTCATGGCGAATTCAGCATTGGAAGCTTCACTGCTGATTTTATCTTTTACAGGATTCAACAGCTCCGGATCACTTAGTACCAGCAAATGAGCGGCAAAAATCTCTGCTTTGTCTTTACCAAGTTCGTTTAGTGCATGTTCCTTGATTCGTTCAAGCTCTGACTTTGATTTATGAATAGCTTCTTCAAACCGGCGGATCTCAGCATCCTGATCCGAAACTGTGGTTTTGGATACAGTAAGATCTGGTTCTTCAAGGCGGTATGCTTTCGCAATCGCAATACCGGCAGAAGCTCCGATACCGTTAAGTTCCAGCATTATTCTCCAAGTCCTTCATTCTTCATCGTTTCTTCAAGAGCAGCAATTGCTTCACTTTCATCAGAGCCGCTTGCTGTGATTTTAACTTCAGAATCTTTGGCGATTCCAAGAGACATAACGCCCATGATGGATTTAAGGTTGACCGTTTTTCCATTGTATTCAAGATTGATATCCGCATCAAAACGGCTTGCCGTTTGTACCAATACTGTTGCAGGACGTGCATGAATACCGGATTCCGCAGTTACTTTAAATGTTTTTTCAGCCATGTTAATCTTCTCCTTTATCACAATAGGTATTTTTAATTGTTCACAATATGTTATCTTACCAGTCCCGCTTGTCATCTGACAAGTGGGAGCTGGCATAAAGCTTATTTGCTGATCTTAATAATACTCTTTTGTTCGCTTTTCACTTCTCCTGTTTCCAGAATCTCAATGGACTCTCCGTCTTTGAGATTCGTGAATACAATCGGTGTAATGATTGATGGAGCATTGGCCTTTACAAACTCAAGGTTTACCTCGAGAAGCTTCTGGCCTTTCTTAACAGTGTCCCCTTCGGCAATGAAGGACTCAAAGCCTTCACCTTTAAGATTAACAGTATCAATTCCCACATGAATCAGAATTTCATGTCCGCTTTCAGATAGAAGCCCAATTGCATGCTTTGTCGGGAAGATATTTAAAATTTTGCCGTCTACCGGTGATACAACCGTTCCATCAATTGGATCAATCGCAAATCCGTCTCCCATCATCTTACCTGAGAAGACTTGATCCGGCACTTCAGTAATCGGAAGAATGCGGCCATGTATCGGTGATACAAAGTGTTCTTCATCAAAATGATTTTGCAGAGCTTCAGGATTCACTTCTTCAATTTGCTGCTCCACTTCATCTTTCATGCTGGAAGTATCAGCAGCTCTTGGGCGTTTGCCTGAAATAACATCTTGAATCTGCGATTTTAAATTATCGGATTTAGGTCCGAAGATCGCCTGAATATTGTTTCCTACTTCAAGCACTCCGGAAGCACCCAGGTTTTTCAGACGGTCCTTTTTCACATTCTTTACATCTTCAACCTGGACACGAAGTCTGGTGATACAAGCATCAAGGTGTTTAATGTTCTCCTGGCCGCCAAGTGCCTGAAGGACTTCATATGGAAGATCTCCGGCAGGACGTTGGGAACCTTCTCCGTCCGTTTCTGCATTTGCCTCTTCACGGCCCGGTGTTCCAAGATTAAACTTGCGGATAGCAAATCGGAAGCCAAAGTAATAGATGACAGCCATAACCAGTCCAACGGGAATGACTAGCCACCAGTCTGTACGGTTTGGCAGGATCCCGAATAGAACATAATCGATGACCCCGCCGGAGAAGGTCATACCAATTTTAACATCGAGCATTTGCATGATCATAAATGACAAGCCCGCAAATACAGCATGAATTCCGAAAAGAATAGGTGCGACAAACAAGAAGCTGAACTCGAGCGGTTCTGTAATACCAGTCAGGAAAGATGTTAGTGCTGCGGACCCCATGATCCCGGCAACAAGCTTTTTGTTCTCCGGGCGTGCCTCGTGATAAATCGCAAGTGCTGCAGCAGGAAGTCCGAACATCATGAAAGGAAATTTACCAGTCATAAACGTACCTGCAGTCAGTTCAGCACCGTCTTTTATTTGAGCCATAAAAATCCGCTGGTCGCCGCGGACAAGCTCCCCTGCCTGGGTCGTATAATTTCCGAATTCGAACCAGAATGGTGCATAGAAAATGTGGTGAAGCCCAAAAGGAATAAGAGACCGTTCAATAAGACCGAAAAGAAATGCAGCTAATGTACGGTTTGATTCAAGCAGTCCATTCGAGAAAGCATTCAATCCGCTTTGTACAGGCGGCCAGATAAACAGCATGATAATTCCGATAATTAGTGCTGAAACAGCTGTTACAATCGGTACAAAACGCTTTCCGGCAAAGAATCCAAGATATTGAGGAAGCTCAATATTGTAGAAGCGGTTATACATGGAGGCGGCAAGCACCCCTATAATAATCCCGCCGAAAACCCCGGTCTGGAGTGTGGCAATTCCCAGTACTCTGGCGTATTCAGGGTTACCCGCTGCTAAAAACTCAGCTAATTGTACAGCATCAGATGGTAGCTGTCCTGTTTGAGTAAGAACAGCACTCATCGTTGCGTTCATGACCAAATATCCAATGATTGCCGCGATACCGGCAACCCCATCGCCATTTGCTAAACCAATGGCAACCCCCACCGCGAACAGAAGCGGCAAGTTCGAGAAGACAATGTCCCCTGAGGACTCCATTACCTTTGCGATCAATGTAAAGGTTTCATTTGAAAGCGCTGGTATTTTTGCAGTGAGCTGGGGGTTCTGCATAGCATTACCGAAAGCAAGCAAGATCCCTGCTGCAGGTAATATAGCAACAGGCAGCATAAGTGCTTTCCCGATTTTCTGCAATACTCCAAATAAGTTTTTGAACATTCGATTCAATCCTCCTTGAGCCTATTGTGTGCTTGCAGCGGCTAAAAAATCCAACAATACATATTGAAACCGTTTTCTTACTAAAGGTAACTAAATGGGACCCTCAAAAATAAAACAGAAAAAGGCATGGTGAAAAAGGCATAGAGATTTCCTGTTTCTCCTTCCCTAAATGGAAAGCAGGAAAACCTTTCCCCTTTATCACTCATGCCTGATCGAATCAGTTACACGCTGGTACCGGTTACGATATTTTATTGGATAATCGGTATAAATGCATGGTCAGATAAACTGCTTCAGCATTATATACTGGCTTTTTAAGCGTTTGCTGCATCACTTTAATTAATTTCCAAGCAGTATTATAGCACAGTGGATATTCATTTTTCAATAGGTCAGCCATTTTTTCCGGTTCATCCAATTTTTCTCCAGCCCGAACCCGGTCTATCGTGAATCGGATATGGCGGACAAGCCTTAAATAGTTAATGCTTTCATGATCTATTTGGATTTTAAGAGAATCTTCAATTAAATTCGTCAGCCTGGCAATCAGCTGGGACGATTGGTTTACTTCACTTAAGGGTTTATCCGTAATGGCACCGTGAATATGAAGGACAATAAATCCCACTTCGCCTTCCGGGAGAACGACATCAAGGCGGCGCTCA
Source organism: Metabacillus sp. 84 (assembly GCF_050107715.1). Classification (NCBI taxonomy): domain Bacteria; kingdom Bacillati; phylum Bacillota; class Bacilli; order Caryophanales; family Bacillaceae; genus Metabacillus; species Metabacillus sp. 84. Next base: position 153,893 of record NZ_JBNILN010000006.1, on the reverse strand, counting down.
ATAATATCAACAGCCTCTTTTGCCAATTCATATTCCATCGGATAAAGGGTCTTCGTTTCAATCATGAAGGGGTTTTTTAGGTCCATGCCCTGTTTTATTCTCTTAAGTGCAAATGAAATGTGATCCGTCAGCCCAATATGAATATGTTCGTTCAAGGGGTGCTTAAGCTTAGTTTCTATGTGCTGGATCACTTCATGAATAATTGCTATCACATCTTCATCGATATGCGGCAGCAGCAGCTTATACTGCTCCTGTTCTTTCTCATCCTTTAAAACAAACATCTTTTCATAGGAATCTTCCTCGATCCGATCGCCTCTGGATCTGCCAAAGCCAATCCCCCTGCCAATCAGTACAACCTCTTGAAACCCCGGGTGATCAGCAATCAGCACATTATTATTAAGGACTTTCTTAACGATAAAGGGCGTACTCACGACCTACCCAGCTCCTTTTCCTGCTATAACCCTTCATATCGTACAGGTGTTTACGCCCGCCGTCAACGAATTTTGTCGGATACTGTAGAAAAAAAGCTGAATGGAATAGCTGGTTACGGATGCTCCGGTTTGTATTCGTTTTTCTGGAAATCCTTATCCGTACCTACAAAAAAGTACTGTTCTGCTGCTTCTTTGGATTCCCTCCCGCTGGAGTTGCCATGAATCATTTTATCAGGATTAAGTTTCGTCTTTGTTCCGTTTTTGCTTATATAGTAATAACTGCTTTGAGCCCATCCTTCGTGTATACTGCGGCCATTTGTCTTAATCAGCCCATTTGAGTCAGCTCTCAGTATTTCCTGATGGTTTTGGGAGGTCGAAGCTTTCATCGTGCCTTTATATTCCACCTTGACCCACCCGGTATAGCCTTCAGGGATCAAAAAAGTTCTGGGCGCTGCCTGGTCATCTTCTTTGCATCCGGCAAGAAGAAAAATAATTGTTCCTGCTAGTATCCATCTATTCATTATGCTCACTCCTCTTTTTCTTAGAGTGGCATAATCACTATTTCCCTATTCAGCACCGCGGTCAATAAAACGGATAGTCCTTCCCTCTGCCGCGCTTTTCCGGGCGCACTCGATGACATCAATGACAGCTGCTGCTTCCGAGGCACTAACAGGCACCTTTTTCCCATCTCTTATGGATTCATAAAGTTTGTTATAGAAGGTATTATATTGACCAGGCAGTGTTTCGATATTCCCTCTGAAGTGCAGACCATTGAAGTCTGTATTCAGGATTCCCCACGATTCTTCCGGTTCAAATCCAAAATCTTTTTCATCCGGCCAAGCTCCCGCCTTTAATCTTTCCTCCTGGGGATCTATTCCATATTTAATAAACGACCCTTTGCTGCCGTGAAGCTGATAACGGGGGCCCGGCTCTCTAATAAGCATACCTGATTTAAGAACAGCTGTAAGGGTTTTATAATGAAGGTGGATGTCAAATGCATCATCGGCCATTCCCCCTTCCCTCTGTATCTCGATATTGGCAGTTACCTCTTCCGGCTTTCCAAACAAACACAAAGCCTGATCGATCAAATGTGAACCCAAATCGAACAGTACCCCTGAACCGGGTAAATCTTTCTCTCGCCATGAATCGAAGTTCATGCCGCTTTCAAACCGGTCAAAGTGAGCCTCAAAAGCGGACGGGTTTCCTGCCAGTTCCTGCTTAAGCAAGGCCTGCACCGTAAGAAAATCCCCATCCCACCTCCTGTTATGGTAAACGGCAAGAACAAGATTTCTTTTTTTCGCAAGATCATCAAGCTTATACCCTTCAGATGAAGTGACCGTGAACGGCTTCTCCACCAGAACATGCTTATCTTTCATCAGCGCCTCTTTAATCATTTCAAAGTGGTATTCATTAGGAGTGGTGATTACAACAAGTTCAATGGAAGGATCCAGAATCATCTGATCAAAGGAATGGACCCGTTCAACATAAGGGTAGCGTTTTCTTGCAAGATTTTTCGATCTTTCCATTACCATCGCAAATTCAAATAAGGGGTTTGTGTGCAGAAACGGTGCGTGGAAAACCTCTCCCGATAAACCATAGCCAGCAAGTCCGGTCCGTATTTTTTTCAATTTTATTCACTCCTTTATTGGTGGGCAGTGCGGTGGTATTTTCGTCCAGGAACATTCGGAAGATTAAACTGATAAGAAGCCGCCAAAATGTATAATACAGAAAAAATAGGTAAAAATAGGATTCGTATGTGGTGAAAATATACCCCTTACGCTACATGTTTAAGCAAAGGAGGGATAGGAAATGGCTAAAAATCAGCAAAATGAGAGCAAGGAACAGCAAATGCAAAAACAGCAAAATCAGCAAAACCAGAAGTCTGATACTGAATTTGGTAAAGAAATGAACGCTCCGAAATCCAATAAAAATCAAAAATAAGAGCTACATACGAAAGGCGGATAGAATCTATTTCTACCCGCCTTTCGCTTGTTGAACAGGTCTGTTCTGGACACTAGGAAGCTATTCAATTTTTCCAATGTTTGAGGGGAGCACGGCGTGGGAAAATCAACCTGAAATACACGTGGATGGTTGAGCCGTTTTTCCGGTCAGCTTCCGCTTTTGTGATAAAAAAAAAGAGCATCAAAGCCCACTCTTATGATATACTGTTAATTGGATGATAAATGCCAGTTTAAAGGCTGATTAGATGCGCCAACATCTAATTCAGCCACAGCAGAATTACTCTTGAATTTAGCCTTCCCGCTTAGGGTGGGCTATTTTTTTCTCGGAAAAGAAAGAATCGCGATAACGACAGAACCAAACGTGAGCATTAAAATCAGACTCTCATAAATGGTCATGCTGCCTCACCCCCTTTCCGCAAGGGGATTCTCCCGTGATCCGGGCAACCTGCTGCAAGTCCATTATAGCATAAACCAAACCTGAAATAGAACATACGTTTGGTAAAATAAGTCCTATAGCCCATTATTGACTAATTCTATCTAAAACTTCCACGCTTTAAGGCTGTTTTTTAAACACCTTCTTATTTATATGTTTGCTCCGCCACAGTGGCGTCTCACCTGGCCCCGCTGCTCTTAGCTCGGAGTTTCAAGCCTTCCGCTACAGACTATAGGCATTTATAATCAGCACCATTCTTAAAGGTCCGGCTTTCCGGTTCAGACCTAAAAAAAATCCGCGGTCAGCGGATCTTTATTATTGCTTGGATTGTATTGCATTATAGGAGATTTGGACTTTCGCAAGCGTTCCCTTTAATAAATTCTCATGGCATATATCTTTTTTTTCATACATAAATGATAAATCACTTATCGATCTCGATAAAAGCTCCACAGCCTTCATTAGCCCGTTCTGATCTCCAACATAGCCGTCTTTAAGCAAAGTTTTTAAAATTTCTTCTGACAGCTTTTGAACCTCTTTCATTTTTTCCATTTCTGACACAGCCATCACCCCTTTTTAAAGTGTATGCTCCTCAGTGGAAAGTTAAAATCGTGTATAAAAACTATTCGACATGAAGCGAATGAATCCTTTATCGGGACTTGGGTTGAATTCTGTAATTCAACATTCCGGATTTTATGTTCGCTTCCTTATATTTAATATCGTTCCACACTTCTGTAAATAAGTGTTTGTTTGTATTTCCATCAAGGATACCCTTATAATTCTCCACTTCTTAAAATCCATAATTTTTGCATATCGAACACTCTGTACAACAAATGTGTACATAACATGATACCTCATATCCATATCCCTCCAAGTATACCGGGTTATGAAAAAGAACGAATGTTCCTTCTTGCCAGCATACCGCATGCTTGTTCGTATATGCTAATCTGAATAAGAAGATAGGGAGGCAGCATGATGAATTTTATTTTCCATAGCAGCATCGAGCATAGAAGACCCATTCAGCTCATTTATTTAGCTTCATCATCAGGAGAGATCACCCAAAGAAATATAATTGTATTGAAAAAATCTGCAGACTATTTGATTGCTAAATGTCTTCTGAAGGGCGGCATCCGTTCTTTCCGGCTGGATCAGTTACTCTCGGCAGGGTGCTCCGCATCACAAAAAAAAAGGGAATCGGCTAATGAGCCGGTTCACACTTGCAAATTAGCGTCAAGGCTGCAAAATGGAGCATTCTATACCCGTCACTTACAATCTTTAAGGAAAGAACACATTCCGCTATTCAAACAATTAAACGCATTCAGCCAGCCTTTTATTAAGTTTTCAGTTTTGACATAAATTAATTGGGATAATTGATGCAATTTCTGAACAAAGAGAGTATAGTAAATCTTGTATAACTTTTGTACAACTAATACAAAGAGGTGTAGCCATGAACTTTTTAACAAAATTCAGCCTTAAAAATGCAGTCGCGGTATTTATTATTTCTTTTTTGCTGATACTTGGAGGGCTATACAGCTTTACCCAGCTTAAAGTGGATCTGCTCCCAAACATTGAATTCCCTCAAGTATCTGTTGAAGCAGTTTACCCAGGAGCATCGCCTGATGATGTAAGCGAGCAGGTAACCTCCAAGCTCGAGGAAGAATTTAAAGCCATTGATGGTGTAAAAAAAATCACAAGCTCCTCATTTGAAAGTGTTGGAATCATAAACCTGGAATTCCCTTTTAACACGGATATCGATGAGGTGGAAGATCAGCTTAATACGTTAATTAGTGAAGCAAATCTTCCGGAAAATGCTCAAACGAATATTAACCGCTTCTCGTTTGGAACTTTCCCTATTTTTAATATCTCACTGTTCACAAAAGAAGATGGAGATATTGAAAAATTGCTCCAAGAGGATGTTATACCGGAATTGAATAAAATCTCAGGTATAAACAGCGTCTCTGTAGGGGGATTAAAAGAAGAGGCTGTGCGGATCACTGTAGATAAAGAAGCAGCAGAAAAGAATGGCCTGACTCTTACACAGATCAAAGAAAAAATCAACGCAAAATACTTATCATTCCCTGCTGGAAATATTACGAATGAAGAGACAGAAATACCTATAAGAGTTCAGGAAGGCTTAGATGAGGTAGAGGCCCTTAAGGAACTTCAGGTTTCAGCTGGAGCACCAGCAGCACCTCAGCAGGGACCATCTGGCCAGGCGCCGGGCGCCCAAGGCGGTCAGCCTGCAGGCGGCGGTGCGGAGTCTGGTTCCCAGTCAAGCGGCAGCTCCTCACAGAGCGGAGCATCCCCAGCTCCAAATGCCCAGCAGGCTCAGCAAGAACCGGTAAAGCTTAAAGAAATTGCTGAAATTGAAACCATCACGGAACGGCCGGAAATTACACGCTACAATTTAAAAGATTCTCTATCAATGGCCATTACAAAAAAACAGGATGCCAACACTGTGGAAGTCGCCGATCGGGTTATAGAGACCCTCGAAAAATATGAGGATAAACTTGATTACTCCATCGGATTTGATCAGGCAGAGGGCATTGAAAAATCAGTTGAAACACTTATTCGCGAAGGCTTGCTCGGGGCCTTATTTGCATCCGTTGCCGTTCTTGTGTTCCTTCGCAATTTCCGGGCAACCATCATAGCGATCATCTCCATTCCGCTATCCCTATTAGTCACATCCATTTTCCTCAATCAGCTTGATATCTCTCTGAATATCATGACACTTGGAGGTATGGCGGTTGCAGTCGGAAGGGTTGTAGATGACAGTATCGTTGTTATTGAAAATGTATTCAGGCGAGTCCGCAAAACAAATGCGGACGTTACGAATGAAATAATAGAGGATTCGACTAAAGAAATATTAAAGGCCATCACTTCCTCTACGATTACAACAGTTGTTGTATTTTTGCCGCTGGGCTTTGTTGGAGGAATCACAGGAGAGTTTTTCCTTCCTTTTGCTTTAACGATCATCTTTGCTTTGCTGACATCACTTATTGTAGCGGTAACAATTGTACCGATTCTCGCCCGATTCTCGTTTAAAAAAGTGCCGAAGGAAGAAAAAGAAGGTCCTTTGCAGAAGTTTTATGCAGGCGTGATCGAATGGTCCTTGAATCATAAAATTACCATAATCGGTTTATCACTGCTCTTGTTATTCGGATCCGTTTTCCTTGTCAGCGGCCTTGGATTTACTTTCATTCCGAATGAGGAACAGAAAACCCTCGTTGCGAGTGTAGAACTTCCGTCTTCCACAACCATTGATAAAACGAACGAAGTATCATTGGAACTGGAAAAAATGCTTGATAAGGAAGAACCGATTGAAGAGGTTACAGCCGGTGTCGGAAGCAGAGACTTTAATACCGGCCTTAAGCGCGAAAACAAAGCGAGCTACTTTATTACACTCAAGGATGGAACGGAAGTTACAGAGTATATTAAAGACCTCCAGACTAAGATGGAAGACATCACTGCTGAATTAGAGCCTGAAGCTAAGCTTGGCATACAGGAACAAAGCAGCGGCGGTCCCCCATCAAATAACAATGTAAATATTGATCTGTATTCTAATGATTTGGGAGCACTGTCTGAAGCTGCCAAAAAAGTTGAAGATTATATGAACAAAAATGAAAACTTAAAATATGTATCCAACAATTTTGCTGAAAGGCAGAAACAGGCAGAAGTCATCATCGATCCGGAAAAAGCTGATGAGTTTGGAGTATCCGGATTCCAGGTTCTCGGCATCGTTTCAGATCAGACGAAACCGGTCGAAGTAGGAGACCTGGAGCTTGACGGAGAAGAGCGTACCGTAGAGCTCAGCTACAGCGATGATGTTACATCTGTAGACCAGCTGAAGGATACCGTAATCTTCAGTCAAAAGGGGCCAATCAAACTGTCTGATGTAGCAGAAGTTGAGGAGAAGGATGCTTTTACTTCAATTCAGCGCCTGGATGGCAAAGTATATGCACAGGTCAGTGCCCAGATCTCTTCTGATAACATAGCGGAGGTTTCGTCCGCTGTCATAGAAGGTGTAGAAAATGATGTCAATCTTCCTGATGGCGTTTCCCTTGAAGGCGGCGGCGGAAGCGATGAAACCGTACAAACCTTCCAGCAGCTCGGGCTTGCCATGCTCGTTGCCATCGGTCTGGTCTATATCACTATGCTTATCACATTCGGCAAAGCCCGAATTCCGTTCGTCATTCTTTCATCGCTGATTTTCGTACCGATCGGATCCTTGCTTGGATTATATCTGGCGAAAGAACCGCTGAGTGTCAGCGTAATGATCGGATTATTGATGCTGATTGGAATTGTTACGACAAACGCTATCGTAATGGTTGACCGGATCGGTCAGAACCGTGAACAAAAAGGTCTGGTCATCAGGGAAGCCTTAATCGAAGCAGGTAAAACAAGACTGCGCCCGATATTGATGACAGCATTCGCCACCATAGCGGCTCTTCTTCCGCTCGCCTTTACAACGTCCTCCGGAACGTTAATCTCAAAAGGCCTGGCAATTACTGTTATTGGAGGATTGACCTCCTCCACCTTGCTGACATTGATTATTGTACCGGTAGTGTATGAGCTATTCTTCTTTAAACAATCAAGAAAAGAAAGACAGAAAAAAGTGGAAACTGCGGAAAACGCATAAATGAAGAAACCGGTCTCTCAGGAGACCGGTTTTTTTAGTTAATCTTCTCACTCAGTTGGATCTTTGCCAATCGTTCTCCCGGGTCCCGGCTTACTTCCTGTATTCTGACCGGCAGCATTTGAATGGTTTGAATTAATACATCAAGCTTTCCTTCAATCCGGTGCATTAAATACATCGTCACCACAATTGGAAATCCGGTGTCCCCAATCAGCTGAAGCCACTGCTCCATTTAAAGCCCTCCATTTCCTAAACAGGGGCCTGACCAAGTCAGACCCCTGTTTAAATTAGATAATCTCAAGCTCCACTACATTCCGCTCTACCACTCTTGCACCCTTTTTCACAGTCAGATTGCCTCCTGAAGAAGTAAAGATATCTGCTGTCAGCAATCCGTCCATAGCTGCGGTAATTTCTTCATCTGTCAGTGTTTCCTTAGGGGCATCTACACTGACTGTCACAGTACTGCCTAACTCGTTTCCAAATTGCAATTCTAATGTTTTAGCCATTTAAACCTCTCCTTTTTTAGTTTTGAATTTCATTCTGGTCCAGACGCTCTGCTGTAAACAAAGGATACTGCTGCAGTCCTGATAAGATCCCTGCTGCTGCATTCAGCTGGTCTGCATTTGCGGTTGTTTTTACATTGCTGTATGTCTTTGATTTGAATACTTGCTTGCCCTCCTGGTTAAGCCCAAGGTCATACACAAGGCGAAGCTGACTGTCAATAAGAAGTGTAGTTGCCATGTTTCTCACCCCCTTTCGCTATAGCAATACAATCGAAAGGGGAAAAAGTAGCATAAAAAAAAAGACTTTTTTCAAAATCTGAAATAAGCCTTTTCATCCTGTCCTTAACAAAGCATGATGATGATCCTAACATCTGCTGATTGGAACGTATCAACAGCCACGTTTAAAGGAGCTTCTATCATAAGTGCCATACCGTATACAATTGGGGTTTTTAATCGGATCTCGCCTTTCACTCTATCCTCTCAATGATGGAAGGCTCTTGCCTACAGCGATTCAAGCGGAAAGTCCAGAATATTCCCAGGCCTTCCTATGACTTGAAATGTGTCAGATGCCCCGGGGATTTTTAGGTTTTTGCTGCGCAAATTCTTTTAATTCCTTAACAATCCGGTTTTGCAGAATTTCATCATTTAAACTTCTGACGCCGTATTGAAATCCCGTAGCGGTTCTTTTTTTCCACATTGGCTCCCCTTTTAGTTCCAGTTCTTCAGTTCTGATTTTAAAAAGGATAGTAAGGATGACCGGTTTTTCCATTGGAAGATCCAAATGGGTAACCAGCTTCAAGCCTGATGGGCTGATATCCATAATCACGGCTTCCCCCTGTTTTGAATTCACAGGCTCCCCTGCTTTTTCTGCTATGGAAAATGATGCTTCCATAGGATCTGAGAAAACAAAACGGAACGATTCAGAACGATTATAGCGCATACTATGAAATCTCCTCTTTTGCTAAAATTTGTCTAATGTAAAGGTATCTGAATGCAGAAGATTTTTCAATGTTTTTTTCTCACCGCATCATCCCTTTACTGCTTGCTGATCTCCTTAGCAATGGCTGGCCCGGACACCTGGTGTATGTTAGACGCTGAGGAGGGAATCCTATTAAAAACCGAGTGAACGGAGCTTTGGAATGAAAAAAACAGGCAAACTTGAAGCCATCCTTTGGAGCATCGCCCTGCCAGGCTTTGGTCAGTTTTTAAATGGTCATTTTGGAAAAGGCCTTGTCTTTATTACACTGGAATTTTTAATCAATTACAACGCCGGCTTCAACCTTGCAATAAAATTCAGCTTTAACGGAGATATCGCAAACGCGTTTGAGACGGCAGATCTCCAGTGGCTTATGTTTTATCCATGCGTTTATTTCTTTGCCATGTATGACGCATACAAATATGCAGATGGACCTTCACCCCGTTTTTCGTTTCTCCCTTTTGCCTTTGCAGCTTATTTTGTTACGGTCGGAATCATGTACGCAGAAAAAGCTGAGGTGTTCGGAATTCTCCCAGGTCCGGTTTGGCTGCCCATGCTCTTCCTGCTGCCCGGGCTCGCTGCCGGTTTTGGCCTGCGCTTTATTCTGCTCAAACTTACTAAAGAAACAGAGTAGCTCAAACATCCAACCATTTGCACCGTTTTTACCTTCATGCGTACGCTCTCCCTCTTTCAGTTGATCTGCCGCAATCAGACTTAAACATACAAAAAAACGAGCCAGGACGAAGCACAATAAAAACCCGGGGCTGCACTGGGCTTTCCCGGACTTTCTTACTATCATAAGCTGAAATTGCTGTATGTTCCTGTGTTTACCCGTTTCTCCTTCGGTAAGCCGCAGAGGCCTCGGCTTTAAATGGATAGCTCCTGAGACAGTGTGTAAAGCTTTTCCGGCAGAGGATCTTTTTGGCCGGCTATGTCCAAAAGATCCCGGTCTGTAATGATTTCATTGACTATTCCAATGGCTCTTCCCGATTTCCCTTCCAGGAGCAGTTCCACCGCTCTCGCACCAAGCCTGGAGGCGAGAACACGGTCCCTTCCTGTCGGTTTTCCGCCCCGCTGTATGTGTCCAAGAACGCTGATTCTAGTTTCAAGATCAAACTTTGTCTTCAGCTCATCTGCTAAGTCCTCAGCACTTCCTACTCCCTCTGCAAGGACGATGATCGAGTGTTTCTTACCTCTGCTGATTCCCTTATTGAGCCTTTCCATCATTTCGTCCACCTCATGGGGATGCTCCGGAATCAATATGGTTTCTGCGCCGCCGGCAAGACCTGACCAAAGCGCAATATCACCGGCTCTTCTGCCCATCACTTCGATAATAAAGGTCCTGTCATGTGAAGTTGCCGTATCCCTTATTTTATCGATTGCATCAACTACCGTATTCAAGGCAGTATCAAATCCAATCGTATAGTCTGTACCTGCAATATCATTATCAATTGTACCCGGCAGGCCTATACAGGGGAAACCCTTCAAAGTAAGTTTAGCTGCCCCTTGATAGGACCCGTCTCCGCCGATGACGACAAGCCCTTCAATCCCAAGCTTTCTTAACTGCTCAATTGCTTTATGCTGCCCTTCATCGGTTTTGAATTCTTCAGATCTGGCGGTATAAAGCATCGTTCCGCCCCGATGAATGATATCGCCTACTGAGCCCACCTCGAGCTTTTTAATGTTGCCTTCCATCAGTCCCTGATAGCCCTGATACACGCCATACACGTCAAGCCCGCTGAAAATCCCTTTCCTTACGACTGCCCTGATCGCGGCATTCATTCCGGGAGAATCTCCCCCGCTGGTTAACACTGCAATTTTTTTCATTGTCATTCACCTCTTATAGATCGATCTTGATTGGTGTACGTATCTACTATAATCCCCATCCCTCAATTTCTCAAAACAAAACCCTTTATCATGAGGAGAACAATTTGGTATAATAGACACATTATAAAAGAACTATTTTTAAGGAGCGATCAAATGACCTTTTGTACGGCCTGTACCCCCGATCTCGCTATACCTGAGCAAGGCTACTTACTTTTGCTGCATTCCCGGCATGATACCCTGCCCCTTTTGGAACCCTTCTATACGAAGGATAAAGTTTATGCAGTTCCATACAGGAATCCAGATGAACTCTCTGACCGGCTTACCCAGATTAATTCAGAAACAGAGACAGCAAATATTAAAGCTGCACTAGCAGCAAATCCTAAAGAAGCAAAGACTTTTTCCCCTTTTGGCTACATCTATGAACGGGTAGTGCAGAGGGATTTGGTAGACCTGATCATGAAAGGTGACTTTTCCAGTTTTTTTCAGCCGATTGTTCACCTCGAAAGCGGAAGCCTCTATGGATATGAATCCCTGCTCAGAAGTTTTGACCCTCCTGTATCACCCTTCCATTTATTTGGAACAGCTATAAAAACAGGTCTGCAATCCATCCTGGACCGCAGGGCAAGAGAGCTTGCAATCATGAGCCGTTCAGATTCCATCAAACCTGGAATAAAATCTTTTATAAACTTTATCCCGTCCTCTATTTATAATCCCGAGCACTGCCTGCAGCACACGTTTAAAATGGTCAAGCAATATGGCGTCCGTCCGGATGACCTTATCTTTGAAGTAGTTGAAACGGAAAAGATCAAGGACATCAATCATTTAAAAAACATTCTAGATACATACCGCGCTCACGGAATGAAGGTGGCATTGGATGATTTAGGAAGCGGCTATTCCACTTATGAAGTACTTGAAAAATTAAAGCCGGATTATGTAAAAATCGACCGGCAGTATATCTCAGATTGCTACAAAGATCCTGAAAAACAAACCTTTCTGAACAAAGTCCAAGGCCTGGCAAGGGAATTATCCATAACTGTTCTCGCAGAGGGAATTGAATCAGAAGAAGAGTTTTCTTATTTGCAGTCTATCGACATCCACTTAGGACAGGGATATTTTATCGGCAAACCAGCAAAAAGCCCGGCATCACAGGAAAGCTTGTTCTCGCAAATACCGGTCCACTAACAAAAGCGGAGGCGCCTGGCCAAATAAAGGTTGTCTGTCCCGCATCCTCCCGCAGCAGAGAACGGCCAAGTATTTTAATGGGCACCGGGGCAACTTGATCGCCGGAGCCCCGGCGAGAACTTATTCTCTTTTTAGTTATTATTGAATCGCTGAAAGACCGCTCCGGCTCCTTACCCGAAGTGGTTTCATTTATTTTATCACCTGAAGCTCTTTCGGATACGCCGTTAAGGCACGGGCACCTTCCGCTGTAAGAAATACATCATCTTCAATGCGCACCCCGCCGGTTTCCGGAACGTAGATGCCCGGTTCAATCGTAAAGGTCATCCCTTCTCGAAGGACCCCATCGTTTGTATGAGCAATTGAAGGGAACTCATGCACACTGATTCCCAATCCGTGTCCAAGACGATGCGGAAAGTTTGAACCAAACCCTGCTGCACGGATAATATCCCTGGCAATTCCATCTAAATCCCCTATTCTTATTCCGGGTTTAGCCGCTTCAAGAGCAGCGTTTTGGGCTTTCAGGACGGTCTCATAGATAAGCCGCTGCTTCTCATCCGGTTCCCCGTATACCACCGTTCGGGTAATATCAGAGCAATACCCATCGAGAACCACCCCTAAATCAAACAAAACGAAATCCCCCTCCTGCAAAACAGCATTCCCTGGATTTCCATGAGGCTGGCCTGACTTTTTACCAAAAAGAACCATTGTGGAAAATGACATTTCCTTTGCACCTTTTCGTTTCAGCTCATACTCAATCTTTGCGAGAACTTCCATTTCTGTCACACCCGGCTTTAACGCAGCCGCCCCAACCTCAACTCCGTAATCAGCTAGCTCAGCAGCCTTTTCCATAATCGTAATTTCACTCTTGTCCTTAATAGAGCGTAATTCATTTAATATGGTTTCAGCAGATCGAACGGAAGGGGAACCTGTGATTTCCAAAAATTCCTTAGCTCTGGAGTAAGGCAGCAGCTCACATTCCATGGCAGCTCTCTGTATGGAGGGCAAGCCTCTTTTTGCCAAAGCCTCCCTGATTAGCATAAATGGCTGCTCATGGTCTTTATATCCAATCATTTCACAGGAAATGCCGGCCTCTCTTGCCTGGTCCGTTTCCATTTCCGGGCAAACAAAAAATGGGGGCTGCTCCCTGAACAGAAAGAGTCCCATCATCCGTTCATGGGGATCTGTCAGGAAATTGGTTAAATAAAATACGTTTTCCGGGGAGTGGATATATGCTGCATCCACTCTCTCCGCCTCCATCCATTCCTTCAATCTTGCCAATCTCCTATTCATCCTTCTCCCGCCTTTCCCTGTTTCATTTCATCATTTGTCCTTTTTCTGAATAAAGTCCTTTCCAGCCTGATGCGGTTGTATCTCTGAACCGCTATAAAAGGCAGGTTGAACACTATAGCGTATAGAGCAATCACCAACCCCCCCGCCAGGCTGTTCCAATAAAAGAAAAAGAAGCAAGGCAGCATTTGAAGCCAATGGGCCAGCTCTCCCCTCCTTGTTTCTGCGATGAAGCGTTTGAGACCAGCTGTGTCAGACCCTTTTAACGATCTCTTAGAAAATCCTTTATTGAACCACCCGCCTGCCTCGGGAAGTTTGTCCTTCCATTTTTTGATCAAAAACCGTTCATACAGCCTTCCATCCTGCTCCCATTTTCTTCTCTTGTACAGAAGTGAAGAGGCTTCAAACCTATTCGCTGGAATAAGAGAAATGAGCCAGGATGTGACTAGCGGAATGACCAGAAGCAGGAAAACATTCAGTGTTATGAGCTGAAGGGCCGTCATTTCTCTTCTGTCCCTCCACTGCTTTTAACAATGCTTCTCCCCTTCCAGCTGGCATTTTTCCTAATGAATGTCTGATACAGAGAAAGGCCGAACACAAGAATGAAATAGATCACATGCAGAGGAAAAAGCAGAACGGAATAGAAAGGAAATGTTCCGAATTTTAATAATATACTGCGGAGCTGTATAAAAGCTGCTGTGTATAACAGCAGCATCGGCAGCCAGCTGCCTGAAAAAAGATCAGGTATTTTAACCAGAAAGGAAATATATCCTGCTAGCCATACAGAAGAAAGCACCAGCAAGAGCAGCCGGGCCGTTTTAGCTCCTGAGGCGAAGCTTTTCGCCCAGCCGAATGTCATACTTTTCGGTCCTTCGGGATACATTCGCATGGAGAGTGCTTTTTTCCCGCTTAAGAAATACACGGTTTTTCCGGCGTTTTTAATTTGTTCCCCCATTGCCATATTTTCAACAATGTCGCTCTTGATGGCTTCGTGTCCTCCCCAGCCGAAATAATCCTCCCGTTTGCAAAGAAGGGCCTGTCCAAAGGCTCCCGCTCCTTTTTTCCGGACCCATTCCGGTGTAAATGCCCCGATTGCTCCGACCGTCATCAAGTGAAAAATGGCAGAGAGAGATTCATAGGCTTTTTTTGTTTTATGGAAGGGATGAACAGTCAGCACCCCTTTCTGCTCAATATGCCTGAAAAAATCCGCGAACCGCCGCAGCCCATTTTTTTCAAAGTAAGTATCGGCATCCAGAAATAAAATCCACTCTCCACTGCTGTTTTTGGCACCGTTCCAGCATGCCCACGATTTACCTGACCAGCCTGAAGGCAAGTCCGGGACATTAACCACCGATGCCCCGAATCGTTCCGCTACTTCTCCCGTAAGGTCCTCTGAGTGGTCATTGGCTACAATCACTTCATAGGGAGCCTCGCTTTGAGAGGTGAGGGAATCAAAGAGCATCTGAAGGTTTTCCTCCTCATTTCTTGCCGGTATAATAATTGAGAGTTTCTCTTTTACAAAGCCGGCACTTTTATCTGCAGGAATCGATTCTAGAGTGGGTATTTTCCAGAATAAAATAATCCCGATTATTAATGCAATCATAATCATTGCCATGTAAATCCACCTCACTGAAATGTTCCTTCATTATACCCTATACCCCAGTTCAATTAAATTGAGTATCGGAAAGTCATTTAGGTTTTCTTATTGAAGTATTGTGGAAAATACTACATATATGTATGAATAAATTTTTCAGCAATTGGGATAAAATGAGTTCAGAACATATTCCCATTGTAATCCATTTTCACACATATTCCTAAGGAGGCGAAAGCATTGAGAAAAAAAGTAGTTGTAATCGGGGGAGGACTAGGCGGGATGTCCTCAGCAATCCGTCTGGCTGCAGATCAGTATGATGTGACCATTGTTGAGAAGGGGGAACGCCTTGGAGGAAAGCTGAACATAAGAGAAGGAAATGGATTTAAATTTGATACCGGCCCATCCATCCTGACGATGCCATGGGTTCTGGAGCAGCTGTTTCGCAGTGCCAACAGGAATATCCATGACTACATAAAGATCAAACGCATTGAGCCTCAGTGGCGGACATTTTTTGAAGACGGCACGTCCATTGACATTACCAGTGATTTGCATGAAATGATGGGGCAGATTAAAGAACATAATCCAGAGGATCAGCATGAGTTCTTTCAGTATATGGCCTATTGTACAAAAATGTATGAATACAGCATGAAAAGTTTTTATAAGCGGAGCCTTTCCGGAATCAGCGATCTTCGAAATATGCATACCATGAAGGAACTGCTGGCTATGGATCCAATCAAATCGATGGATCAGGTGACAAGAAAGCATTTTAAAAGCAAGCATCTTCAGCAGCTGTTTAACTTTATGATCATGTATATCGGCTCCTCTCCATACCAGGCACCTGCAGTCCTTTCACAGCTCGTTTATGTTCAGCTTGGAATTGGCATTCACTATGTAGAGGGCGGGATGTACAAGATTGCAGAAGCCATGTCCAAAGTGCTGCGCGAACTGAATGTCAACGTCAAATTGAACAGCAAAGTCAAAAGGGTAGTGACAGAAGGCGATACCGCGACCGGTGTTGAACTGGAGACGGGAGAAATGATTGAAGCCGATCTGGTCGTTTCCAACCTTGAGGCAATCCCGGCATACAACTCCATCATGGAGGAGCATAACGGAAGCAAAAAAGCAGCAGCAGAGCTGGAAAAATATGCACCTACGGTTTCCGGACTTGTTCTGCTTCTCGGAACAGATAAGGAATACAAGCACCTTGCTCATCATAATTTCTTTTTCTCGGAAGATCCGAAAAAAGAATTTGATCAAATCTTTAATGAAGGAATACCTGCCGATGATCCGACTGTCTATATTGGCATTTCCTCTAAATCAGATTCCTCCCAGGCTCCGGCGGGCAAGGACAACCTATTCGTTCTGACGCATGTTCCTCCGCTAAAAGAGGGAGAGACCTGGGCCGGAGTGAAAGAGCAGTACAGGGAAAAGGTTCTCGATAAATTAGAGCGAATGGGTGTTACGGATTTAAGAAACCACATTGAATGGGAATATCAGTTTACCCCTGATGATATTCAAGAGCTTTACGGCTCCAATGGAGGATCTATATACGGAGTGGCAACGGACCGCAAGAAAAATGGCGGATTTAAAATACCGAGCAGAAGCAGCCTGCTTAACAACCTATACTTTACTGGCGGCTCTACCCATCCGGGAGGCGGAGTTCCTATGGTCACCCTCTCCGGACAGCTGACTGCTGATTTAATACTGGAAGATGATCTCGCTAAAGCTACCAAAAAAGAAATAGGCTGACCAAACCAAACTGGCTGATCAGCTTCATTAAGCTTATAATGGAAAAAGGGCTTGTCCTCCGAGACACGCCCTCTTTTTTTTTGACGGCTGCACTTTATCGTTTAACCGATTAACAGACAAACGGGAACAATTAATCAGCAGCCAGTCCGTACTGATATTTCTGACAAACCCGCCATATATTCATGAAGAATCAGCTAACCGAAAATAGGATCTATTGATGCTTGATGCTGCATGCCAGCGCTTTAAACTAAAACTGTTTACTGATCTGAAAGGAGTGTGAACGAATGCTCGTCATTTACAGCGGTATTTTGCTGATTTTTCTTCTTTTCACCATTCTGAACTCCTTTTTTATGCCAAAGCTGAAACCTTCAGCATTAAAGGAAATCCCCTCGGTTTCTATTATGATTCCTCTCAGAAATGAGGAGAGAAATGCTGAAGAACTCGTACATATGCTGAAAAAACTTGTCTATCCCGATTTAAGCTTTTACTTGCTGGATGATCAGTCCGAGGATGCAACCCGCTCCCTGCTTGAGCATCATATCGGCAAGGATGTCAGGTTCACCTTGTTATCAGGCAAAAAACTTCCTGAGGGCTGGGCGGGTAAAGTTCACGCATGTCATACCCTTAGCTTAAATGCCCAGCAGGAATTTCTTCTTTTCCTGGACGCGGATGTCCGTCTTCACCCTGAGGCAGTGGACAATGCCGTTGCCATGCTGCAGGAAAAAGGAGGGGCCCTGCTTACTGGATTCCCAAGGTTTCCTGTCAAGTATTTAATGGAAAAATGGCTTGTGCCCATGCAGCATTTTCTTGTCTATTTCCATTTGCCTCTCTTTCTCGCAAATTACACATTCTTTCCTCCCGCTACGGCTGCACATGGAGCCTTTATGCTTTTTAGAAGAGAGGATTACTTGGAAGCTGGAGGACATGAGTCCATTAAAGCCTCAATTGTTGATGATGTGCATCTTGCAAAACGGATGAAGGATACGGGCAAAAAAGTTCTGCTCGCAAATGTAACAGATTTTGTCACTTGCTATATGTATACTTCCAGCAAAGAAGCATGGAACGGGTTCAAAAAAAACATCTTTCCCGGTTTCGGCCGCTCATTGCCTGTCACGTTTGCTTTATGCCTCTTTTACGCTTGTTTCTATGTACTGCCCGGAGTATTGTTCATTTATGGGATCGTTCATTTTTTTGCCGGACAATCTTTCTCCCTGTTTATGTTTTTTCCTTACCTGATTATTGTTTTGCAAAAAATGTACATCGACAAATGTTCAAATCAGTCTCTCCTTCTTTCATTTTCCATGCCTTTTTCCGGGGCAGCCTTTATTGTCCTAATGCTTGTGTCAATGTACACGGCTCTCCGGAATAAAGGCTATGAGTGGAAGGGAAGGACCTATTCCTGAACATACCCCGTTTGCATCAGATCTCCTGCCATTCTGGTACAGCGATTTTGTGTAAGGTTTAGTTTTTCTTTCTCCTTATTTTTCTGTATAATAACGTTGTTCGTATACGTAAGGAGATGTGTATATGGCTGAATTTATAAAAAAAAGAAGCGTTGTCCTTTTAACCCTTTTCGGACTTGCCTGTCCGTTTATTGGCATGGCGGTTATTGATTTTTATTATTATAGCTCTCTAATAGGCTGGATCGCCGGTTTTATTAGTATTGTATCTGCTTATATCATTGTGGTGCGAAGGCCTGAAACGGAGCCAGAAGGGTGACTTAATACAGCCCTCTGATCAGCCGCCTCGTAAGCCGGAATGTGCATGGAAGAGGGCGCAGGAGATGGGCAGCCGCCCGCCCATGCCGCTGAGCATGCTTAAACATAGACCAGCGGCTTTCATTCTCTTTTCCAGAAGAAATCAGCACCCTCATCAGCTGCTGCTTCTCAATAGCCTTAAGCCATTTGCTATCACAAGAATGGTACTGCCCTCGTGGCCGATCACCCCTAAAGGAAGACTTAGAAATTGCAGAAAATTCGAACAGATCAATAGAGCGATCACAGTCATTGAGAAGATGATGTTTTGTTTAATGATCCGGTTCATTTTTCCGGATAAAATAATGGCTTCCGACAGCTTCTCCAAGTTATTCTTCATTAAAACGATATCCGCTGTTTCAAGAGCTGCATCTGAGCCCTCTCCCATTGCAACGCCTATATCCGCTGCCGCAAGTGCCGGTGCATCATTTATTCCATCCCCGATCATAATAGTTATTCCATTGGATTTAAGCTTTTTAATTTCATTGACCTTATCCTCTGGCATACACGTTGCACGGTAAGAGTCTAAACCCGCATCCATTGATATTGCCTTTGCAGTATGCTCACTATCACCGGTCAGCATAACGGTTACAATCCCTTTTTCCCTAAAGGAGCGGATGGCGCTTTTTGTTTCATTGCGCAACGTATCCTTTAACGAAAAAACACCTGCAACACCTTTTTCGTCACGAACGAATACAGCTGTTTTCCCTTCTGCGGAAAATCGGTCAGCGGCACCTCCGGCAAACCTTTCAGCTTCTGTTCCTCCTGCAAAATCTTCTTTTCCAATATAATAGGTCTGTCCGTTCCATTCGGCAAAAACCCCCATCCCTGACTGTTCCACCACGTTCACAGGGGACGGTGCTGTGTCATCAAATTGCATCGCATACTTTGAAATTGCTTTAGCGAGCGGGTGATTAGACCTGCTTTCGATGGACAGCACAGCGCTTAAAAATTCATGCTGCTGAACATCCTCGCGCAAAACCAAATCGGTTACAGCAGGATTGCCCTTTGTCAGTGTTCCAGTTTTATCAAACGCAATCACCGATGTTCTGGACAGCCTTTCAAGATGGACACCCCCTTTGAATAACAAGCCGCTTTTTGCCCCATTTGAAATAGCTGCCAGGGTAGCCGGCATAATGGAAGCCACTAATGCGCAGGGAGAGGCTACCACCATAAGAACCATCGCACGGTAAAATGTTTCGTCCCATGACCATCCAAAAAGATAATGGGGGGCAATCATCATAATCCCGGTACCAGCCAAAACGGCTTTAACGTAGACATTTTCAAATTTCTCGATAAACAGCTGGGATGGAGATTTCTCGGATTGAGCGGACTGCACCATCTGAATAATCTTTGAAAACAATGTCTGTTCATTTTTCTTTGATACTTGAATGGTAACAGATCCTGTAAGATTGACAGTTCCTGCGAACATCTCTTCTGTTTCCTTCTTTTCGGCAGGAATGGATTCTCCCGTCAAGGCCGATTGGTCAACAGTCGTTCGCCCATTATACAAAAAACCGTCTGCCGGTATTCGTTCCCCGGGTTTCACAAGAATCAGGTCACCTTTTATCAGTTCACTGACAGGGATGATCCTTTCTCCACCGTTTTC
This sequence comes from Metabacillus sp. 84, assembly GCF_050107715.1. Taxonomy (NCBI): domain Bacteria; kingdom Bacillati; phylum Bacillota; class Bacilli; order Caryophanales; family Bacillaceae; genus Metabacillus; species Metabacillus sp. 84. Next base: position 133,954 of record NZ_JBNILN010000006.1, on the reverse strand, counting down.
AATAAGCACCGCTTCCTCGGGCTGCAGCTTCATCAGAGCCGAAATTTCTCTATGGCTTTTATTCATCGTATACGTCTCAAGAGCACCGCTTAGCGAGAATATAAAAATCAAGATTGCCCCTTCCATCCAATGGCCGATTAGCGCCGAGCCAACAGCGGCAAAGATCATCAGGAGCTCTACATTCAGGGTCCGCTCCGCAATCGTTTCCTCTATCCCCTCTCTAGCTTTCGCAAATCCCCCGATTGCAAAAGCCATAATAAATAATGCAGCAGAAGCTTGCTCGGAACTCTGCTGCAAAGACCAGCCGGCAACAATGAAAAGGCCTGAAACGATGGCAGCAATTAATTCACTGTGTTCCTTCCATTTAGGAGAAATATAAGTAACAAAGTCCAATTTAATCACCTCTAATTGAGAATGTAAATCATCTTCACTTCTGTAAATTTACTTGTTTTAAGCATTATATGAACCATTATAGCAGATGAACCCCAAATATATATTATAATTATTATAATTTATATTTAATAATTATTATAATTAAAAACGAAATATAAAACCGGTTATGAACGCGGCCGGTTTTTCATTGTGTCCAACTAGTAACGTTGATTTCCTTGAATCTTCTCTTTCTCCAGACGGACTTGTTTAGAAGGATACTTGAACTTTATTGAATTATTAGCCAGTTCGAACGCAGATCAATAACTTAAAAAGGAAAGTACCCAGCCCAATTTATCTGTTTGATGCTTTTTAATACCTTTGCTGCGGGCAAATAGAAGGGTGGGATCATATAATGCAGAAATAGACTGAATTTTTAATCTACTTACTCCACTGCATAGTTTTCAGCCCTTTGGAAATGTTTAGTTATAGGAGGTGGGATAACTTGGCCTTACTTGTCATATGCAAATCCTGCAACGGCTCCGGAAAGCTGAAACGCATTACCTTTCTTCCATTTAACAGTAAATGCAGCGGGTGCAATGGGACTGGAAAACAAATCGAACTGATTTATAAATCATAATTTGCCGCTCCCTGCCCTGCTTCCCCAGTGCCTTGATAACTCCTAGATCATGTGGGACGCTTATTTAATAAGAAATTGATCCAAATTAAAACGGCTCCCTCCCGGAAGCCGTTCTATATTTTCTAAATGTCATTCATTCACTGCCGTCATTTGCCACAGCCGCTCTCATCAGTAAGCGTGTAGCCCTTTACCGCAATCCCTTTCCGCTTTAAAAAACGGATACTCATATTGCGTTCAAGCTTTGTCGCTGCAATCAGGTATATTTCACTGCCCTGAATATCAACAAAGGCTTTCTGCAAATACGGAATAGGAATATTTAATGTTTGCTCCTGGACTATATCGTTCCTGTTATTGTAATCCCGCACATCCACGATAAGCTGTCCGTCCATTCTGTCTAACGGCAAGCATGGAATATTCCGAACAGGAATGTATCTTTGATACCATTCAAATGCACTATATAAAACGAGAATAAAAATAGCTGCTGCCAGCATAATCAAGGTAATCCTCCCTGCAATCATTCATATCGTCATTATACCTTCTATGCTTCAGGCTATTCAATTTGCATGCTCAGGTGAAACGGCTGCTTGAAAGTAAGAAAAGGGACAAGCCGATTTTCCTGCAAATTGTAACGTAGTGAAGCAGAAACAGAAGAATAATCCCCATATTCATTCCTAATATGACACCTGTCATTTGAAATTGGCTCATGGATCCAAGTATATACATCATGAGGAAAGAGACGATGTGAGACCAGACTGAATGATAAAAAGCGTCTTTTACCAGCCCCAGTCCAATCAGATATGCCTGGAGCGGGTGAATGAAAAAATGAAACAGAAAATACGGCCACAGGAGCTTTAAATATAGAGAAGCTTCCGGCGATTGAAAAAAAAGATGGGTTAGCGGCTCAGCAAACCAATACATAAGATAAACGGCAGGGATCCCATACAGGAAAGTGACCCACATCGATTGCTGCAGTAAACTGCGCAACCGCTCTCCATCCTGCTTAGCATAAGCTTCTGAAACATTCGGAAGGAGAGCCACCATAATGGAATGGGATAAAAAAGCAGGAAAAAACCCGATGCTCATCGCTACCCCTGCAAGCAATCCATACTGCTCAGTAGCCATCACCCCCCCTGCTCCTGACACAACCAAGGCACCTTTAATTAAAAAAGGCTGTATCGCATTGGTTATGGCATTGAAAATTCTTAAGGCTGTCGTAGGGACCGAAACTGACATTAATGCTTTATGAACATCGCGGCCATCCATATCATGATGGGTCACCTGCTTCATCATTCGGTATTGAAGCAAGTATTGAGCAAATAAATAAAAGAAAACAACGGCTTCACTTCCTATTAATACGGCCAGAGCAATAAATAATGCGGAGCTTTCATTAAAGCTCAAGCCTTGGAAAAGCAAGTAAAGAACGATGAGCTGCACAGCTTTTCTTAAAAAATTTGATATGGCTATTTTTTCCATTTGCTGCACACCCATAAAATAGCCTCTCGCAATAGAAGAGAAGGATACGATGGGGACAAGCAGAAACAGCAGGTAACGGACAAGCGGGTGATACGCTGAAAAGATTGGCAGGAACGGCAAGATAACAAGCACAACAATTAAGATCATGCCTGTTAGCTTATAAACAAACCTTAACGCATGTCTGAGCATGCTGTAGTGATATTCCTTTTTTTGCTCTGCCACAAATTTGGATATGGAAACAGGCAGCTCAAGACTGGAAATCACCACTACGAAAAATATAACGGGCAGCAGCTGCATATACATTCCCATTCCATGTTCTCCAAGCTCTTTCGCCAATATCATATTCAGGAGAAATTCCAGGCATTCTCCAAAAAAAGCTGCCAGCGCCAGCAGCAAGGCTCCTTTTGCAAATGAACTCATTCGCAGCACTCCCATCTTCATTCCGCTTTTTCATCATATGAGAGGCTGGGACAAAATATTTTCTTTATCAAAGGTTTATTCGATAACTCCCGACTCAGTAATGATAATATTCGCTTCGATTTCAACCTTCAAATCCTGATACGATTTTTTCCATTCATCCATTTTAAAGGACCTGAACGTATGAGAAGCTGTATCCCCTATTCCAGTGGGATCTGTATTCAGGGATTTAAACTTATTAACGAGAGCCAGGCATTCTTTTTCCACGGCTTTTTTGAATTCCTCCTGTACTTCTTGAATGATCTTCGGAGTTATTTTTTCACCGGTAAATTCTCGGATGTGCCCTTCAAGCTCAATCGTAAATTTCACCTTCTCCGCAGATTCCATTTTCACATCTTTTTTGGATGTGATGCTTTTAACTGAAACCGTTTCTCCGCTTTTAAGACTGAAAGTGTAAGTTCCTTCCATATATTGATCTGTCAGCAGTTTAAAAAACATCATCTTTTCTTTCTGAACTTCCCCAACCATCCGATCTTCCCTGAATAATGCGACTCCTGCGATCTCCAGCTCATCTTTACCGGAAAGCTGGAGAATCGGCAAGTAGGGATCCTTTCCCTCGTCATAAAGATTATATAAGAATAAATGGAGATTCTCTCTTGGAAGATCCCGGCCTTCGATATTGTGTTTGATTAAATTGTGCAAATATACTGCTGTCCCTCTGATCCCATACTGGCCCTTCAAAATCTCTGAAGCTGTTTTCCTCCCAATTGCCAAGTATACTCTTGACCCAACACTCGCATCCCTCTGAAGGGCATCCAGAAGATCCTCAAATCCTTCCGCAGCCAATTTTTCACCAAAAACAGCTACTTGAAGCTTGCCGTACACAAGCGGATCTGATGATTTGCGCTGAAGGTCTGTCAGCAAATCTCTCGTTAACACGGCTTTTTCCTCCAGAACTTCACTTTGGACAGGCTGCTGTTTTTGATAAACAGGGACAATTACGGTTCCCGTTAATGCTCCATCCTCCAGATCGTATCCGGATGCCAGAATGATGTTTACATCATCAATGATTTCCTTTTGTATACATCCCGTCTGGAGAAAAGAGAGCAGTATCATTATGAAGAAAAAAACGGTGCTTTTCATCACCCGGAACCCCCTTGCTTTTTCATCTTTTTAATTATAATCTGAAGGATTAAAATAAATGGAATGTACAAATAGAAATACAGCCCGACGTCTCCCATAAAGCTGTTGAACCTGTCAATTTGCTGCCTGGTCGTCAAGAGGATCACCGAAATTAAGGTCAGGCTGAGAACCATTAACAGCGTTTTCTTTTGAGGAAGATTCAGGGTTTGTTTTATGCCTCTGCTTGCACACCATAATGTCAGGCAGATGTTTGGAAGGATAACAAGATTCCAATTGGCAATTCCAATGTATTCGAATCGTTCCACAAAGGGAATTTCAACAATTTTCCAAATGGTAAGGGTAGCCCAAATATTCTTTTGCAGCTGCTCTGGACTGAAAAAAACAAGAGTGACGATCATAATGAGCAAATAAAGGGATGTAGTAAAAAAGATAGCACCGTGTGCCCATTTTTGTGATTTTTCCGGATGTTTAATAAAGGGATAGTAGACGAGGAGGGCTTCAAATCCAAGAACCGTCAGCGACATACTCTGCGTTCCGGAAAGGATCTCTCCGAATGAATGATCAAAGACCGGGAAAAGGTTCTGCCAATCGGCAAATTCCAGCGGGAAGAAGAACGTGAAAATCAAATAGCCCGGCAGGATGACTCCAAAAAAGCATATCCCTGTAACGACGCGAAATCCGCCTGTAACAATATAGTAAACAAGGATCAAAAACAGGATGCTGAATATCCAGATATTTAAATCCGGGAACATCCACACTTGAATAATTTCTACAAACGTCCTCAGCACTTCAATGGCGAGCAGCGTAAAATAGATGGAAATCAGCAGGTTCAATCCTTTTCCAAGCCACTTTCCAAAGAGCCGATGATGAATATCATGGATATTGCCATCAGCTCCTTTAAGAATTTTGTATATCATCCACACCATCATATGGGAAAACAAGCCCGACAGGATAACTGGGATCCAGGCATCCTGTCCTGCTTCATTTGCAATAATTCTTTGAAAACCTAATACTCCAACTCCAAATTGCAGGGAATGAATGAGGTAAAAAACAAGAAAATGAGAAACCTGATATTTTTCGGCTATATTCGTCATCCTTGTTCACCCCTTCTATTCATCGATATCTTTATTTTCTTTCGCTTTCTTCTTATTAAATCGAACCGGCTGTTTTGTACGCAGCTGAATCGGCCTCATCGACATTAATGGAAAAGGCAGCCGGATCAGCGCATCCTTCAAATCCGCGGACCGAGGCGGATAAATCGGTCCAAGAAACGGCCTTCCAAGAGAAGTGAGCTTTAAAAGATGGGCTGCCAGAAAACAGAAACAAAATACAATGCCGAGCAGTCCATAAAATTCCGCAAACAGTAAAAAAGGAAATCGGAGAAGGCGGATTGTATTGCTCATTTTATAGACAGGCGTCGTAAACGATGCGAGTGCAGCAAGTGAGACAATGATCAGCAGGACATTGCTTGTTAACCCCGCTTCAACAGACGCCGTTCCAATGACAATTCCCCCCACAATCCCAATTGTCTGCCCAACCTTTGTAGGAAGCCTTGCCCCAGCCTCTCTCAGCAGTTCTATCGTGAGTTCCAAAAATACCGCCTCTAATATAGGAGGAAGGGGTATTTCCTCTCGTGAGCTGATCAACGTGTTTAAAAGGTCTCTTGGAATCAGTTCATAATGAAAGTTAAGCGCTGCCACATAAATTGGGGTGACTAAAACAGAGAATGCAACAGATGCCAGCCTTACAATCCGGAAAAAAGAAGCAACGATATAATTGAAAAAATAATCATCGAATGCTGAAAAAAACTCCACTAATGTGCTTGGGCCAATCAGCACCTGTGGAGAGCCATCCACTACAATCACTATTTTGCCCTCTGACAGAATGGAAACAGCCCGATCCGGACGCTCAGAATCCAGAAGCTGCGGAAAGGGAGAATGATGATTATCAGATATAAGCTGAGTTAAAAAAGAGCTGTCGCTTATATGGTCGATGTCAATCTCGTTAAGTCTCTGCCAGACGGTCTTTACATTCTCCTCATCTGCAATGTTTTCAAGGTATAGGACAGCCGTCTTCGTCCGTGTAAGCTTTCCTATTTGGATTTCTTTAATTCTGAGCTGATCGGATGGCAGCCGCTTCCGGATTAAATGTATATTCGACTCCAAGGATTCAACAAAGGCTTCCTTAGGGCCAACTACACTAAATTCCACTTCAGGAAGGCTCACTTGTCTTGCTTTTTCCATAAATACTCGAATGAGTAGGCATGAAGCACTATACTCAGTCAGGGCAACCATTATAAATCCCTGCAGAAGCTTTTCCTTTATGACATCCGTATCTGATGTTAAGATGACGTCTTCAATTGGCACAATCCCTTTTAATTGCTCGAGGGAAGACCATTTCTCCCCGTTAAGAACAACCAGAACGCTTTCATGAAGCATCTTCGTATCAATCAAGGTGCGGTAATAGGAAACCCAATATTTAATAGCGGCTCCGCGATTTTCATATTGAATAAAATCTGACGAGCTCCTGAGCACGCCCATCAGCTCCGTCATAGAAGCTTTTAACGTGCCGTCTAAATTTTTCATCCCATCCAAAAGCCTCAACCCCGGTCTGTAATCATTACCTTTATTTTGCGGAAAAGGAATAAAAGTATACTTAACGGTTTTTCCTGAAGATTCATTAAAGCGCTCAGCTAAACAGATGGTGCATGATCCGCCGTTTTCCGTTTTCCTTCAGAGCAGGTTTAATAACCAAAAAACCCCCTTCCTTGGAGCTTGGAAGGGGGTTCACCTATTTACATAGCAAAGCTGTGATTGCCAATTGTTTCCTTTATTTTTCTTGTTTTAATCCATTCGCTTTCAGCAGTTTCTGAGTTGAAAAAATAGAGATAGTGAACAGATTTCCTTTTAAGAGCCTCATCGGCCGCTTTTTTGGATTCCTGGTCAGGTTTGTTTTGAATGCTTCCATTTCCTACAGGTGAAAAAGCATTTTTCTCGTAAATGACTTTTTTAACGGAATCAGGGAACTCGTCATGCTCTACCCGGTTTAATACTACAGAGGCAACAGCAACCTTGCCTTCATAAGGCTCTCCTTTAGCTTCTGCATGAACGAGCCGTGCAAGCAATTTTTTTTCATCTTCAGAAACGGAAATTCCCGGCGCTTTTTCCAACGCTTTCCGCTGAGACCTTTTCTCTGGTATCCGCAGTGTATCTCCCTCAACTGCTGCCGTTCTCTCTAAGTGGTTCCATTTTTTTATATCATCTATAGAAACAATAAAGGTTAAGCTGATCATTTCCAATGTTTCTCCCTTTTCGACCTTATGCTTTTCAGCAGCAGAAGAAGGGGCTGCGCAAAAGATGAAAGCAATCCATAAGGCAATAGCAATGTTGAGTCCTCTTTTTATATTTTTTCTCACATTCCAACCTCCAAGGCAATCAAAAAAATTTACATGCTCCAGCCTAACAGCTTTTCTATAAAAAATCATTAGTAATGCTTACCATCTAAATCGATGATAATAAGCCATTGGCAATTGGAATGTTTCATTAAAAACGCAAAATGATAAGAGAAATCCTTAATTTAGATGCTGAATGACGTTTTATCTGAAGGAAAAACCAATTTTCCAGAAAAGAAAAAGCATTTTACTATAGGCTTACCGGCGGAATAAATAAAGGGTGCATCCTTTAAAGGAACTGTTCATTGACGTACTCAGAATTGCTAAAAGCCTATAAGCCAATGATTCTGCATTTATTAAAGCGATTATCCATTTACAGGAATTACGAAGAATATTTTCAGACTGCCTGTATTGCATTATGGGAGGCTTCTGAGCAATATAATCCTTCAAAAGGTCCGATGGACGCTTATTTTTACCTCTTCATTAAGGGGAGATTAATGAATGAGATGACCCGTCAAAACCGTTTTCTGCAGAGGGAAGAGCTAAAAGATATGAGTTTGTCCGAGGGCATTTCCCATGAAGGCGAAAAGGAAGAAGGATATGACTGGGCGGATCTCATAAGTTCACTAACGCCTAATCAAAAAAAATGGGTCATCGGCTATGCGTTTCAGGGACTCTCAATTGCCGAAATTGCCTGTAAAGAACGGGTAACTCCTGCGGCAGTGAAAAGCTGGAGAAGGGCAGCCGTCCAAAAGCTCAGAGTCAAGATTAATAATCTGGGTAAACCCTATTAAGTTTAGTAAGAATAAAAAAATCAATAAATAGTAAAAATTAGAAAAACGCCTGAACTTAGGCGTTTTTCTAATTCTAGCTTCTCGCGGCCTCCAAGTACGTATAGACTGTATAGCCATTGTGTTTGGCTATTCCCCGGAAATGCTTGAAGTCCTCTCTGCTGACAAGGATTTCACGAACTTGCAGAAAGAATTCTTTTGGCACCGGATATTCAGCCAATGTACCACTCTTAAGCTGATCGAGCGAATCATGAATGGTTTGCGGATCCATTTTGCAGCCCCCTAATGTTTTGATATTAGTTTACAGGGCTTGCAAATATGAATCAAACCCTATTTACATGATTGAGCTTATCGCTTTTGAAATATCCGTATCACCGCTGATAATTTCAAATGTCTGATTATGAGACGAATCCTCTTCAAGACATGACACCAGTACTTCTGCCACATCCTCCCGCGGAATGGAACCTTCATGGTTTACTTGTTTCCCGGCTGCAATCTTACCGGTGCCTTTTTCATCTGAAAGTGCCCCCGGACGGACGATTGAGTAGGAAATTTCCGCATTTCTTAAATATTCATCCGCGATAGCTTTCGATCTTAAATAAACCTGCATCTCATCCGGTCCTTCTTCCGGTGTATCTGTTCCAATTGAGCTGAGCATAACAAACTTTTTAATGTTATGCTTCTTGGCCGCATCAATCAGCTTGATTGCTCCGTCCTGATCAATGGCAATGGTTTTGTCGTCTCCTGTTCCGGATCCTGAACCGGCCGCAAAAATAACGGCGTCTGCCTGGCTGACCGCTTCCGATACATCTCCTTCAAGGTCCGCCACTACCGTTTTAGCACCCTTCTTCTCCAAGCCTTCAGCCTGTTCGGGATCGCGAATCATTGCAATGGGTTCAAATCCCTTTTCAGCCGCTTTTTCAATCACATATCTTCCTGTGCTTCCGTTTGCTCCAGCAATTAGTACTTTCATAGTTATCACTCCTCTGCTTATACTCTTCCCTGCACTGAAATAAAGTAAACAGACGAATACTTTACTCACGAAGAAAAGGCTGTCAACTGTTCTCGAGCCAGCGTCTGAGACTTGAAAGAGTCCTTTTCGCATCTTCAATCCCCTGCTTGTACAGAGCATCAAGCTTTACGGGGTTCCGTTCAATTCTGCCCACTTCCAGCTTAGCACTCGGCCTGATTACAAAAACTTTTCCTTCTTTCTCTTGAGCTTCAATGTACGCGAGTGTTTCATTATACATCCTATAACGGTCCAGAACAGCCGCGGCCAGCTTGGGATGCTTCCTGAAGGACCGTCTCACCATCCATTGGCCCTTTGGCGGGGCCTTCACATACCCTTCGTTCCTGGTCAGCACTACGACGTTTCGAAGGATGCCGTCCTTCTCTGCTTTTTTAATCGGAATGGAATCAACAATCCCCCCATCCATCAGCTCTTTACCCTGAAATGAGACCATTGGCGCTATAAAAGGAAGAGAGCTTGAGGCCCTTATGATTGTAAGCAAATCTCCCATTGTTTCAGGCTTAGTAAAATACACCGCTTTTCCTGTGGTACAATCCGTCGCACCAATGACTAATTGTTCTGTATTTTTCGTAAATGCCTCAAAATCAAACGGAACGAGCCGGTTCGGTATTTCATCAAAAATATAGTCCATTCCGAAAAGCTGACGGCTCTTGAGATAATTTTGCAGTGATAAATATTTGGGGTCCCCGGCATAATCAATGTTAACGGTCCGGTTTCTGTCCATTTGCCTTGATATGTAGGAAGCCGCCATGCAGGCGCCTGCTGAAACTCCTATAACGTAGGGAAAATAAAGATCCTTCTCCATAAAATATTCCAGTACTCCGGCTGTGTAGATGCCTCTCATTCCGCCGCCCTCTAAAACTAAACCCGTTTGTTCCAATTTTCTTTCTCCTTTCAGCCTTCGTTATTCAAATAATCATCTTTAATATGCATGGGGAACGCTGTGAATCCTCAAAGTCATGATATCACAATAAGATTATGGCTCCCTGTTTAACGGCTCCTGCCGGAATACAGCGCTATCAAAATAGTCTTTACTTTATTGCCAAAATAGTGCAGAATGTTTTCTAATGGGGGTAGTTAGTACGATTGAAGGAGAGAGGAAATGAAGATTGCTAAAGTAGGAAATCTTATAGAATTTAAAAACGGGCTGCGCGGGATTGTTGAAAAGGTGAACGAAAATTCGGTTATTGTCGACCTGACTTATATGGATAATTTTCTTGACCTTGAACTCGAAAGGCGCACCGTCGTGAACCATAAAAATTATAAGATTCTTAAGGAATCCTGATCAAACTGTTTCTTTTATCTCGTCATATCTCTTAAAAAGGGACGGCATCGGCCGTCCCTTTTCCTATTGATACACTTTTACTTTGACTTGCTTATTACCCCAGTTCATCGCTTGTCCAAAATCTTCAAAGAATACATCGATTTCATTTCCATATGGGGAGGCTTTTATGACATTTCCTAATCTGCTTACGAAAAGATTGGCTTTAAGAGAAATAACCGAAGCAGACACAGAAGATCTTTTAGCTATATTTACAAGTGGCAATGTGCTCCAATATTATGGAATGGAACCTTTGAAAGATGCCGGAGAAGCTAAGCTCCTTGCTTTACGTTTTAAGGAAGGATGGCGGAACCGAACCTCAATCCGCTGGGGAATGCAGTTTGATGGGAAGCTTTGCGGGACCATCGGGTTTCACAATTGGAACAGTTATCACAAAAGAGCGGAAATAGGATACGAGATCCATCCTGATTATTGGAGATTTGGCCTGACCTTCGAGGCCTTGACTTCAGCAGCTGATTTTGGCTTCAGCGAACTTGGACTGAACAGAATTGGTGCTGTTGTAAGGCCTGAAAATACGCCTTCGTTACGTCTGCTTGAAAAAGCGGGATTTGAGAAAGAGGGAGTTATGAAAAAGGCTCAATATTCAAAGGGATTGTTTTACGATTTAGTTCTTATGGGAAAAATCTCTGATTGAACATACAGAATTCAAAGAAAAGAAGCACCTGCCTTGGTACTTCTTTTCTTAGAAACCTGCAGTTTTCATCCTGAAGCTGTTTGCGTTTTCGTCTTCTACCGTAACCAGTTTTACATCGCTCATTAAAAAGCTCAGCAAATCTCCGCGCTTATCTTCAAAGCTGATTCTTTCATCTTGACAAAACTCTTTAAGCACGGCTGATTTATCAAGCTTTGTCTCAACTTCTCTCGTCACATAGAAGTCATTGCTGAAATGATAGCGGATTTTGTATTGATTCATTTCTCTCACTTCCCATAGGTTTTACATGGGTATTCAATAAATGTAATGAGAAATCCTGCTTGTTTCTAAATGTCCTGTCTAATTCCCTTCAAAAAAAACAGATTACCTTACTGGCGAATTCTTGATTTGAGTTTATAGCATTGCTAAACCTCATGTTTGTAAGAAGCATAAGTCTGGCTGTCCGTTAATCCTTACACTCGTCATAGTGACAGTTGATTTTTAAATAGGCAGTGCCATGTACGATTTTATTTAAACTTAAAAACGTTAATATGTCCCCTAATTCCTGCTGCCAATTTGGCTGCTTCAGCAAGTCCACGACGCCATGAAATCCTTTCAGCTGTTTAGCCTTCCAGCTCATCCATTTAACCTCTTCTATCCTTTCTTTTTGATTTGAAAGCATCATTTCATTAAATTTCACTTTATTCAGCATTTTTTCCACCCGCTTTTTATGGTTTTATTGGTATCTCTATACATGATCCGACTCTAGATTAAATGAGATTTCCTTTGCAGCCTCTAATGCTGCCTTTCTCGCTGATGCATAGCTATCGGCTTCTGCCATTACATACCCATACCGGTCTCCCATGGATAATGGAGGGCGCAGCATCTTCCCTTTGCGGGGCTTAATGAATACCTCTTCCACCCCCGGGTGCTTTAAAGCCCTGCCAGTGCCAGTAACATTCTGCAGCCTTCCCCTTTTATCGATTGTGATGTAGTGGACGTATACGAACTTATTATGCTTTCTTGTGAGCTCAGGAGTTCCCCCCAAGTAAAGTTTTAACGTTTCTTCCACCAAATTTATCCCATATCCCGTCTCTATCATCCGGTTCATTGCTCCACCCGAAATCCTGGGGTTAATTTCTATTAATTTCCAATTGCCATTCACAAGTTTCATCTCGACATGGCAGGCTCCATCTTCCATTTTAAAAGCACCAACTATTGAATCGACTGAGTCCCGAATGCTTTCATGCAGACGACTATCCATTTTTGTGCACAAACTGTAGCCCGTTACGATAAACCGCTGGTCAAATGTGGTCTCCTGCTTGATAACAGCTGCAATGTTTATCTTTCCATGATGAACAATCACTTCAATTAAATATTGAGGACCTATTAAATATTCTTCTACTAAAATAGGAGTATTTTTATATTTTTTACTCATCCCTATAATAGCCATTTGCAATTCAAATTTGCTGTTTATATACAGGACATCTTTAGAGCCGGCTGACACAGGGGATTTTACAATGAGCGGGAAGCGGGTGTTTATTTTTTTTATAAACCCGCTTACTGATTCTTCAGGGTTATACACAAAGAAATATGGGGATTGCGGGAGATGTTTTAACATATTCCTTGTTCGTATTTTATCTTCCATGTCCAGAAATTGCATAGATGAAACGGTACTATCCGTAAACCGTTCATTTAAAGCTGCTGCAATATGAACGTATGGATCTACAAAGCTGACAATTAACCTGATCTTTTTTCCTTGTTTCTGCAGTTCCATCATGTTTTCCGCTAACTCTTCTTTGATGATATTCGAAAACACCATTTGATGGACTTCCGTAAATTCCTCTCTCTGTTCAAGAAATTGCTTTTTATTTGTAAATAGCACCGTAAAAAAACCTAATCGCTCTGAGGCCCTGATTGCTTCTCTGCTGGATCCGGATTTATTTGTTCCAATAAACACGATCGTTTCCATTGTCTTAATGATCCCACCAAACTGTAATTTTCTATGCATAGTTTGTCTACTGTAGTATATAGATGAATGGTGGTTTTGGTTCTTTATACAATTAAAATAGGGGATTGCCTGTTCCAACAACCGCTTTGATGAAGCACCTTATGATGCCCCATCAAGCTTTGCTTTTTTGCGCCGCCAAATACTTGGCATAGAGGATCGTGTTTTTAGCAACATCAAGTTCTCCCCGGAATATCACCGGTATACCCGGTCTCCAATTTACTTCAAAGATCCATAATTTCTGATTTTCGTCTATGCCCACATCAATTCCCAGCTCATCCAGGGACTGATCATACAACGTGTCAAAATGGCTGGCGAAACGAATCGCAAAGTACTCCAGTATTCTTTTGACATCAAACCAGGAATGATCAAACTCATTTCTTAAAAAATCTTCTAAATAACACGTGTATCCTCCCCCGCCCAGGTTGGAGGCTATGCTTCCTGACGGGCCTATCCGTGGGAAAATGGACGTAATTACCCATTCACCTTTACCAGCTTTTTGTACATGCAAACGAAAATCAAATACATTACCCGCTTTTGTTTTACATGTTATAAATGGCTGGATTAAGAAAACTTCATCTAGGTCTTTAATGGATTGAACCAGCCTTTCCTGATCCAGGCTATATATTTTCCCCTTGTCATTTATCTTGAACGTACCTGCTTCAGCTTCTTCTATGAAAAGGATACCTCCTCCCTGATTTCCGGATAATGGTTTAATAATGACTTTCGAGTATGAATGGACCATCTCAAATAATAATTCCAGATTTGATAATTCAGCACTTGGAATTAAATATTGCTCGAATTGCTTTCCGTTCTTGATTTTTTCATATACTGTCAGCTTATTTCCGATTGAATGACTCGTAAATGGGATTCTTTCATACAAATGGTCAATGATTTTTTCGCCATTTTCAGTAGCAGGATAACTTGCATTAAAAATAACATCCGGAAACGGAAATTCCTTATCAATCCATTTTCCATCTTCATACTTTTTCCCCAGAATGGTTTCTCGGTTTATATCCACTTTCCCAGCGGTAAAATAAAAGAACTCTGCCCCTTCTGATTTTGCTGCAGAGGCGTACGCATAGCTCCTTTTTACTTTTTCAGGATCCGCCCTGTGATGAAGCATCCCAATCAGGGTCATACCCCCATCTCCCTTACTGATATTTTTTACTTTTCTTACGTTTAAGCTTTTCCATATACCAATTTATGAAGAATTTTTCCTTTTGCTATTGGCTTTGTTAAAGCATGGTGTTGATTTTTCCCACCTGTTGATTGGAGCGGAAGACGTGAGACTCCGAGCTAAGAGCAGCGGGACAGGTGAGACCCCGCAGTCGCGAAGCGAGGAGGCGGCTCACCGCCCAGCCCTTGGATAAGCGAACGCCTGCTAGCTGCAATCAACAGCCAAGTTTAAAAGAGATTTGCTTTTAAGACCCTTTCAAACCATTCAGATTTTCACCGGCTTTGCCGAACGAAAAAACAGCTTCCAAATGGAAGCTGCCTGCCTTTTATCTGTTATCAACTTTCTCCGGATACAAATCATGATTCATCAGCCGATGCTCCGCCATTCTCTCATACTTCGTGCCGGGCTTACCATAGTTTGTGTATGGATCGATGGAAATCCCTCCTCTTGGGGTGAATTTCCCCCACACTTCAATATATCTGGGGTCCATTAGCTGAATTAAATCGTTCATGATGATGTTCATGCAATCTTCATGAAAGTCTCCGTGATTGCGGAAACTGAACAAATAGAGCTTCAGCGATTTGCTTTCGACCATTAACCGGTCTGGAATATAGCTTATATAAATGGCAGCAAAATCTGGCTGGCCGGTTTTCGGACAAAGGGACGTAAACTCAGGGCAATTTAATTTAACAAAGTAATCCCGGCCCTGGTGCTTATTTTCAAAGGATTCCAGTATTTCAGGTGTATATTCAAACAAGTATTTTGTGCCTTCACTGCCAAGCAAGGTTACTCCGGTTAATTCTTCATCTCTTCTTCCGCTCATTTTCTTATCTCCTTAAACTCCGCGCTTGTTTCCCCAAAGCAGCGTGTGAAGCTGCGGCAGAACGCGGACTGAATTTAGTTCCTCATCTTCTATTACTAAGTCAATCAGCCATTCATAGCGGCTCATTAAGTTTTGAATCAGGACTTCGTTATTTGTTAGCCCCGGATCATCATTCCCCACTTGAAGATAAAAAGGGATGGAAGGGAATTCCTGGTGAATCCTCTTTGCATAAGCCAAATCTTCTTCATTAAAAATGACAATCTTTAAACTTGCTGTTTGAATCCTGCCGGCTGCTTGCAGCCGGTCCATTAGGCTCCGCAATACAGAAAAATCCGTTTTCATTCCAGAACTCGGCGGTTTAGGTGAGAGGGTCAGGTCATCAATTTCTGTAAACCATTCCTGGTACCTGCTTCCCTGCGTTTCAAGTGCAATTTTTTTGCCTTTCTCTTTCAGAAGTGAAATAACAGAGCGGAGGTTTTTCAGCAAGGCGGGATTGCCGCCTGACACGGTTACATGGGAAAATCGATTTCCTCCAATGCGGTAAAGCTCAGCCCACACTTGAGCGGCATCCATCTGGACAATTTCCTCTGCTGCCGTTCCGTCCCACGTAAAAGCAGAATCACACCATGAACACGAATAATCGCAGCCTGCCGTTCGGATAAACATCGTTTTCTGCCCGATGACCATTCCTTCCCCCTGTATAGTCGGCCCGAAAATCTCCAGTACCGGAATGGTCTCAGCCATTCTGCTTCACCTTCTTCGGTCTGTACAGCACATAGCTGGTCGGTGTTTCTCTTACAAATACTTGCAGACAAACGGGCTTGCCGGGCATCTTGTCAAGCTCCGCCTGGATCATCCCGTAAATTTTTCCGGCTACTACTTCCGTTGTTGGAAAATCTTTGGGATCGTCAGAGCTGAAAAGGGGATGTTCGTTTAACAACGTATGGTCGAACTGGCCATGAACCAGATTTTTAAGTGTTTTAAAGTTTACTAAAAATCCGGAATCATCCAATGTATCCCCGGCAATCGTTACATTGATATAGTACGTATGGCCATGTACATTACGGCAAGGACCGGCACCTTTATGCGGGATAAAATGAGCTGCAGAAACCTGCATATCTTTGTTCAGTTCATACTGATAATCATGGTTCACTTGCGGATAAATCTGCTGAATCATTGTGCAGCCTCCTTATTGGTTAAATAGCAATCCAATCCATTCCTTCTCAGTCTGCAGGCCGGACAATCCCCGCATCCGTCTGCCGGGATTCCGTTATAGCACGTCAAAGTCCGGTTCCGTATATATTCGAGCACGTTCAACTCATCCGCCAGCGCCCACGTTTCCTCTTTATTCAGCCACATGAGAGGCGTATGGAACACGAAGGATTCATCCATAGCAAGATTGACGGTAACGTTGCAGGATTTTATAAATTGATCCCGGCAATCCGGGTAGCCGCTGAAGTCGGTTTCACAAACGCCGGTTACGACATGCCTTGCTCCAATCTGGGATGCAAGCACAGAGGCAAAAGACAGGAAGAGCAGGTTTCTGCCGGGGACAAATGTTGAAGGAAGTTCTCCCTCCGCTTGTTCGATCGCTATTCCGTTTCTCGTTAACGCATTTGGGGCAAGCTGATTCAAGAGCGACATATCCAGCAAATGATGAGGGACTTTCTGTTCCTTCGCAATATTTTCTGCTATTTCGATCTCCAGCTTATGGCGCTGGTTGTAGTTAAACGTGACTGCCTCTACTTCCTTGAACGTTCTCAATGCCCAGAATAGACAGGTTGTGCTGTCCTGGCCACCGCTGAAGACGACAAGCGCTTTTTCATTTTTCATGATGGTTCTCCTCCAGTTTCATTTTAGGGCTTCCAGCTGCACCCAGGTTTACCCCTTACATGATTGGTGAATTAATAAAGGCACCCCATTTAATGAGGTGCCTTAGCGGATCATCTATAAAAAAACAAAAAACAATATCCAAGGAACGCCTCAAGATATTGCTGTCCTTAGTTTTTTATAGAGGGTTGTGCTAGAACCTCTCCCGTTCAAGAAAAACGGACTTGTATTTAGCTGTAAAGCTACTATACATCATAATAGCCAATCTGCCAATAACCGGAGGAATGAAGATGGAAATGAACCGATTTTTGCAAGTTAGGGCAAGCTTTTGGTTTATCCCGCTGCTATATGGGTTAATTGCCCTTGTTCTCGCTTATGGCAGTATGGAACTTGACCGTTACGCCGCTCAGCATACAGGTCTTTATGATTACATACCGGATCTTTTTTTATCGGATATGCAGCTGGCACAAACCATATTAAGCTCAATTGCTACTTCTCTGTTAACCATGACAACAATCACATTTTCATCCATCCTAGTGGTGCTGACCACTTATGCAGCGCAATTTTCACCCAGGGCCCTTCAGAACTTCACCTCCGACCGGAGCTCCCAGCGGGTTCTGGGCATGTTTACAGGAGGATTTGTTTACACCATTATCCTGCTGCTTTTAGTCAGAGATAACGGAGGAGACTTATTTATTGTTCCAAGCTTGTCGATCCTTGTGGCATTTGCCTGCCTGGGAGCGTTCGTCTTCTTTATTCATCACTCCGTTACCTCTATAAAAGTAAGTAACCTGATTCTTCAGATTACGAATAAAACCATGGCGGCCTGGAAAGAAAATTATGAGGAAGATCAAAAGCTGAAGGCATCCGCAGAGTGTGAAGAATCAGACTCCCTTAAAGCGGAAAATGGAATTTCCCTAAAAAGCAGAAAAGCCGGCTATATCCAGCATGCGGAATTAAAAGAGCTGATCCGCCTTGCAAAAAAAGGGGATTTAGTGATTGAAATTACGAAAGAACCCGGCAGCTATGTCGATGAGGGCACCCCGCTTCTGAAAGTCTGGAAATCCGGACATTTACAAGATGAGATGAAGGACCACTTAATCAGTAAAATCGTTATCATCCCTGAACAGGAACCCATCAAGGATGTAGGATTTGGCATTCAAAAGCTCTCTGAAATTGCAATAAGGGCCATTTCTCCTGCCTTTAACGACCCTTATACAACCGCAAATGCCATTGAACACATTGCCAGGGTATTATCAAGACTTGGTAAAAACTACGTTCCGCGTCCGTTCTATATGGATGAGGAGTCCTCTCTCCGGGTGATTTTCCATAAGCCGTCATTTGAAGACTTACTTTATAAAAGCTTTTACTTAATCCGGCACTACGGCAAGGAAGATACGGCAGTCATGAGCGCTGTCATCAATGCCCTGACAATTGTCGCTGATTCCAACGGAAAAGAAATAAAGGCTGTAATATGGGAATATTCCTGTTACATTCTTGAGGGATTAAGGGAGATCGAGCGGGTTAGCTACGATAAAAAATTTCTCGACCTGAAGTTTCAAAGATTGGCCGAGGCGTGTTTACAGGAAAATAGTTTTTCAGGTATATGATGAAGGATCAGACCGTACAGGAATTCTCTGCACGGTCATCTTTCTATCCGGCCAATCCCTTTTGCTCCATGGCTGTTCATAATGTTTACGGCCTGCTCTGCTAAAAAGTCCTCGATATGAATGATGATGACAAATTCCTTCTCTGCTTTCCCCATTCTCTTACTCGCTCCTTTTTTTTTATAGAAAAATTCAATGGAAAATCCGAACGCGAGTCCAAATACAAGCCCCATCAGTCCCCAGATCACCGGTCCCCAATAAAAAACCAGACCATAAATCACCCCGAGCAGCATAAAAATAGCCCCAAAAACTCCGGCTAAATCTAAAAGACTCTTTCCATCATCTGAAAGATCCGTATCAAAAACGGACTGATTGTCATCATACCGCTCTAAAGGGACTGCCAGGATTTGTTCACTGGCCACACCGGATTTTTCAAGCTCGGTAACCAGTAATTCAATCGAAGTAGAGTATGTGAAAGTCGAGAATAAATAATTCAGCTTCACCACATCCTTCTTTACAGCGGCATTTTAAAATAGCTATGCTGATACCTGCTTTTTACATGCTTCTCAAGCTCACGATCAAATAATTTATTATGTTCGACAGCATTCACGTAGCTGTCATAAGCAAGAAACACATATATAGACGGCAGAAATAAAAACCACTGCGGCTCTGCAGTTTGCTGGATGAGTTCGAAATCACCTGTAAAAGAATAAAACAAGCACTTATAAAATCCGGCAAAATACGCGGTAATCATCCATAAAAAAACACCAAATACGATGGCTGGAAGACGATTCAGGTAAAAATGACCGAGTCCGGGGGCCATAAGGGACCAGAAAAGGGCAAGAAAAGGCTTTTTTTTCTCGAGTATGCTGATCTCCATTGCAGATATGTTCGTTATGTTAAGAGGAGAACCCTCTCTGATAGATAGTATGTAATACTTGTTGAACTCAATTGTTTGCCTGTAGCTGTCCCATATAATAAATACGTAAAATACTGCATACAGCCAAAGCCATTCTTCATTCATAACATTTACCGCCTTCTCAGTGCGGCCTGTCATGCTGTAGAAAATGCCTTCATTCAGATGGGCCATATTATTGGCAAAAATTTCCCACACCATTAGCAGTATACCTGTGATGTATTTCCCTAAAAGAACATGCCCAAATCCAGGGAATGATGCAGACCACCAAGCAATGATAAAAGGATTCCTTAAATGAAAAAGGTTCGTCATATAGGGGTTAACGGTGGCGATGAGTCTCCGTCTATGATATGAATCTGCCGGCATCGGGCGTCTCCCCTTTTCTAAAAGTTCCACCCTATTTTGTACGTAACGATACGATCCTATTCCTCTTTCACTCTTTCCTGATAAGTTAGTACATCGGACAGTTTGATTCATGAGAATCGTTCTTGCCTGAATCAAGCCGAAAGTTTCCAAAATAAAAAAAACTGCCGGTTGCGGCAGCAGGTTTTTGCTAGGAATCGTTTGATTCTTTTCGCTCTTTATCTGCCAGTTCTTCAAAGGATTTAACCTTCCCATGCGGCTGCTGATTCTGCTTGCGGTTTTCCCATTGCCTTTCTTTCTGGCTTTTTGATTGAGTCAGCGTAATCATCCTTTCCTGGTTGTACTGCCTTTAGTTTAAAACAGAAGAGCGAATTTATTCTCTTCATTTAAGTTTTACTGAACCCAACTCTTAAATTCCGCTGCAGGTGACTGGCATCCTTCTCCTGCTCCAGCTTTTGAAGGCGGCTGAAAAGGCTCCCACCCGGCCGTGCCGGACATGAAAATGGATCCTGAGCTGGAAAATAAGGAGAAAAAAACCCGGGAACTCACATTGAGTTTCCCCGGGTTATTATAACAGCCACATTATCGATCCTTTCAAGAGGTGCTGGCCACGCTTTGATCTACCTGTTCCAAAACTGTTCCGGGACTCTCTTGAACTTTCCTTGTTAGTTCGAGATATTTAATATGATGATTCTCCATGTCCCGCACCTTGAATGTAAGGGAGTCGAGCTGGACGACGTCACCCTTTTGAATATCAAACTTCTCCGTGAGTACCCAACCGCCAATTGTATCCACATCTTTATCATCGATGTCCAGACCAAACAGATCGTTGACCTCGCTGACAAGAACTTTTCCGTCAAGGATATAGCGGTTGTCGTTGATTTTCTGGATGTTTGGAACCTCATCCATATCAAACTCATCACGGATTTCGCCAACAATTTCCTCCAGAATATCTTCCACTGTTACCAATCCCGCAGTCCCGCCATATTCATCAATTAATATAGCCATATGAATCCGTTCTTTTTGCATTTTTACAAGCAGATCCTGGATAGGAATGGATTCGATTACCTGTATGATTGGCCGCACGTATTGCTGGAGAGATAAAGATTCTTTGCCTTGGTTCTGAATTAGATTAGTGAACACTTCTTTTATGTTCACCATTCCAATAATATGATCTTTATCACCGTCTGTAACCGGATACCTTGTATATTTTTCATTTTGCATCATTTCAATGTTCTCTTCCATTAGTGAATCGATGGAAAGGGAGACGATTTCTGTTCTCGGCACCATAATTTCTTTAGCAATCCGATTATCGAATTCGAAGATTTTATTGACATATTTAAATTCAGATTGATTAATCTCACCGCTTTTGTAGCTGTCTGAAAGGATAATGCGCAGCTCTTCTTCACTATGCGCCAATTCATGCTCAGACGCAGGTTTAAGACCGAACAGCCCTGTAATAAATCTTGCCGATCCGTTCAAAGACCAGATAAACGGGTACATAATGGTATTGAACCATGTCAGTGGACGTGCAAGCAAAAGGGTAATTTTTTCTGCTTTTTGAATCGCGAGCGTTTTCGGAGCCAGCTCTCCAATAACCACGTGGAGAAATGTCATGATCGCAAATGCAAATGCTATGGAGAAAACAGGGGTCAGCGCAGCTGGCATTCCTGTTTGTTCAAAAATCGGTTTAAGCATATGCTCAAACGTTGGTTCTCCGAGCCACCCAATACCCAATGCCGTCACGGTTATACCAAGCTGACAGGCGGAAAGATACCCGTCAAGATTCGTAATCACCCGTTTTGCTGCTGCGGCGTTTTTGTTGCCTTCCGCAACGAGCTGGTCAATACGAGAGCTTCTAACTTTTACAATAGCGAATTCAGACGCCACGAAAAACGCGGTTAATCCAATCAATATTGCAATGAGCAATAAATTTACTATGTCCAAATATGTTCCTTGTTCCGTTCAATACGGAAAAGGAAGTCACCTCCTGGGTTAATGAATAAAAATTCCTTTTAATACTGGGGAAATCCGCATATATTAAAGGTGCTGGGCTAACCAGCTGATAAAATACCGTTCCAAGGTTTAAATAACGCGGTTTTCAAATACTATTCCACACCTGATCTTTCGCCTTGTGAGTTCATGCTTTTCTTCAACACAATGAATACTCTTTGGCTGAAGATCTTATCAGTGCTTCAGCTGTCATTTCACCGGCCAGCGATTGCAGCCAATAAGGATGAAGCAGCTTGCTGAGTATGTGCTGATCTTAATTTAACGGCCTTGTTCACTGCCCCATCTTATCACTCCAATCTGTAGATAGTTACTAGAATCATATACGATAGAAAAGTATAGAGTCAAACATAACAATTTCTCAATTTCCTTATAAATATGACGATTATCCTTGAAAATGACTTGTTTATATAGGTTTCACGCAATTTTTCAGTGATTTGGAAGGTTTTTCATCCCTCCATGTTATTTCACTTCTGACCTGCTTTACATCCCGTTAAGAACACCCGCAGTCCGCGGGTTAGCTGACCCTGGCTAAAGATCCTGTTAGCCAGGCGGCGGAAGGATCGTCTACTCTTGCATCTGATTGCACCAGACGGGCTGATTTTTGCTGCTTATTTGAAAGCAGGAACAACTTTTTCAGAAAACTGCCGGTAATCAATCAGATAAAAGTCTGCTCCCTCAGAATCGTTCTGAAAAAGACAAGTTTTGATTCCAAGCATTTTGGCAGGCAAAATATCCAGCTCCCGGTCGCCAATGGCAAGGTCTATATGATGCCTTTTATGCAGGTACTCGTATGAAGCAGGGTGTGGTTTACGGGGGAATTCATCATCTCCTGCTACTATTTCAGAGAAATAGTGCTCCCACCCATAATGGCTTAAAATGGCAGCAACCTCATTCCTTGGCTTATGGGTCATAATCACATTCCTGGATGCAAACCGCAGCACCTCTTCCACATAAGGAAATGGCGGCTTTAAGCCAGGTGATAACGCTTTTTCAGCCTGCTTAAATTGAGCAATTTCCTGTTCTGAAAGTCCGAAAAAATCAGCAGCATGCGAAAAAGATATTTTCAGCTGTTCAAAAATGCGCTCCTTTTTAATTTCAGGCTTCAGGAGCTTATACATTGTTTCAGTAAAAGCTGGATAGGTGTTAAAAAGCGTCCCATCAAAATCCCATAAAATATTCATCTTCTCTATCACCCTTAGTTTTAGCTGAGTCCTCTGTACTTAGCCGTTGTGAGTTCCTGAATGTATGGTTCCAAATCCGGCATCTCCATTTCTCTTGCTATGCGTATTGAACGTTCAATGTCATATGGCACCCTGACGAGCTGTATTGAAAAAGGAGCCGTTTCTTCGTCCCCTTCTATCCCTTCCATAATGGCATAGGATGCCTGCGGCATATCGAGCGGATTGCCCACACTTCCGCAATTAAACAGCATCTTATCTTTATATTGATGGATAAATGCCTGATGGACATCCCCATAGGCTGCGATATTCGGTGTCTTTGTCTCTGTTCCAGTCATTTCGGTACTCTCAAACATGCTTAGACGGCGCTCCAATGAATCCCATGGCTGGATTCTGGTGTATACGCTGAACGGTGAGGCGTGAAAAAGCCGGATTAGTTTTCCGCTCATCATCAGTTCTGCTGAGAAAGGCAGCGCTGTTAAATAATTCATGTCCTCATGAGTGAGCTGCTGCTGGTGCCATTTAAGTGTTTCAAATTCTGTTTCCTTCGTAATAAAATCATCCCAGTTTCCCTTCACTGTTATTTCACAGTGAAGTTTAATTTTTGCTATAGCATCGTGGGATTGCGGCCCTTTACCGACCAAGTCCCCAAGGCATAATATTTTATCCAGCTTTCTTTGATGAATATCCTCTAAGACCGCCTCTAGTGCCGGCATGTTTCCATGAACATCTGAAATCACAGCGATTCGATTCATGAATGGTCACTCCTTTTTCCAGACAGCTTCAATTTTAACACAGGAATCATTTGATTGGCTTCTTTTTAAAAAGCAGGGCAGCCAGGAACAGCAGACTGATATATCCCAGCACCGGATAAATGGAAGAAATCAATTTTCCGTATCCAATAAAGCTAAGGAAAAAGCATAATCCTAAAATAATGGCGATCACGGACATTCTCGGAAGCCTTATCAGCTTAGAAAGACGGCGTTCCATGCCATACAGATTCCCGATGATGGAAGTCAGGACTTCCCCAAATATGACGAGCACATATAGATGATACGCTGCCGAGAAGACGCTATTCATTACCTCAGCCATCGGGATTTCAAACTTGATTGCGCCGGGAATATGAATCAGCGCCAAATGGCTTCCGAGCATGATAAACATGAGAATCATCCCCCCAAGCATCCCCCCATGTTTAAGCACGTCTTCATCCTTCACTTCATAAGCAAGAGGCACAAGCACTGCCTGGGCCAGAGCAAGATTATAGGCGGCATAACAAACAGCAGAGAGAATCCAGCTGAAGTCGTGCCAATTTACAGCAGAATAGAGAACAGGCAGGCCACCGTCTTTAATGGAGCTGCCCATGATCGCAGCGCTTAAAAGAATCAGCATGGGCACCACAAGCATATTAACACCAACGACTCCGTGCAGCCCCCTCGACATAACCAGTAACGTAATCAGAATACTGGCCAGTACACCAGCGGAGGAGGAAAGTCCGAACCGTTCTTCAAAAATGGCCCCTGCTCCGGAAACCATCACAGAAGTCACACCGAAAAGCAGCAGCATCATCATGCTGTTAACAGCCTTTCCGGCTTTTTTTCCCATTAGATATTCATTCATCTCTTTGAAGGAGGGTGCTCTCACTCTTGCTGCAATAATCATCAGCTTTGTGCCGAGGTGGACAAACAGCCCCCCTGCAAGAAGGATTCCCAGTGTGCCCGCTGCCCCAAAACGTGAAAAGAATTCTACAATTTCTTTTCCTGTTGCAAATCCTGCTCCTACTACTGTTCCAACATAGACAAACGCAATTTGCACAATTAAGAACTGTTTATTCCGCATACAGGTTCGTCCCCCTTCTTCTCTTCTATAAAAGTATGAGACAAGTTTCTTGAAAAGAAGGAAATGATGCAGTAATGTCTGTACAAAATCCTATAAAAAAATAATGTAAGCAAAATACTTGAAAGTCAAAAAAGGTCAAACTATAATAAAAGTCAAAGATGGTCAAAGTCCATTTCTAAACTCATTTCAGGAGGTTGTTTTTTCATGCAATGTCAAAACTGCAAACAGCATCAGGCAACCGTTCAATTAAATGTTCAAGTTAACGGGTCACTTAAACAAATGCACCTTTGTGATACATGCTTTTCTCAATACCAAAACCAGATTCCTACCGGGTTCAGCGGAGGTAATTCAGGATTCTCTTCCTTCCCATTTGACCAGCTGTTCAAAAATATGGGCAGCGGGCAAGAACAGGGAGCGACAGATAAAACAAAAACTCATTCAGCCCGAAACGGCGGAGGTCTTCTTGACCAAATGGGCCGGAATTTGACGAATGCAGCAAAAGCCGGTCTAATTGATCCAGTAATCGGGCGTGAGGAAGAAGTCAGCCGCGTTATAGAGATCCTTAACCGGAGAAATAAAAACAACCCTGTTCTGATCGGAGAACCGGGAGTTGGGAAAACAGCTGTCGCTGAGGGGCTGGCACTTAAAATTTCTGAAGGTAAAGTCCCTTCCAAATT
The DNA here is from genome assembly GCF_050107715.1 of Metabacillus sp. 84. NCBI lineage: Bacteria > Bacillati > Bacillota > Bacilli > Caryophanales > Bacillaceae > Metabacillus > Metabacillus sp. 84. The sequence goes on along the minus strand of NZ_JBNILN010000006.1, from coordinate 108,296 downwards.
AACGAAAAAAGAAGTATACCTGCTTGATATAGCATCACTCGTGGCAAATACAAGCATGCGCGGCCAATTTGAAGACCGGATGAAAAAGCTGATTGCCGAACTGCAATCCAGGAAGAACGTCATCCTGTTTATAGACGAAATTCATCTTGTCGTCGGAGCCGGATCTGCTGAGGGGTCCATGGACGCAGGAAATATACTGAAGCCTGCATTGGCACGCGGTGAAATGCAGCTGATCGGCGCAACGACGTTAAAAGAGTACCGCCAGATTGAAAAGGACGCTGCTCTTGAGCGCAGGTTCCAGCCAGTAATGGTTCATGAACCATCTCTTGACAAATCTGTAGAAATTTTAAAAGGGATTCAATCCAAATATGAAGATTACCATGGAGTCACATTCAGTGAAGAAGCGATTCGCGCTTGTGTAACGCTGTCCCACCGCTACATTCAGGACCGCTTCCTTCCGGATAAAGCAATTGACTTGCTGGATGAAGCCGGTTCAAAAGCTAATTTAAAGGCGGATCGAGTTGAGGAAGCAGATATCAACGAACAATTAAGCAAACTGGCTTCTGAAAAGGAAAAAGCAGCTGCCGAAGAAAATTATGAACTGGCAGCCAAGCTTCGCCACGATGAAATTTTGCTCGAGAAACAGCTTGAAAAACAAGAGGATCAGGAAAAAATGATAGTAGGTTTAAATGAAATACAGACAATTATCGAGCAAAAAACGGGCATACCCGTTGGTAAAATTCAAGAAGACGAGCAAACGAAAATGAAACACCTGGAACAGCATCTGGCGAATAAAGTCATCGGCCAGGAGGAAGCGGTAAGTAAAGTAGCAAAAGCCGTCCGCAGAAGCCGGGCAGGATTAAAACGGAAAAACCGCCCGATTGGTTCCTTCCTGTTTGCAGGACCAACCGGAGTCGGGAAAACCGAACTGACAAAAACGCTTGCTGAAGAACTCTTCGGCACGAAAGATTCAATGATCCGTTTGGATATGAGCGAATATATGGAAAAACATGCAGTATCAAAAATTATTGGATCGCCGCCAGGCTATGTAGGGCATGACGACGGAGGTCAGCTGACAGAAAAAGTCCGCAGGAATCCGTACAGCATCATCCTTCTAGATGAAATCGAGAAGGCTCATCCAGATGTTCAGCATATGTTCCTTCAAATTCTGGAGGATGGACGCCTTACAGACAGCCATGGACGCACTGTCAATTTTAAGGATACAGTCATTATTATGACAAGCAATGCCGGCTCATCTGAAAAAAGGATTACGGTCGGATTTGATACAGAAGCGACTTCTGCAATTAAAGAAAGCACACTTCTTGATTCATTGGGTTCCTTCTTTAAACCCGAATTCCTTAATCGTTTTGACGGCATCATTGAATTTCAGGCTCTTGAACGGAAGCATATGCTTTCCATCGTTGAACTGATGCTGGAAGAACTTCAGGAAACACTAAACGAAAAAAATCTTAAGTTGACAGTTACATCGGAAGCAAAAGACAAGCTGGCTGAACTCGGGTATCACCCTGCGTTTGGTGCCCGTCCGCTTCGCCGCGTCATACAGGAACAGCTCGAAGACCAAATTACAGATCTTCTCATCGAACACAGTGAATTGAATCATGTGATGGCAGATATAAAAGATGAAACCATCAGCGTCAGCAAATCAGAATAACTCAACAGTATATCCCCGGTTCATCATGAACCGGGGATTTCTTTGAGGAATTAATCCAGAAGGATTGGTTAGGCTGATAGGAGCAGAAGATGCCTGACTCCGAGCTGTGAGCAGAGGGACCGTTATAGCCCTGCAGTGTGCAGGGAATAGAATGCCCAGCACCCACCTTGCTCGGCGCCTGCTTAAAAATAGCAAAATGACTGTCTGGAATCACCAAAAGAAATCAAAAACAAGGGAACGCCAAAATGGCATTCCCTTGTTTTCCGTTTGAAAGCTTAAGCCTTGAAAGAGAGCTTACAGCATTTTGTCATTCACCTGATCAAGCCAATTTGTAATCTCACCCACGACTGATTTTACGGTTCCCTTATCAAAAGGGGATCTCAGGCCGGCCGCTTCAACAAGACTGAGGAAGGACTTGCTTCCGCCCTGCTTGCACAGGCTAAGATAGCTGTCCCAGGCAGCTTCGCGATCTTCATGAAGCTGCTTCCAATATTGCAGCGCGCAAATTTGAGCCAATGTGTAATCAATATAGTAAAATGGAGAATTATAAATATGACTCTGTTTCTGCCAGAACCCGCCATTCTCCAAATAATCACTGTCTTCATACTTGCGGTGTGGCAAGTATTTCTCCTCGAGATGCCTCCAGGCTTTATTTCGTTCCGCAGGAGATGCGTCTGGATTTTCATAGATAAAATGCTGAAACTCATCAACCGCAACCCCGTAGGGAATAAATGTAAGCGCTCCGCTTAGATGAGAGAATTTGTACTTCTCGGCATCCTCTTTAAAAAACAGCTCCATCCATGGCCAAGTGAAAAATTCCATGCTCATCGAGTGAATTTCACAAGCTTCATAGGTAGGCCACTGGTATTCCGCTACTTCAAAGCCCCTGCTCATGTAAACTTGAAAGGCATGGCCGGCTTCATGGGTCAAGACGTCGATATCTCCTGAGGTCCCATTAAAGTTGGCAAAAATGTAAGGGGATTCGTAGTCAGCGATATATGTACAATACCCCCCTCCCGCCTTTCCTTTTTTGGCAAGAAGGTCTAAAAGGTTTTTATCTGCCATAAACCTGAAAAATTCATCTGTTTCAGGAGAAAGCTCCTTGTACATTTTCTTGCCGTTCTCAACAATCCATTCAGGATCCCCTTTAGGAACCGCGTTGCCTGCTGTGTACTCTGCTGCTTCATCATAATAGGCCAATTCGGCAAGTCCCAGCCTGTTCCTCTGACGTTCATACAGACTGGAAGCGATTGGAACAATGTATGTAACGACCTGATCGCGGAATTCTTTCACCATATCAGCGTTATAATCCACCCGGTTCATTCTTGCATATCCAAGCTCGGTGAAAGTACGGAACCCCAATTTCCCGGCGATGCGCGTTCTTACTTGAACAAGCTTATCAAAAATTTCATCAAACTGTTTATTTCTGGCTGAAAAGAATTCGAATTTTGCTTCATTGACCCGCTTGCGCAAGCTTCGATCAGTGGATTCTGCAAGAGGCTGCAGCTGGACAAGGGTGTATTCCTTGCCTTCAAACTCTATTTTTGCTGAAGCGACCAGCTTTGTATACGCACTCGACAGCTTGTTTTCTTCCTGAAGATCTTCAAGTACTTCTTCTTTGAACGTTCTGAGCTGCATCTCAGCCAGACTGAAAAGCTGGGGACCCCATTTCTGTTCAAGCTGTTTGCGGAATTTTGATGAGATGAGTTCTTTGTAAAATTCGGATATTAAAGCTTGCAGGTGCGGCTGAAGTTCATCCATAAAATCCTGCTCAGCCTTATAAAACTCATCATTTGTGTCGATGGAGTGCCGAATATAGCAAAGGTTTACCATTGTATCGGCTTCGTTCCGGATCCGATACATTTCTTTCATTGCCCGGTCCTGATCCGCAGCACTTTCTGCCCGCCTAAATTGGTCAAGCGCTTCATGGAAAAGGTGCTTAACCGTATTCAATTAGGGTCTTTTATATATGTATTGTTCAAAACGCATCTCATCACTGCCTTTCCTTCTATTAGCCTAATTCTGTATTATTCTTCACTCATTCGCAAATCCCTTCCTTTTTCCTATTAAGATTGGCACGATTGTTCCGATATAGGAAGTAGATAAAGGGAATTAACCCTTTCCGGTAAATTTGCCGAAATAAAGATATAAAAGGTTTGGTGAATGAACGTATGGATAAAACATCGCTGATAGGTCTTGTTCTAGGAGTTGTTGGAGTTGGAGTCGGAATGGTCATGAAAGGCGTAAGCCCGGCTGTTCTTTTAAATCCCGCTGCCATCCTGATCATCATTGTCGGAACGATAGCCGCTGTTGTAACAGCCTTTCCGATGGATGAAATTAAGCGCGTCCCTAAATTATTCGGGGTCTTATTCAAAGAAAGAAAGATTCCATCCGTCCAGGAGCTCATTCCAATGTTTTCTGATTGGGCTCAAGTTGCCCGGAAGGAAGGCTTGCTTGCACTGGAGGCAAAGCTTTCAGATGTTGAGGATCCATTTTTAAAAAACGGCTTGAGTATGGCGGTAGACGGACAAAATGCAGATTTTATCCGGGATGTCATGAGTGAAGAAATAGAAGCGATGGAAGACAGGCACTCCTCTGGAGCCGCCATTTTCACACAGGCTGGGACCTATGCTCCTACACTTGGTGTTCTCGGAGCCGTTGTTGGATTAATTGCAGCTCTTTCCCATATGGACAACACAGAAGAACTGGGCAGTGCAATCGGAGCGGCCTTTGTTGCAACACTGCTCGGAATTTATTCAGGCTATGTTCTTTGGCACCCTTTTGCCAATAAACTAAAGCGCAAGTCCCGTCAGGAAGTAATGATCAGGGAAGTGATGATTGAGGGAGTCCTTTCTGTTCTTGAAGGACAGGCTCCAAAAGCAATCGAGCAGAAGCTTGCTACGTACCTTCCTGCAGGAGAACGCTCAAAGCTGATAACGGAAGGAGAAAATCCGAATGGCTAGAAGGAAGAGAAAGGAAAAGCATGAGGAGCATGTAGATGAATCCTGGCTCATTCCCTATGCGGATCTCTTGACTCTTCTCCTTGCCCTGTTCATTGTTCTCTTCGCTATGAGCTCAATTGATGCAAACAAATTCCAGATGATGGCAAGAGCTTTCAACAGTACATTTGTCGGAGGAACCGGAGTACTGGAGTATCCCAGCCCGACACCTGATGGAGAAATGGAGCAGCTGGATATGACAAAAACTGAGCAGAAGCAAGAAAGCGAGCAGGAGATTGAAAAGCTGAAGGAAGCGGAAAAGAAAATCAGGGAGTACATTGATAAAAAAGGGCTGAACGACAAACTGAAGACCTCTCTTACAGACGAAGGGCTCCTTATTACCATCAATAATGATATTTTGTTCGAATCAGGCAGTATTTTTGTACGAAACCGTGATGAAGACCTTGCAAAGGAAATCTCTCAGCTGCTGGTTATGGAGCCTCCGCGAAGCATCATTGTAAGCGGACATACAGATAATATACCTATTAAAAATGCTCAGTTTGAGTCGAACTGGGAACTTAGTGTCATGAGAGCTGTTGAATTCATGAAATTGCTTCTTACAAACCCCTCTCTTTCACCGGAATTATTCAGTGCCAAGGGGTATGGAGAATTCCGGCCCATATCTGATAATGGGACTAAACTTGGAAGACAGAAAAACAGACGGGTTGAAATTTTAATACTGCCGCTCGTCCAAAAGCAGCAGCCGGTTTAAATCATTTCATTACAGGATTAAAAACCAGCGAAGCAAAAAAAGAAAACGCAAGAGCCGCTCATTCAAACAGCGGTTCTTGCGTTTTCAGTTTCAGAATTGCCTTATTCTATTTTATTTCTTTAGCATGGAATCCGATTCTCTTTAGCATCTCAATCGCCTGATCTTTTTCATCTGCTGATAGTATTCCTATTATCTCATCTATTTTTCCCTGATGAGAAGGAAAAATTTCTTCAATTAATTTTTCCCCATTATCCGTAATATGAGCATACGTTACCCGGCGGTCTTTTTCGCATGCCTTACGGGCAAGCAGCCCTTTTTGTTCAAGCTTATCTACCACATACGTTATACTGCCGCTGGCCAGAAGTATCTTCCCGCCAATTTGCTGCAGCGGCTGGTCTCCCTTATGGTACAGCAGTTCAAGCACACCGAATTCAGTAGGATTTAAGCCAAACGAAGTAATGTGCTTATTCATTCGGTCGTTTATTGCACGATAAGCACGGGATAATACGACAAATAGCTTCAGTGATTGTTCTGATTCATTCATATATATCAATCCTTAAAGTAAAAAATCTTGAATTCTAAATAAATAATAGTAAACTATTCATCCAAAGTCAACCTTCTCCACTTAGTCAAAGCTCCCGCCAATGCTGACGATGGGCAAGTTACTCTCAATTCTTCTCTGGAGGTTTCCAACCACTTCCTTCGTCGCTTTATCCCATTTTGCTTCATCGTACTTCTTGTGAAAATACACATAAAGAACAAAATCCCTTAATTTCAGAAAAATTGGGATGCTGGTGGCCATCTCACTGGAATAACACCGCTTAGTCTCATAGCCTTTGATAAGCTCACGAAAAAAACAGCTGCACTTATCTTCAAAGCTGCTTTCTCCTTTTCGTTCGAGTCCCCACGCATAATAATAAAGAGGGATAGCCAAATCACTTGCAAACCAATGATAGGAGCTGTCATCAAAATCAAACAAGTGCAAGGCACGGTCATGCCAATGAAAATTGCCCGTATGAAGATCAGAGTGAATAAGTCCAAAATCATGTTTAGGGAGGCTTCTCAGCATTTGCAGCAGCCTCTCCTTCTGCTGAAGTACGGCATTGCCTGGTCTCTGCTTAAAGCGCTCGATATCCAAAAGCTCTTCTTCATCCCATTCAGGTCTGGCCGGTGCAGAGGAAGTTTTCTTAAGCTGATCAGCGGCCAGGTGCAAAAGGCTGATGGTTTTCCCCCATTCATGAAATAAATCAGTCTTCCATTCCGGTCCGTCCGGTGCAACCCTTTCTCCCGGTGCTTTTTCAAATAGGCTGCTGTAGAAGGCCGATCCATCTGAACAAGAATGAATACAAATGCGTTTCCCATTAGAAGATATGGGGCGGCACACACGGATTCCTTCCTTATAAAGAAAAGCAACAAAGTCCAGTTCCCCTTCTATCTGCTCAAGTGACCGGTGGCTTGAATGGGTGATTCTCAGGATTGCAGACGCCCCGTCATAGCAGATCTCAAACACATAGTTTTCTGCTTCCCCCAGTTTCCTTAAAATGGACAGCTCCGCACCAAAAAAGCGGGCTGATGTTTCAATGACCTCTTTAGTAAACCGTTCTTCCACTGCCTTTTCCATATCAGATTGCCAATATGCTTTCGATTTCATTCAAAACTTCATATGGAAGAATCACAGAAGAAGCCTTGGCATTCTCTTCAATTTGCTCCGGGGTGGACGCACCGACTAACGTGCTCGCTACATTAGGATTCCGCAGTGTCCAGGATAGCGCCAGCTGGGCTATCGTTATTTCGAGACTGGAAGCCAGCTCAGACAGAAGAGTGACTTTCCGGTTCATGATGTCATCCAAAATTTCTTTCACCCACGTATTCACTTCCTCATTCGATGCCCTGCTGCCCTTTGGAATTTTTCCTTCCATATACTTTCCTGTCAGAACTCCCTGTGCAAGCGGCGACCACACTACTTGCGATATGCCGTTTTTTTCGCTGATGGGCATTATTTCATCTTCAATGTCACGGTGCAGCATATTGTATTGAGGCTGGTTAACCACGATTCGTTCGAGTAAATACCTGTCCGCTACATGCACCGCTTCCTGAAGCTGTGCAGCTGACCATTCGCTTACTCCCGCATAGAGGATTTTCCCCTGCCTGATTAAATCGTCTATAGCCCGAAGCGTCTCCTCAAGGGGCGTTTCCGTATCGTATCTATGACAATAAAAGACATCTACATAGTCTACATTCATCCTTTTCAAGCTGGAATGAACCTGTTCGATAATATGCTTTCTTGAAAGTCCGCGGTCATTCGGCCCTTCGCCAACCGGCCAAAAAGCCTTCGTAGTAATGACATACGATTCTCTTTCAAAAGATTTAAGCGCTTTTCCCATCACAGTCTCAGCCATCCCTTTTGCATATACATTAGCGCAATCAAAAAAATTGATTCCCATATCATAAGCCTTATGTATAATCTGTTCAGCAGACTTTTCATCGATCGTCTGCCCAAATGTAAGCCAGCTTCCCAAACTGATTTCCGAGACCTTCAAACCTGACCGTCCCAATCTGCGATAGTTCATCCCGTTCCCCCCAAAAGTATTCAGCGTTTTTTGCAGTCAAATGACAGCTATCTATAAAATCACTCTTAACTTATCAGAAATTTCCAACATCGTAAAGGAATTTTGACATGAATGATTCAACGAATAGTGACACGAGTCGCTAGGAAACGTAAGAATTGTCGAAATCTAGTGGAGGGATTATAATAACAGGAAGGATTGTTTTATATTTTAATGAAATGATGAAATTAGAGGTGCAGAATGAACGACGTTTACATTGGAAGTATTTTATCAGCCTTGTCCACCGGATTGGGTGCTGTGCCGATTCTATTTTTGAAAAATACGCTCACTCATAAATGGAGAGACATCCTGCTCGCTTTCTCCGCGGGGATTATGATGACGGCCTCTATGTTCAGTCTAATCCCTGAAGCTTTGAGAATTGGAGGAATGCTCCCGGTTATACTGGGCTTGTTTCTGGGTGTGCTCACCCTTACCATTCTAGAGAAGCAGATCCCCCATATTGACCTGGAGCATAATAAGAGCGGCATTCAGTTTGATGAAAAAGCGATGCTGATTGTAGCGGCCATCACCTTGCATAATTTACCGGAGGGCCTTTCAGTCGGAGTAAGCTACGCTGCAGATGCCAGCGATACTGGCAATTTAATTGCATTTGCCATCGGGTTCCAAAATGCCCCCGAAGGGTTTTTAGTTGCGCTATTCCTCATAAACCAGAATATAAGCAGGCTGAAAGCATTTTTAATCGCAACCGCAACAGGTGCTGTTGAAATAGTTACCTCTTTAATTGGATTCTATCTAACTTCTTATGTAAGTATGCTCGTACCATATGGCCTTACTTTTGCAGCTGGTGCCATGCTGTTTATTATTTATAAGGAATTGATTCCGGAAAGCCACGGGGATGGGAATGAACGTACTGCTACCTATGCCTTTATAACCGGCATCGTGTTTATGCTGCTTCTTGTAGAGGCTTTCTAATGTCTCCTTACGCTTAGTCCACAGCAAAAAATACAAAAAAAGCAAGACTGGCTTGTTTACATTGCCAGTCTTGTTTAATGTTCTGCAGCAGTCTGTCTCTGTTCTGTTGAAAATCTCCACGATGCCATCCGGTTGACGAATTTAGATAAGGAAGTCGAACTCTCATTCTCCGCCCATTCTATTTGCTGAAACTGGTTCAGGAGCTCGTCCAGCTCCTGGCTGAACCTGACTACTTCACAGCTTGTATAGCTCATTGATTCGGCTGCGGCAATCATTTCTTCTCTTTTTTTATCAATCTCCGTAATCAGCTGATCTTTCTGGAATTGTGGGATCACGTCTTTTCCTCCTCTTAGGATTTAGAAGCTCATTAATAAAACCTAAGTATTCATTCATTCCTAGAGAAAAATTTGCCGAATCATATATAAATATGTTACATAATTGTTAATATTTAGATTTTATTATTTTATTCCCAAACTTGGAAGGCTTTAAACCATTTTTTTATATAAAAACATATAAAAAGATAGTATTTGGACTAAAATTCTCCAAAAACTATCTTTTTTGGTTTTTCTATTCGTTCATGACAGGTGAATCCTCTAAGCTGCTAAAATGCTTTACTCTGCCTTACCAGCCGCTGCTTTTCCCTGTCTTACATCATCAATAAAGGTTACACGAAATTCTTTTTCCTCCAGCTTGCTGATGATCTTATTCAGTTTTTTCTCTGTCAGATCATGAGACAGATTGACGACAATTCTTCTGAGATAGTCTCCGTTATCCAATGTCAGGAGGCCTTCGATGTTAACATCCTTTATGGTGCTGACCAGCTCTTTTATCGCGCCTTTATGTTCTTTTGTTGCTACCGTCAGAAGGTATCCGCCCGTCCTCAATCCGAAGGAATCTTCCAGAACATCCATAATATTTGCGTGGGTCATAATACCGGTAAATTCCTGATCCTCCGTAAGTACAGCGAGAAATGGCAATCTCTTAATGGACATAAATGCTTTAATAAAAGAATCTTCCTCGAGAATGTATGCGTCCTGGTCCTTAACTAATGATGCGATGGAATCGTTGTCCTGACCCTTTTGTTCGTAGTAATACTCCAGGAGGGATGCTTTATAAATCAGGCCAGTAAATTTTTTCCCGCCTTCATCCAGCACTGGGATGCAGCGGTATCCTGTCTCCTTTAAGCGGTCGTATGCTTCTTTTACGGTGTTTGAAAGATTACAGTATTTTACTGCTTCCTTTTTCACGTAATTGTAACGGATTTTCATGATAACCCTCCTAGTAAAGTAGACTGATATCGATTGTAGAAAATTTTACACATAAGAATGAAATAAGTAAAGAATATTTCGATTTTTCTGTTAAAAAGATCTTTTGTCCATCTATTACATGTGTGATCAGTGTGATTTATGACAGCTTCCAATCCTATCTGTACCCGCTCTAAACAGAACCGTTCGCCAGCTATTACACACACTCTCCTTATATCCTTAGGCTTTATGCCTGATTTCCGCTCCTCCAATTTGTTTTCGACTCACAGAAAAACCCCGGTATGCTTCACTTTACGCATACCGGGGCTTTAGCCTTTCTCTCAGCAGGACTTTTCAGACAGCCCCCTCATTTGTTTAGTTTGCATTCGATTCTTCTTTATCATAAATCGGCACCCAGCCTTCTTTCGTGACGAAAATTCTGACCGCTACTACTTTGCGGTCATCCTGAAGGGTGAAATAATGACGGATGTTCTCGGGTACTGATATTAGATCCCCTGGAACAAGCTCGACATTAAAAAAAGAACCGTCCTTAGCCTGAATAATAAAAACCCCATGCCCGCTGACAATAAATCTAACCTCGTCATCTGAATGGTGATGCTCCTGCTGAAAATTCTTCAGCAGCTCATCAAGATTAGGCGTTTTATCTGAGAGTGAGATTATGTCCTGCGCCTGGTACCCCCGCCTTTTGGAAATATCCACAATTTCCGCCTTGAATACTTCCAGAATTTCTTCTTTATTCTCATCGGTCAATTCAAAATTTTCCTTAAGGTGTGCTGGAAGCTTTTCGATATCCCACTTTTCATAAATGACTTCCTGGCTTTCCAGAAAAGCTGAAACCTGATCCTGATCGGTGATTCGCTCTCCGCTTTGCTGATAAAGAATTGAGGCCATTGCTGTTTCCCCCTATAGTTTAATAGATTGGTTTACCCTGCATTGCAGAAGCTTAACATGATACGAAAATAAAAACTCGCATGCTTCCAGATACTTCTTTGCTTCCAGCGCTGTCCGTCCCCAAACCGTTATTCCGTGATTCCGGATCAAGACGGCACCCGCATCTTTATGAACATGCACTCCAAAAGCTTTGGCAAGAGCGGGGATATCTGCATGGTTTGGAATAATCGGCACCGAAAAGGATGCGTTTTCCTCCCACAGGCCGAATGCTTTAATGATCTCCTGATTCGTGAAGGTAACCATCCCTTCATTTGCAAAGATTTCCGAGATGACATTGTTATCAACGGTGTGGACATGAAGGCTGCACGCGGCGTGTGTTTTCTTGAATATCTCTAAGTGAAGCAGTGTTTCAGCCGAAGGCTTTAAATGGGTTTCCCCAGCAGGCTCTCCATGCTCATTCACTAAAAGGAAATCATCATCGGTTTCTTCCCGCTTGTCCTTGCCGCTTGCAGTTACATAGAACGCCAGCGGGTCGTTCCCCGTTCTAATAGCCAGGTTTCCGCTGGTGGCTGGAAACCAGTCTCTCTCAGCCAGTTCTCTTTTTATAAGTGCCAATTCCTTCAGCGGCTGTTTTTCTTTTTGACTCACGCTCTTCCCCCCTTTTTTTCAAGCAATCCGGTCAATCCATTACACCGCCAACATTAAATCGTCACCGGTCCATCAGAATCACAGAAAATGACAGGCTTCATTTTTCAGCGTTGCCATATTGACCCCATAATTCAAGGGCCAGAGCCAATGGTTTATCGGTTTTTGCCCGTTCTTCAAGTGAGATGTGTTCAAGAACGGCTTCTCCTGCGGAACGGAAGGCCGCAGCTCCTCCAGAAGCACCAAGAGGATGCCCATGGATGCCGCCTCCTGCATTAATGACACAGTCTGTTCCAAAGTCGTTCATGATAACCGGAACTAGACCTGGATGTATGCCGGCAGAAGGTACCGGAAAGGTTTCCCTGATGCTGCTTTGGACGGTGCATTCCTCAGCAATTCCCAATGCTGCTTTTTTCTCCAAAGCTACACTTCCGTATGGAGATGGAAACAAGGAAAGATCTGCGCCAGCCAAACGTGTCAGCTTCCCTAAAAGGAGCGGATAGGAAAATCCATAAAATGGCGAAGAAGCGAAAGCGCCGCTTACCGCCGGATGGGACATGACCGGAACATTCACTTCCTCATCCTCTGCCAGAGCCTGAAGAACGTCCAGTCCATACGCGTGCACATTCAATAAAAGAGCTGTCGCGCCAGCTTCGGCCGCCCATCTTGCCCGGTCCCGGAGCTCAAATGTCCTTCCCGTCAGATTCACTGCATATAAAGAACGTTTCCCTGTTTCTTTTTGCAGTTGGTCAATGATTTCCCGTCCTTTCTTAACCCGTTCCAAAAACGGAGTCAGGGGATTTTCAAACAGGATTTCATCGTCCTTTACTAAATCCATCCCTCCTGCAAGCTGCTCATAAAGCTGCTTTTTCAAATATTCCAAGTCCTTGCCAATCACGCCTTTAAAAATGCTCATAAACAGCGGACGGTCATTTACACCAAGCTTTTCTCTAATTCCGCTGATTCCAAATTTAGGGCCCGCAAATTTCTTTGCAAGTTCACTGGAGAATTCGAGATCCAGAAGCTTGATTTCCCCATCCAGCGACAATTTCCCAAAAGCAGTCGTTAAAACAGCGGGAAGGTCTTCAGAAAAATTGGCTGCAGGGTAGGCAATTTTAATGAGACCGCGCGTCAGCTTTTTACCGAAGAATTCATTCGCACGCACGTCTCCGCTTAATCTTTCCACGGACAGTACTGTGCCTTTATGTTTTTTCAGCTGCTCCTTTTCAAGCTCGTGAAGATCTGTCCACGAGCCTATGGTCAGCCCGAGCGCAATCCCCTCCGCTTTTTCTTCCAGGCGGTCATTTGAAGTGTGTACAAGATAGGTCGCAATCAGTTCACTCATCGTCAAGCCTCCGTCTTCATAGCAATATAAAAGCCTCTTCGTCATAAGAGAAGAGGCTTTGCATAATAGTTATGCAGTACCTTATCTCTCAGTGCTGACACTGCAAGATTTAGCACCGTGCTTGAACGTTCAGTTCAAGTCGGTTGCCGGGCTTCATAGGGCTGGTCCCTCCGCCTGCTCTTGATAAGTACGGTATAGGCCTGCAAAAAATCCGCAGGCGAAATTTTCAATTAATTTGGATTATTGCAGGGATTTGGAAATGTGTCAAGTCATAATTGAAAATCATTCCATTACGGCCGGAAAATGTCAAGCTTCCCAATCCTTTCGGCCGCCTCCCGGATCCTGGCTTCATCCGTAAGCAGACCAGCACGCAAATATCCTTCGCCAAATTGGCCGAACCCGCTTCCCGGTGCGGTAAGAACATGAGCTTTTTCCAGAAGAAGATCTGAAAATTCCTGGGATGTAAAGCGCTCGGGAACGGGCAGCCAAGCGAAGAAACTCCCCTTAGGAGCTTGAATGTTCCAGCCGATTTCCTTAAAGGCATCCACCAGTGTATTCCGGCGTCTTTCATACATCCGGACAAGCGCTTTTAAGCTGTCCCCTCTATCCAGCAAAGCTGCTTCGGCCGCATCCTGAACAGCACCAAAAACACTTACATACATATGATCCTGAAACAGGTTGATTGCTTCTATAACACTGGCATTTCCAGCTGCAAACGCTACCCGCCACCCCGCCATATTGAACGTTTTCGAAAGAGTATAAATTTCAATTCCCGTTTCCTTTGCACCAGGGGTCTGAAGATAACTTAACGGCTTTTCGCCGTCAAACCCAATCGCTCCATAGGCAAAATCATGAATGGTACAAATATGGTGCTGCTTGGCAAAATCAGCGGTTTCTCTAAAAAAAGCTGCATTGGCTGCTGCTCCCGTAGGATTGTTCGGATAATTTAAAAACATAAGCTTTGTTTTAAGCAAAACAGGATCAGGAATTTGATCATAATCCGGGAGGTACTCATTTTTTTCAAGCAGCGGAAGCATGTGCATCCCTGCGCCGGCCATCTCTACGCCAGACCAGTAATCCGGGTATCCAGGATCTGGAACAAGCGCCACATCACCAGGGTTTAGTAAACATTGTGGAAGCTCAACAAGCCCGGCTTTCCCACCAAACAGGATGGCTATCTCCGTCTCCGGATCTAATTCAACCCCATATTCTCTCTTGTAAAAGGTTGAAGCAGCTGCTCTAAAAGACTGTTTACCTCTGAAAGGGGAATATTTGTGATTGGCCGGTTCTTCTGCAGCTTTTTGAAGCGCCTTAACGATATGTGCAGGTGCAGGCTGATCCGGGTTTCCCTGGCCCAGATTGATGATGTCACAGCCCTCTTTAATCTTTTCAGCTGCTTTTAAAGACAAGGCAGCGAAAAATTGCTCAGGAAGCCGTCTTAGTAAGCGGGATGGTTCAAAATATGTCATTCTATTCCACCTTCTCGAAAAATTCTTGAAATGATAGTCACAAATCATATAGTGTTAATACAGAAAAGTAAAGAAAATTCTGATTGAAAGCGGGGGTCAAAGTGAAACAGTCAATTGCGTGCATCCAATTTGATATCGCATTCGGCAATCCGGAAGAAAATAAAAAAAGAGCGGCAGCTGCGATCAGGGAAGCCGTTAAAGTCAATCCGCCGGACATTCTTGTATTACCCGAATTATGGAACACTGGATACGATTTGACAAGACTGGATGAGATTGCGGACCCGGAAGGAAGGGACTCGAAGGCTTTTCTTTCGGCCTTGGCTAGAGAGCACCATGTCCACCTGGTGGCAGGGTCCATTGCCAAAAAGTCCGGTAAAGAGATAACAAATACAATGCTCATTTTCAGCAGGAGCGGAGAGCTGGTACATGAATACAGCAAAATTCATTTATTTAAACTGATGGATGAACACCATTATTTGACAGGCGGCAAAAGCAGCGGACTTTTTTCTCTGGATGGAATCCAATGCGCAGGCTTTATATGCTACGATATCCGCTTCCCTGAATGGATGCGGGATCATGCAGCCCATGGAGCAGAAGTATTGTTCGTCGCCGCTGAATGGCCCCTCCTCCGCCTTAACCACTGGCGGGCGCTCCTCATAGCAAGAGCCATTGAGAATCAGGCCTTTGTCGTTGCCTGCAACAGATGCGGGTCCGACCCCAAAAATAAATTTGCCGGACATTCTATAATCATTGATCCATGGGGATCAGTTTTGGCCGAGGCGGGGCAAGGAGCAGAAACACTCCGCGCTGAATTGGATTTCGCAGAAATTGCTGAAATTAGAAGACAGATTCCCGTATTTCAGGACCGCCGGCCTGAATTGTACCAATCGTTCTTTAAAAGCTGACCTCCCTATTTAATTTTTTATATATAAGGGTTAAATCACTCAGCCTGAAGCTTATGAATGGTTTTATCAGATTCTTTCTGATGCCGGGCCTTTAAAACATACTAAAAAAAGATTGACAGACTTATTGTGGAGCTGGTAAGATTTTCATCAATGATTGATTGCAAAACAATTAAAACATTCAAAAAAATCTAACACATATACTCTTATCGAGAGTTGGGAGAGGGAATTGGCCCGTTGACCCCAACAGCAACCGACCGTAATTCCATTGCGAAATGGGGCGCAGCAAGAAGCGCCGGAGCAAGACGCTCCAAAAGGCACGGTGCTAAATCCGTCAGAAGCTTTATGCTTTCTGGGAGATAAGAGGTGCGGAGACAGCCTCTTCAAGCCTCTTTCTCAAAACGAAAGAGGCTTTTTGTATTTGCACTTATCTAAAAAACGGCTTTTCAGGAGGCGAAAAAATTGGGTATACCACATTCAGCATTTTATGAACCGTTAACGGAAGCCGCCGCTGCGGCACTCGCGGTCAGGCTGGGCCTCGTTCCAGACACGATTCTTCACTGCAGGGAAATTGGCGATGGGAATTTGAACCTTGTTTTCAGAGTACATGATCCAAAATCAGGCAAAGGGGTGATTGTTAAGCAGGCTCTTCCATACGCAAAGGTAATCGGTGAATCATGGCCGCTTACCCTTGACCGGGCACGCATTGAAAGCAGCGCCCTCGTTAAGCATGCAGAGCTTGCACCAGGGCTTGTCCCGGAGGTCTATTACACCGACCAGCCCCTAGCTGTAACCGTAATGGAAGACCTGTCACACTTACAAATTGCCAGGCAGGCATTGATCGAAGGAAAACAGCTCCCGCATCTCGCTCAGCACATTGGAGAATTTATGGCCAGGACGCTCTTTTATACGAGCGATTTCGCCCTTGAGCCTCATGTGAAAAAACAGCTTGTTAAACAATTTACGAATCCTGACCTTTGTAAAATTACAGAGGACTTTGTGTTCACCGATCCATTCTTCGATCATGATTCAAATGACTTTGAACCGGAGCTCCGGAAAGCGGCGGAAGAGATCTGGGCAGACACCCATTTAAAACTGGAAGCTGCCAAGCTTAAAAAGAAATTTTTAACGCAGGCGGATGCCTTAGTGCATGGAGACCTCCACACAGGAAGCATTTTTGCAGGAGAAACAGAAACGAAAGTCATTGATCCTGAATTTGCGTTCTTCGGCCCGATCGGCTTTGATCCAGGACAGTTTATTGGAAATCTCCTGCTTAATGCCCTATCCCGTGAACCGGATAAACAGGAGTTTCTGTTTCATGCGATCGAAACAGCATGGAACACATTTGCTTATGTGTTTAAAGAAGCTTGGAAAAACAGCAGTCTGGACTGCTACTCTGAAGTGGAAGGTTATCTTGAACATACATTGGCGCAGATATTTGAGGATACAATCGGCTTTGCGGGCTGTGAGGTGATCAGAAGGACAATCGGCCTCGCCCATGTGGCCGACCTCGATGGCATCCAGCCGCACAGCCGGAGAATAGAAGTGAAAATTCAGTCGCTGGAGCTTGGGAAAAAATTGATCAAGCAGCGGCGCAATCTTACGGAACCAGGGCAGCTCAAACGGTTTTTCCGTCATGCTATTGCCCCCTGATTAGGAGGACTATAAACATGCTTCAGCCATCTTTCATCGTACCCCGTTCAGTTGAATGGAAGGATACTTATATTTCCTTGCTTGATCAGCAAAAACTGCCGGCCGCAGCCGAATACATTCGCCTGAACAACATAAAAGACGTTTGGGAGGCTATACAAAGTCTGAAAGTGAGAGGCGCCCCGGCAATCGGAATAACAGCAGCATTCGGGCTTGCCCTTTCTGCATCCCGCTACAGTGAAACAGAAATTGGTTTATTCCTGAAACGGCTAAAAAAAGAGCAGGAATATTTAGCTGGGTCGAGGCCAACGGCCGTAAATCTGTCCTGGGCTCTTAACCGTCTTCTGAAATCATGCGGCAATGTTCAATCAGTGAATGAAGCAAAAACCAATCTTATACATGAAGCCATTCAAATTCAGGCAGAGGATGAAGAAACCTGCAGACAAATAGGAGAGCATGCGTTAAAGCTCTTTTCTAAAAACGACCGGATCCTGACCATCTGCAATGCAGGTTCAATAGCGACTGCCAGATACGGAACAGCGCTTGCTCCCTTCTACTTGGCAAAGGAGCAAAATTTCCCGCTTCAAGTGTTTGCATGTGAAACCCGGCCGGTGCTTCAGGGATCAAGACTCACTGCATGGGAGCTTATGCAGGCAGGGGTCGATGTTACTTTGATTACAGACAGCATGGCTGCCTTTACCATTAAAAACAAGAAGATCAGCGCCATCATTACAGGAGCAGACCGCATTGCGAAAAACGGTGATACCGCTAATAAAATTGGAACATACAATCTTGCTATTTTAGCAAATGCCTTCAGCATCCCGTTTTATATTGCTGCCCCACTCTCTACTTTTGATTTAAACATGGAAGTCGGAGAACAAATCCCAATTGAGGAACGCGACGCTAAGGAAATTACTCATATAGCAGGAACCCAAGTATCCCCAGACGGCGTCCAGGTCTTCAATCCTGCCTTCGACGTAACTCCTGCAGAGCTGATAACAGGCATAGTGACAGAAAAAGGGGTCATGAGAGGAAATTACAGCGTTAAAATCGAAGAGCTTTTTTTACCCGAACCATCTGTATGAAATCCGGGAATCCGTTCGAACGGGCATGCTGAGGAACAATCAGAGCTGAAAAAACTGAGGATGCCGGCTTTTATGTATCCTCAGGTTTGCATGTCTGAACGCTGTTCAGCCGGATCAGCTTTGCAGCTGGGGATCCTCCCAATAAAAGATTTGAGTGTTCATTCTTCAATCTTTGCCCATAGCTCCTTTGGATTGAGCTCATAAATGCTGTTTTCACGGTACATGATTGCATTGACAATCATTTCCCGCCGGAGGGTGGCATAATCTTCATGATATTTGGTGATCGCTTCATTCACTTCTTTTTCTGTATACTTCTTCCCAGCTTCAAAATCTTTCGCAATATAGCAGAGAACCATAAGCTTTCGTTTGCGCTGGGATGGAATGGTTTTTAACTTCCCCTCACTAGTTAAATAATTTTGCACAATTTTCAACTGATCCCCCGTTAGCTGCTTCACTTTGTTTTCCTCCTCAGCATTGATAAGTTTTCCAATATCGTTTGCATAATTTTCAATAACCTTGCTTTGAAGAAAGTAATAAATGGTGTTTTTTTCTCTTTCTTGACGGACCAGATTGACTTCTTTCAGTTTGGAAAGATGGTGGGTGATGGTCGGCGGAGTGAGTCCGAGAATCCCTGCTAATGCCTGGCCGTGTTTAGGCCCGTTTGCCAGGATGGCAATGATTTTTAGCCTTGTTGCATCTCCCATTGCTTTATGAAATTGGACTAAGCGGTTTAATTGCATGTATGCACCTCATAATTAGATATATATCTAATTAGATAATAGTCTTATTTGTATTCTATTGTCAATTATTTCTGAAGCTTTATAATGGCTTGAGCCTGTTCTTTTGAGATGAGGCTGCACTTATTAAACAGCGCTGCACAGGCTGCAATTTTCACATTTCTTGCCGGCCGGATGATCACAGTAATCCCTCCCCCTTCTTGCGCTCAGGAAACTTTTTTACCCTTGTTAAATACTATGTCACGGCTCCATATTTGTGACAAGTTTCCGGCAGCGTGAATCAAAGCGCCAATGCACGGGTAAAACGGGAATTGGCAGCCGGTAACCAGCATTCCAATACAAAACACCGGATTAGTCATCCGGTGTTTTGTATTATGCCTTTTTGTATTCTGTTTTTTCGAGCTCCAGTAACGCAGCTTTTAAGTCTGTTTTCGACCCTGCATAACCGGTGAGAGATTTATTTTTTCCTATTACCCGGTGACACGGGACGATAATCGGGAGTTTATTGTTCTTATTGGCCTGTCCGACGGCGCGAACTGCTTTTGGGCTTCCAGCTTTTTCAGCAATTTGGGAATAGCTTAGGGAACTTCCGTATGGAATCAATTTTAATGCTTCCCACACACGCATTTGAAAGGGAGTCCCTTCGGATTTAAATGGCAGATCAAATTCAGTCCGCCGGCCTTCAAAATATTCTTTCATCTGGGTTTTAGCTTTCTCTAACACAGGAAAATCAGCCTCTTCACATGGCAAACGGGATAAATCAGAGCCTGGAAGCAAAACCTCCAAAATATCAGTCCCGTCCGATACAATCGTTATCTTTCCTATAGATGTATAAACCTGAGCGAATCCTATCACTTATTCCACCTCTTTTTTTCCTGCAGGAAGAGTAATATAAAAGGTAGTACCTTTTCCTACATAACTTTCCACTTCTACCTTGCCCCGGTGTTCCTCGATTATCTTAAAGCTTACCATAAGACCAAGACCTGTCCCGCGGTCTTTTGTTGTGTAAAATGGCTCTCCTAATTTTCTTAGCTTGTCTTCAGGAATTCCGTTCCCTTCATCCTCAATGGATATGATTAAGTGATCGGGGTCCGGCATTTTCAGCTTAGTCCGTACCTTTCCACCGTTTGGCATCACTTCAATCGCATTTTTTAAAATATTAATAAAGACCTGCTTCATTTGATTGGGCTCGCAGAATATGGATGGGATCTCGCCTTCTGCTGTCAGCTCCAGCTGAACATTGGAAAAAATGGCTTGTGCGTTTAAAAGTTCCATTGTCTCCTTCATAATTTTCACAATGCTGTTTTGTTCAAAATGCACAGCCTGCGGTTTAGCCAGCACTAGAAACTCGGTAATGATGCTTTCAATTCGGTCCAGTTCGGATTTTATCACATGAAAATACATGCCAAAGTCCTCTTTCACACCGCTTTCCAAAAGCTGGATGAATCCTTTCAGCGCTGTCATCGGATTTCGGATTTCATGGGCAATTCCTGCTGCAAGCTCCCCGACAACATTTAACGTATCTGATTTTCTAAGCCGCTCTTCGAGTTCCTTTCTTTCAGTTACATCCCTGAATATGGCCAAATGCATATTTTCATTTAAATTCAGCTTTAATGAAAAATCAAGGATTTTTGTATGCCCTTGTTTGGATTGCAGGCAGATTTCATTTGTGCCCTCCTCTTCTTTTTGAAGCTCAGCAAAAAAATCGGAAGGAGCTTTAGTCTGATTTGGAAACAATAACGTATACAGGTTGCATTTCTCAATTGCCTCATGATTCATCTCAAAAATTTTGGCTGATACTGGATTGGCAGCCATGATGGAAAAATGGCTGTCAAAAAGGATGATTCCCTCCATAGCTCCATTAAAAATTTTACGGAATTTTTCCTCGCTTTGCCGCAATTCTTTCTCCATGCGGTTCCTGTCGCTTACATTTCGTAAAATGGTAATATGCTGGCCTTTAAAAATATTGGCTTTAGAAGTGAATTCCAGCTGTTTGTACTGTCCGTTCGGCATATGGAAATTAAGTTCCTGGCGGATGGATCCTGTATTTAAATATTCATCAAAAGCATCATGATAACGCGGGTCTCCCTGATCAATAAAGTCTGTAATTGAGCTTTTCAGCAGCCCTTCCATCGGAAGTTCGAAAATACGTGTCGCCCATCTGTTCGCTTTTTGGATTTTCCCCTTTTTATCCCATATGATGATGGCATCCATAGCGTTTTCAAAAATTTCCCGGAAGCGGACTTCGCTTTCATAAAGCTGGGCTTCCATTTCCCGTTTCTCTGTAATGTCCCTCATGATCGACATATAATAGCCATTGAGGATATTCGCCGTAGTTGTAAACTCGAAGATTTTTCTTAGGCCGCTTTTCAGCCTGACTGGCAGGTCGCCTTTCGCTTTTCCTGATTTAGAAAGAAGTGACCAGGTTTGATCCATTTCCCCTTGACTTTCCTTATCAATGAAATCCTTCAGCTTATAGGAGGAAAGCTGGTTTTTCTGCAGTTCGAAGCTCTCGCAAAAGGAGGTGTTTGCATCTACGAGCCTGCCATATTGATCGTAGATCACAATTCCATCCAGTGCCCGGTGAAAAAGATCCTGAAACATTTGCTCATTGATGGTTCTTTCTCTTTCCAGTATTTTCTTTGAAGAAATATCCCTCATGATCGATAAATCAAACTCACCGATCGCTTTCTTTTTTGCGGCAAATTCAATAAACTTTAGCTGTCCGTCATCGAGCTTTATCATTAATTCCTCTTTTAAAGCACCTTTTTCCGATAGCACGTCCCTTTGTCTTTTTATTTCTTCATTAGCAAACAAAGCAAGATAATCATACAATGATTTTCTAAGGAGCTTATCTTTCGTTTCTTTAAACATTAAGCAGGCTGCTTCATTTGCATCTATAAAATTCATGTCCTGATCAAAAATAATGATCGCGTCCAGTGCCTGATTAAATATGACCTGGTGCTTAGACAATTCTTTTTTAAGTTGGGTATTTTCCTCTTTTAAGCGTTCCAGTTCAATCGTTAACCGAGCAATTTGTGCCTCCTCTATCAGCTGACTCATTCCCCGTACACTCCCTTTTTAACTTCCATGTTCATATATGTTTTATTTCTACAGCAAATTCCATAGTCCTTCATTCCTCTAACTTATATTCCATGATTTATCCGAAAAGGGTTATTTTTCCTTAGCGATTTATCGTGAGAATGTTGATTTACCTTCTATCAGGCATCGGCTTTCCCGCATCACCAGAAAATCTCAGCAGAGCTTATCGGAAACACTACATATTTCTCAATTATGTAACAGCAGGATTAAATCTCTCTCACAATGAATGATTTTTAAGGTTTGATGCCGCCATTCTGTTTTACACTAATCAGGCATGGGTAAATGGTCTTTACAGTATTTCCCGTAACTATTAGCAGAACAGGCAGGTGATGTGCATTGAAAACAAGAGACAGTTACTTTGATAACGCGAAATTCTTGTTGATTATTCTTGTTGTATTTGGCCATCTCATCCGTTCATTTATTGATAATAATGATGTGATGCTTCACCTTTATAAGTTTATCTACACCTTTCATATGCCTGCATTTATTCTGGTATCTGGCTATTTTGCCAAGGGGTACAAGAAAAAAGGCTACGTTCGAAAAATCGCCAAAAAACTCATTATCCCCTATTTAATTTTCCAAGGAGTTTATTCGGTATATTATGTTCTTATTCATAAACAGGATAAGCTGGAGCTGAACCCTTTAGACCCGCAATGGTCCCTTTGGTTTTTGCTAAGCTTATTCTTCTGGAATCTGATGCTTTTCCTTTTTACAAAGATTAATTGGAAGGCGGCTCTTGGAACTTCCTTTCTGATTGGGATCGCAATCGGTTATGCTGATTTTGACAGCAGCTTTTTAAGCATCGGAAGAACCTTTGTATTTTTCCCGCTGTTCCTTATGGGGTTTTATATGAAAAGAGAGCACTTCCATCAATTAACCACGGTGAAAGGAAGAACCGTGTCCGTTCTCTTCCTTGCGTTAACCTTCAGTATGTATTTTTTCCTGGAGTTTGATTTTGAGTGGCTTTTCGGTTCAAAGCCTTACTCGGCATTTGGAGAGGAAATTGCAGCCAGTGCTCTCATACGCACAAGCTTTTACATGATGACCGTCGCTTCTACACTGAGCTTTCTGGCCATTGTTCCGCAGCGGGAAGCGTTCTTCACCTCTTGGGGCACAAGAACCTTTTACGTATACCTCCTGCATGGATTTATTATAAACGGGATTCGGAACAGCGCTGCGGAGGAATGGCTGAGCGATTACCAAAGCATCGCGATATATGCTGCAGCCGCTGTGCTCGTCACATTCATTCTGTCATCGAATTTCGTCAAAACCTTAACGGAGCCTATTGTAGAATTAAAAGCCACACGCCTTAAAAACAAGTTTAAATCTATACAGCAAACATAGCACGCTGGCTGGTCCCAAGTAATGCGGGATCAGCCTTTTTTAGATGAAAAACGTTTCCCGCAGGCTGGAATGTGTTAAAATGAGTAATGTTTTAAAGCAGAATAATCTTATTAAAAGTGGTGGAAATTCATGAACATTGTGCTTAGCACATTAAATGCAAAATACATTCATACAAGCTTGTCGATCCGTTGCCTAAAAGCCTATGCGCAGCCGGAATACGATGCTGAACTGGCAGAATATACGATTAAAGACCCTTCTATAAACATCGTAAGTGATTTATTCAATCGAAACCCTGATGTTATCGGGTTTAGCTGCTATATCTGGAATATTGAAGAAACCATCAAGGTCATTAATATGCTAAAGAAAATCAGGCCGGAGCTTATCATCGTTTTGGGCGGTCCGGAAGTCACCTATGATACGCTCGAGTGGATGGAACGGGTTCCACAGGCAGATTATATCGTTATTGGAGAAGGAGAACAAACATTCAAACAGCTTCTTCAGGCTATTGAACAAGGTCATCCGATGAATGCTGTGAAAGGGGTTGCCTACAGGGAAGACGGGAAAATCAGGATTCAGCCTCAAGGAAACAAAGTGGATCTTAAAGAGCTTCCATCCCCTTTCCGCTTTCAAGAAGATCTCGGCAGCCTTGCCAAGCGTGTTACGTATATAGAAACAAGCAGAGGCTGTCCGTTCAGCTGTCAGTTCTGTCTTTCCTCGATTGAAGTAGGGGTACGTTATTTTGATCGGGAGAAAGTAAAAGAGGACATTCGTTTTCTCATGAACCACGGCGCGAAAACCATTAAATTTGTAGACCGGACCTTTAACATAAGCCGCAGCTATGCAATGGAAATGTTTCAGTTCTTAATTGATGAACACAGACCCGGCACGGTCTTTCAATTTGAGATCACCGCAGATATCATGCGTCCCGAAGTGATACAGTTTTTGAATGAACATGCTCCTAAAGGGTTATTCCGGTTTGAAATTGGAGTACAGTCCACAAACGATGAGACAAACGATTTAGTCATGCGAAGACAGAATTTCAGCAAACTTACCCGAACCGTTACGATGGTTAAGGAAGGGCAAAAAATTGAACAGCATTTGGATTTGATCGCCGGGCTGCCAGAAGAGGATTATCATTCCTTTAAAAAAACATTCAACGATGTCTTCGCAATGAGGCCTGAGGAACTCCAGCTTGGGTTTTTAAAAATGCTGAGGGGCACCGGACTTCGTCTGAGAGCGGCCCAGCATGATTACGTTTATATGGACCACTCTCCATATGAAATCTTAAAGAATAATGTACTGAGCTTCCATGATATCTCCAAAATTAAACAAGTTGAAGATGTGCTGGAAAAATACTGGAATGATCACCGGATGGATCAAACGATTGAATATCTGGTGGAGCACGTTTTTGAAACTCCTTTTGACTTCTTTCAGCAATTCGGCACGTTTTGGGATGAAAAAGGCTGGAGCAGAATCGGTCATCAGCTGGAGGATTTGTTCAGACGACTCCGTCTGTTCATTACTTCCATAGCTCCTGATCATTTAAGTGCTGCTGTCGCGCTTATGACATTTGATTATTTAAAAAACCAGCGCTATAAACCAAGAAAAGCCCTTTGGGAGGATACTATGCTTCCGAAAGAGGAGCGGGACCGGTTTTATAAACAATTGCTCAAGGAGCCCCAAAGACTTGGCTCTGTCTATGAGCAGAACCCTCTTACAGAAAAAGAGCTCTATAAGCACACAATAGTCGAGCAGCTTCCCTTTGACCTTGAAGAATACAAGCTGCACGGGAACTTGATCTATACTCAGACTTGGATGCTCATTCATTATGATTCAAATTCAAATGAAACACATATTTACACAACGAATGTGAACCTGGATCAGACCCGGGCCATATAAAGGGGCTGCCTGGATCGTCCTAATGAAAAAATGATTGGTATGAGTCCCCCGGTGTTCACAAGCATACCGGGGGGTTTTTGTATACATTCTAAGCAGTTTCTCCCGCGCTTAGCTGATCTCCCATAGAGCTGCTTGAAGCTATTATTCCTGGCAGGAATTCCGTTTCAATTGTTCTTTTATATCATATATTTTTCCTGAGTTGGCGTCACCAAATTCACTTCCGAATTCTTCTTGAAGTACATGAGGATCCATTGGCTTTTTGTGATTCTGCATCTCTTTGCTATGCTGTTTCTTGCTCATTTGGCTGTCCCCGTTTTGCCCTGCAACCCTTTTTTTGAATTGCGGTTGGCATATTTCTTAGGATTTTCATGATTGAATTCTGCAGAAAATTCCGCATCAGCCATGCTTTCTGTCGGAGTATGATTGTTCTTTAGAGCCTGATGATTCGCAGCCTTTCGTTTCATAAACATCCCCCTAATGATTAAATTACGCAGCATCTCACTGCAGAATTATTTTTTCTCGGGAACCGCTTTTTCATGCTGGCAGTTTTTTCAGCGTCGTTCCTGGTGCTCATAAGCAATCAGGACAATATTTTCTCCAGTCCGATTGCGAAAATCATCCTCAAACTTCTGAAGCTTGCTAAGCTCCTCTGCATTAAGCTCAGCTACGGGAAATTGCGCAGGTTTATCCATTAAACTCCCTCCCTTCTCCGTTCATTGTTCCCTCTGTATAAGAACTTATGAAACAGCACGATGTCTGCTGAAAGAGGCAATGTCACGCTTCCTTTAAAAGAAGGATCTGCTGCAAAAAATAAAAACCTGTGCGTTTTCCCACACAGGTTATCCGATAATAATTCTTTCGGTTGGGTACTTGAAATTAGCTTCGGTTTCATTTTTATTCATCATCAGCAGCAATGTGACAATCCCTACTCTCCCTATAAACATAAGCAGAATAATGATGCATTTTCCTCCAGTGCTTAATCCCGCAGTAATGCCGAGCGAAAGCCCCGTCGTTCCAAAGGCTGATGCCACTTCAAATATTATTTCAAGCAGTGTAAAAGGTTCCGTAGCCGCAAGAATGACAATGGATACAAAACAGATGAAAATCGCTACAAGGGTCACAACCATGGATTTGATAATATCCGCGTGATGGACCTCCCGCTTAAAAAGCTTAATGGATTTCGTTCCTCTTGCAAAATGATAGATGAAAAGGAGGTTTAGAGCAAAGGTAGTCGTTCTGATTCCCCCGCCTACAGAGCTCGGTGAAGCACCGATAAACATCAGAAAGCTGATGAATAGAAGCGTTGCGTCTGTGAACTGGGAAACATCCATCGTTGAAAGTCCGCCGCTTCTCGTTGTAGATGATTGAAAGAGGGCATAGAAAAATGACTCATGCCATGGCCTGTACTTAAAAAAGCTTTGAGATTCCAGAATTAGAATGCCAACGGTTCCTAAAAGAAGGAGTCCGATGAAGGTTAGGGTCGTTACCTTTGCAAACAATGTAAACCGGTGTTTTTTCTCGTGGAACAGGTAAGCTTTTAATTCAATTAATACCGGAAACCCAATGGCACCGAGCGTAAGCAGCAGAATGTTAATAAACTGGATAAAGTAGTCTTTTGCAAAAGGGATGAGAGACTGTCCCGTTATATCAAACCCTGCGTTCGTAGTCGCGCTTACTGATGCAAAAAAACCCTGTAAATAAGCCTCTTCCCATGAAGGGAAATACTTCAGCATATATGTGCCTAATATCAGACCGCCTATCACCTCTATAGCAATGATCAGGATCAAGATTTGTTTAAGCAGATTGACCAGACCGGATAAATTGGACTGATTTTGGTCTGTCATAATTAAACGTCTTTCTTTTAACCCAATCCTCCGGCGTAAAATAAGCCAGATGAATGTGCTTAATGTCATAATGCCAATGCCGCCGAATTGAAGAATAAACGCTAAAATAAATATCCCGGGAGTCGTAAACGTGTCTTTTATGGAAATGGTTGTCAGACCGGTTACACTTACGGCGCTTACAGAAGTAAAAAGCGCGTCAATAAAGGTCCATTTCGCCTCTGGATTCCTTGCGAACGGAAGGCTGAGGAGCATTATAGATGCTGTAACAGCAATAAAATAATACGAAACAATGATTTTGGCCGGAGAAAGCTTTTGCCTTCTCAGCCTTTCAGCAATATGCATAGTAGACCGTCCTTCAACTTTAGTAGCTTTTACTATCTTAATGAATATTTCCCCTAAAAAAAAGGCTTATTCAGCAATTCGTTTATGAAATGTCTTTATAATGCCGTCATATATGCGTTTCTGATCAAAATTCCAACTATTGAGATAATTGAAAACGCACCGCTTTAATCCTCTGATCGTGAGGACGGTGGTATTATTATTTTCCTTCTCTTATCCCATTTAAACCATCCATCTCTGACTTAATGACTGAAGAAGAACAGCCATCCAGCATGATCTCTTTTACAAGGACTCTAATTGATAATCCGGACAAAAAAAACAAGCCTCTATGAGAGGCCTGTTATGAGGGATCAGCGCTGCTCCAGTCTCGCTATTCGATCCTGAAGATCAGGGTGAGTGGAGAAAAGAGAACGTTTGCGCTTGCTATTAATTTTAAGCGTTGCTAAAGAACTGTCTTCATCCCGGGTGCGTTCTGAATACTGCTGCAGGCTTCTTAGAGCATGAATCATTTTATCTTTCCCTGCAAAATCTGCTCCTCCGCGGTCAGCATGATACTCGCGATATCGGGAATATCCGAACACGACAAGGCTTCCTAAGATGGAGAAAAGAATTTGGAACACGAGGATAGCTATAAAGTGAACAACACCTGCTAATTCTTCCCGTACAAATCTTGATACAGCCCAGGCAGCAATTCTCGCGAGGAAGACTACAAACGTATTGACAACCCCCTGCAGAAGGGTCATCGTGACCATGTCTCCATTTACAATATGGGCAATTTCATGGGCGAGGACGCCATCTATAGCATTCTCATCCATTTCTTCAAGCAGTCCTGTAGAGACAGCTACAAGAGAACGGTTTTTAGAGGGGCCTGTCGCAAAAGCGTTAACTTCCCTTGAACGGTAAATACCGACTTCCGGCATTTTTCTCATCCCCGCAGTGCGGGCAAGTCTGTGTACACGCTCGACTAGATCCCTTTCTACAGGGGAAAGATTGTCATCAGGCTTTAATACTTGAACGCCCATCATCATTTTCGCCATCCAGCGGGAGATCGCCAGTGAGAACAGTGCTCCGGTAAAACCTACGACGGCACTAAACGCAAGAAGGGTTAAGAGATCGATTCCACCAGAGGCCGTTATATAATTGCCAACGCCTAAAACCGATAGAACAATTCCAATGGTCGTAATGACAAGAATGTTGGTTAATATAAATAATCCTATTCGCTTAAACATTTTTCACCTCATGGTTTCAAGTTCATATGAACTTATTATACAATAATTATAATCCCATCCTAATTTTATGACAAGCAATATGATCTAATGCTAACTTTCCAAGTTTAGGATAAACAAAAGAGGTGTGCGATGAACGAACCAAAACTAACCAGATTGGAAATGTCAGGCTTGCTCCATGCACTTGACCGGCAAAACGGTATGGAACTTGATAATTTTTTAAATACAAGGAACCAGCATACATCAAGTCTCATACCGGATTTTGTGAAACGGTATAATCGGAATAGAGCTAGCGCTTCAGGGCTTTCAACAAATGATATTGTGGCCTTAGGAAATCTTTGTGAGCTGACCGCCTTTAAATCAACCTCCATTCAAAACTGGATTAAACGTGATGTTAAAGAGCTGATCGGCCAACCGGCGCTCGGGAAAAAATACTCGATTGATCAGGCAGTCATTCTTTTGATCGTCCGGGATTTAAAGTCCATATATGATTTCGATACAATCCGCAAAATGATGAATAAGCTGTTTAATACTCTTTCAGACCGCACAGATGATCTGATAAGCCCTGTCGATTACTATGAAGCATATGCTGTAGTTCTTGACAAGCTCATTAACGAATCGTTCCACTTTCCGCCGGCTACGGACTTGGAAGAAAAAATCGAAATGGAAGCAGATATCATCCGGACAGCCTTTACACGCATTCCCCAAGACTCTTGGATTCAGATAAGACCCATTTTAGTGCTAACCGTTTTCTCTGTCCTTTATTCCCATTTGCTGAACAGAGCCCGGCAGTATCAGGAGCATTTTCTCGATCCATCCTAAGCAAAAGGTCTCGTTTGCGTATAAAGTCCAAGATCCTGGCTTTTGCCTGTAACGATTTGTTCGCAGATCAGTTTAGACAATACCATACTGTATACCGTTCCATTATCACCGTATCCCATCAAAAAGAAACAATCCGGCCAGTTTTCGTACATTCCGACAACTGGCAGCCCATCATGGGTACCCCCATACAAAGCGCTCAAATAATAGTCTGCTTTTACATCATAATCAGGAAACAGTTTGTTTAATTCCTGAATAAGCAGGTCTCTTTTGTTTAGAAGCTTTGCGTCTCTTTCCTCAGGAATATTTGTAGCTTCGTCAAGGCCCCCTGCAATAATTCGGTTATCCGGAGTCGTCCTTAAATAGATGTATGGACGGGCCGACTCCCAAATCAGGCTTCTCTCATGCCATCCTTCAAAGTCCTCCATAACATTTGTCACGATCGTATACGTGCTTTCCATAACGGCATTTTTCTCTTTCTTCATTTCCAGCGTCTCGTAGCCGCCGCAAATGATGGCATACTTCGCCGCTATGGTTCTCCCTTTATCGGTGTAAAAGTGATTCTTCTGGCCTTTTCGTTTCATTCCATTAATTTTTGTTTGTTCAAAATATTTTGCCGCTGGCTTAGCTGCTTCAAAAAGCCCGTGAACAAATTTTAAAGGATTCATTTCCGCATCATTTAAATAATAAAGAGCGGCTTTCTTGCTGAAAGGATAACGGGAAGCAATTAGATCTTCATCCCACCATTCGACACTAAATCCGTGTTTTATTAGATACGAATATTCTTCTTTGAGCTTTTTCACATCATCTTTGCAGCTGGCATAGTAAAGACTGTTCCGGCGGGTGAAATCCGCTTGAATCGGCAGATCAGCACAAATGGCCTCAATGTCGCTGATTGCTGTCTCACAAAGCTTTAAATGTTTCGAAGCATTTTTTTCCCCGAAAGTATGAATCAATTGTGTAAATGTTTTATCTCCTGCATATTGGATGAGGGAAGTATTGGAAGATGTGCTGCCTTCGCCGAAAGACCTCTTGTCAGCTACCGCAACCGAAAGCCCTTGCTTGGAAAGCAAATAAGCACATTGGGCACCAGATCCCCCTCCTCCGATAATAAGGACATCCACAGTCATGTCTTCTTCAAGACTTGGATAGGAGGCAGGTGATTGAAATGTATCAGGCCAATACAATTTTCCGTTTTGAAGGTTCATTGGTTCATCCCCTTTTTACCGATAGCATGTACCAATGAATGACTTGTTATAAGCAAACAACTGAATGAAACCCTCTGTTTTCCATGAATAGTTTCAACTGGCAGACGGACAATAGAAGTACAGCTGGAAAGCTGAAAGGAGGGTTTAATTATGGCTAGAACCAATAAATTGCTGGTCCCTGGGGCAGAGCAAGCTCTTAATCAGTTCAAAATGGAGGTAGCTCAGGAGTTTGGAGTGAGTCTTGGAAAAGACACAACTTCCCGTTCCAATGGCTCAGTAGGCGGCGAGATGACTAAACGTCTGATTACACAGGCTCAGCAAAGCAATCACGGAAAAACTGAATAATGTGGAAATGCGCCGTGCGAATATGCCCGGCGCTATGTATGTAAGTTATGCATGAGAAAAGTGTGTGGCTGATAAACAAGGGGACGTCAATTTTGAGTCACCTTAAGAAGGCTCTTTTTTTAGTTCTCTTTTTGCTTTTCCTGGTTTCTTATCACCTGCCTGTAATAGCCCCGATCCTCCTCAAGCTCTTTCCTCATTTGATATTGTATCCTGATTTTTTCTCCACTAACATAGTGCACGGACTGTGCAACCTGTTTGTTTTTCTCTTTTCCAGATGAATCCCGCTTGTTTTCAGATCTTGAATCATTTGATCCGTCATCCTCGTCATCATCCGATTCTCTTCCATCTTCTCTTTTGTCATCTGAATCCTCATCGTCTGATTCTCTTTCGTCATCCGATTCTGAGTCCTCATTCCTTGATTTCAGGTCATCTTCTTGAGGCGGATACACCTTCTTTTTATCATCTTTTTGCTGTTTCTTTTCGTTTTTTTTGCGGGCATCTGATTCAGGATGTTCAGGAGCGGCTTCCCGCTTTGGCGGGACAGACGGAGGCTGTTTGGCCTTCTTTTCCATCTCTTTAACAGCATCCGGATCAGGCTTTGGTTTATTGGTATCCTTTTTTGGCTGTGGCTCTTTTTTACAGGAAGGTTCCACACATGGTCTTTCCCCATCTTCTGTATGACTGTTGGTGTTATTTTTCTCTGAGGCTGGTTTTTCAGGGGAATCGGGTTTTGGGGCAGGCTCATTTTTTCTTTCCGGTTCCTTCTGCTCCTGATTATTGTCAGGTTCATCAGTTGCCTTTTGATTTTTAATATACGCGCCTGTCGAGATTCCTTCAGCTAATGCTTTATTTCGAGTCATCATATCAGACTGCAGCGTCTCAATTGAGAGCTTGTTTTTAACATAAGAATTTTTTACAGACTGCACTTGATTCAGCAGAATTTTTCTAAAATGATCATCTTGGTGATCAATTACTGTCGTAATTAAAATGTTTTTTCCGTTTTTTACATATCCCATCGATTGGCTTTGAGAAATAATGCTATCGATTACTGACTGAAAGCGTTTTTTGCTCCAGTCAGGGAACGAAGAAAGCAGCTTCTCTCCCTCTTCATTTAGAGGGTCTAGCTGTATAACCTCCATATTCCCATTAATCGCCAGCTCAAAGCTGGGATTGATATCGATCGTCATGTAGGCGTACACTTTGTCAGAATTAAAAACTGGATACAGGCTGAAGAAAATTAAAATAATAGCAATAGCTGTAATAAAACCAATTCTTAATTGCTGCAAACCCAATAGTCCTGTGCGTTTAGGAAAAGAGGATCTCTCCGCTTCTGCAGCAGAAAATGAAATTTCTTCTCCGATTTGATAGTGGCTTTTCACATCCAGGGTTTTGACAAAGTGCCCGTCTGCAGTGAGGACAATGGCATAACTGTCCGTAAGATCGATGATGACCCCTTGTTTCATGCTTCAAGCACTCCTTTAATGTAATCCTTCAGATAGAGATAATCCCCTGTCATTATAACGGCCATGGCAATGATATATTTCCGATTCCGCTCAACCGTTTTTCGGCTGACTGAAACAAGCTTTTCAAGCTGTTTGACCGGGAGCTGTTTTTTTTGGAACAAAATTTTAACCAATTCCTCATGCTCTACAAGGGTTTTGGCCACTTGAATGGCATTTTGTCTTGCATCTTTATGCTTTGGCGAATGATCTATCAAATCCGCAATCGTTAAGTGAAACTCTTTTAAGACAGTCTGAAGGTGCAGGATTTCTTCTTTTCGGTGCTCTTGCTCGACTATTTTCTGATACTCCCCAATGGACAGATCTGCTTCGATCTTACTCTGGGAGGCTTCTCCTTCTTCATGCTCCTGAAGATCCATATTGACGGTTTGCGCATTCCGGGCTTCTTTTCGAATGTAGTCGATTACTTTTCTTTTTATAATCAATTCTGCAAATGCGAGAAGAGAATTTCCCCGCTCTGTTGAATACTTTTCTATCGCTTCATTAAAAGCAATTAATCCAATACTGAATTCATCATCTGTTTCATCTATATATCTTTTGCACACTGATGAAACGGTTTTTGCAATAAAAGGTTTATATTGGTCTATTAATTTATTTTGTAAATCCAGGTCTCCGCCCTGAATTTTGAAAACACTGTCTTCTAATGTATGCTTTTTCCTGCCAAATTTAAATAAAAGGCTGAGCAACGGATTCACCTCAGTTTCTCCCGATCATACTGCGTTTATCATAGCTAAATTATGATTAGAGCGCAAAGGAAGAAATTTGGAATTATCTATATAACCAGCACCAATGCTGATTTCAGCCCTTTTTCACAGGTGAAAACACCGATATAAAAGAGTGTTTTTCGTTATTTTTATCATTTCCCCTTATAAAAACCCTTATTTACGGGGTTAAACTGGTTTTTGTTACTTAAATGTAACGCTAATGACACATTGTTACATAGACCATCACGATATTCCCCTTACTTACTTAAGGAAGAAAGAACCAAGTCTATTGAACTGCTTCCTCCATCAAGCTTACCCTTCACCTCCTAATAAACGATTCGCATCCGTTTTTCAATTTGAGGGGAGTGTATGGAAAAGTTTTTATAATAAGCAAAAAGAACTAAACCCAGCCGTCATTTTAAGAAAGGAGTGACCAATGCGTAATTGGCATTGCGTAACAAAAATGTAATAAAAAAAGCTTGCTGATGATCAGCAAGCTTTTTTACATTATCCGTTTTCCGCTTTTTTATATGATGCTGATTCTTCATCAGCAGCGGGGTCTGATTCTTTTGAAAGGAACCAGCCACCGATTCCTATCAGGGCAAGGACGGTCCAGAAAATCCCTTTCCATAGCGGCGATTCAATAAAATGCTTTGAAATGAAATCTATTTCAGGATGAGCAAGTGTATACAATCCAAGCTTGACTCCTACCCAGCCTACAATCATAAATGCTGCAGATTCAAGATTCGGGCGCTTTTTCAGCAGCGTAACAAATGCATTTGCGGCAAATCTCATTATGATGACACCGATGATTCCGCCTGCAAGTATGATAATAAACTGTCCGCCGTCAAGTCCGCCAATTTCAGGCAGATTTGTAGGGGAGAGGGTTACGGCTAATGCTACCGCAGCGAGGATGGAATCAACAGCAAAGGCAAGATCCGCAAGCTCGACCTTAAGAACAGTCCCCCAAAATCCAGATTGCTTTTTAGGCTTGCTTTCCTCATTTTCGTCCTTTTTCATTACATGGCGTTTTACTAAGTGGCTGATGGAGATATATAGAAGATATAAAGCTCCTATAGCCTGCACCTGCCACACATTTACGAGGAATGAGATCGCAAACAGTGCCCCAAACCTTAAGACCACGGCTCCGGCAAGTCCATAGAACAGTGCCTTTTTCCGCTGCTCTTCCGGTAAATGCTTAACCATAACTGCCATAACGAGTGCATTGTCTGCTGCCAGTATTCCTTCCAGAACAATCAGGATCAGCAGCACCCATCCATACTCTAAAAACAATGAAGCATCCATATTTTTCTTCCTCCTAATGGGTTTTCTCTTTCCGTCCCATTAGCGGCGCAAAAAAGACCTTTGCCGCTAATGGGCAAAGGTCTTGCGGAACATGTTTAAGATAACCGTTCATGTCAACAAAGCCGATGGATAGAAATCCATGAAATGACGACTTTGCTCTCAGATTTTAAGATCTGAGCTGCTACTCCCCTTTGACTGAGAGAGAATATTAATTTGTTACCTTCATAGTAACGAAGTTTTAAAGACTTGTCAATGGAAAGGCAAAAAGGCAGGTATTGTTCTAAACCTTGCAGGCTCGTACATAAAATGAGTAAGAACGTCTGATAATGAAAGGATGCTTTTGTTCATGAACTGGCTTGAAGCCGCAATACTCGGGCTGATTCAGGGGCTCACAGAGTTCCTGCCGATCAGCAGTACGGGCCACCTGTACATCTTCAGAAACCTTTTTGGCCTGCAGGAAGCCGGCCTCTTTTTGGATACGATGCTTCACATCGGTACACTTATCGCATTACTTGTTTTTTACAAGGACCTGCTATGGCGCCTTATAAAAAAACCTTTTAGCCGGCTTGTATGGCTTTTAGCTGCCGGAACGGTTCCTGCAGTTATAGCAGGACTGCTGTTCAGCAGCTTTTTTGATGAAATTTCCAGAACAGGTGTGACGATTGGCTGGGAGTTTTTATTTACCGGGCTTTTTCTGTTATTTGCAGACAAGGTGAAAAAAGGAGCACGCGGGCTTGAAAATTTAACACTGGCAGATGCTTTTTGGATCGGCTCCTTTCAGGCACTTGCCATTTTCCCCGCCATATCCCGGTCCGGCCTCACAATCGCTGGAGCTCTGATGAGGGGGATCGAAAAGGAAACAGCTGCTTACTTTTCATTTTTGCTTTCCATCCCGGCCGTTTTCGGTGCTTTATTATTTCAGCTGAAGGATCTATCCGGGTATACAGGCCCTGCCATCGGCTTTCCTGCGATGCTTCTCGCTACCTTATCTGCTGCTTTTTTTGGATATTTAGCCGTCGCTTTTGTGATTAGTTTTGTAAAAAAGCATTCACTTCGATGGTTTGCCTTCTATGTGTTCATTTTAGGCGGAGGCATACTGCTTCTTCAAGGTTTTGGAGTCTTTTAGTGACACGCATTTCAAACTGGACTTCACGCTTTAAACAGAAAAACCCGAGAATACTCATGCAGCCGGGTATTCTCGGATTGATAATTAGCTGCTCTTCACTGGGTTTCCTCCGAATCCATCCCTTTATTTCGAAGCCTTCATGATTTCCCTATATGCCTGCCCGGCTGCTTTCCAGTTTTTATTCCGGCCAAACATTGTTTGAAAAAGGGTTTTGAATGGTTTGTATTTGCCCTTGTATGGAAACCATTGAATCTCGGTGTTCCGTTTCCCGCTATCTGTCATGACAGATTTCTCATGGCAAAAGATTCGGAGACCTTGCTCACCATGGTAGCGGCCGATTCCACTGTTTTTTGCCCCTCCAAAAGGAAGATTCGGGTTCATCACCGTCAGCATGACATCGTTTATTGCGGCATTCCCAGTCACCAGGCTTGCTACGACCCGTTCAGCCTTTTCCATATCCCCCGACCAAACACTTGCGTTGAGTCCATAGCTGGTACCGTTCGCAAGCTCTATAGCTTCCTCTTCTCTGTCAAAAGGCATGATTGGCATCACAGGGCCAAACGTTTCCTCCTTCATGATGTCCATCTCTTGATTTACGTTAAGGAGAACCATCGGTTTTATGAACATGGAATCATTATCCCAATTTTCCGGTGCATCGCCTGCAGCAAGTACCGCTCCTTTATTCAGCGCATCTTCAACCTGTTCTTTGACAATCTGAATTTGCTTGGGAAACGTCATTGAACCAAGATCATCATGAATCGACGTTCCTTGTTTCAGGTTCATCGTCAGCTCCTGTACTTTCCGGACAAAGGTTTGATACACAGAGCGCTGCACATACACCCTTTCCGTACTCATACATACCTGCCCGCTGTTCGTAAAAGCTCCCCAGACCGCCGCTTTTGCTGCCCGTTCCAAATTAGCATCCTCAAATACAATCATAGGATCCTTGCCGCCAAGCTCAAGCGTTGTCGGGATCAGATCCCGGGCCGCTTGCTCTTGAATAATTTTCCCGGTCTTTACAGATCCAGTAAAGAAAATATAGTCCGGCTTCTCTTTTATGAGTGCCTCCCCAAGCTCTTTTCCTCCCTGGGCGACCTGGACAATTTGATCAGGAAAACGGGATTCCTTGAAAAGAAGTTCAATTAGTCTTCCTGTAAGCGGCGTCACCTCGGAAGGTTTTAAAACTACGGCATTCCCGCCTGCCAATGCACTTAAAACAGGAATAAGAGAAAGCTGCAGCGGATAGTTCCATGGAGAAATAATCAGCACTGTACCCCTCGCCATGTATTCTATATAACTTTTCTTGCCCCAAAACAGCACGGGAGTGGATTGGCTCTGCCTGTTTAATGAAGCTTCTGCCGTTTTTTCTATATGCTGAATATAATCAATGACAGGCATTATATCTGTAGCCAGTGCTTCTGCCTTCGGTTTTCCTGTATCGGCATGGATGATGGTGCTCAGCTGGTCAAGCTTGGATGCCATTAGCAGTCTTAATGATTGAAAATAGGCAAGCCTTTCGCTGACAGATTTTCCTTGCCAATCTTTTTGTGCCTGTTCAGCCTGCTGATAAATTCTTGCTGTACTGCTTAACGAAACCTCTTCAATTTCTTTCATTTCTGTACCTGTGGCTGGATTGATTGTTTTAAGCATAATTTTTCTCCTCCTCAGCTGATTGCTTGTTTTTATAATAATGAACGAGTGCCGGTGCGTATTCCCTTATATTCGGGCATGTGAGTCTTGAGCCTTCAAGGTGAGCAAGTAAATTGGTGCAATCGTAGCGGACATGATACTGAAAATAATCAAGTGCCTCTCTTTTCGTATTCAGCCAGGAGCAAACCCTTTTAGAAGAAAGGCCCATTTTTGCCACCCTCAAAGGCAAGCTTCCTGCGGGGGAAATGCTGAGCAATTCTTTCAAAAACTGTTCATACAGTTCTCCTATTGTACCGGGATCAGGGTCTGTTACATGGAAAACATGTCCTGCCGCATTCTTTTTATGGGAAAGGTATAAGACGGTTTTTACTAGAAAATCTACAGGAACCGTGTTAAACGGCACCATCCCATTACCGAGTCTGGGCATGCAAGGCAAAAACTTCAGTTTGCTGAACATATTCAGCATATAATAAGGGCCGTCAAATTTGCTGGTAACTCCTGTAAGAGAATGGCCTGTTACGATTCCGGGCCGGATGATGACTGCAGGCAGCTCATTCATCCTTTCCCGGACTTTCTCCTCTGCCGTAAACTTGGTCGATTCATAATGGTTTTTAAACCCGTACTGCCTGAAGTAATCCTTCTCAAGGATCAGCCCCTCCCTCTTACCGGACACGTAAGCCGTACTGAAATATGTAAAACAATCCAGCTTCATGCCGCATGCCCACTCTACTACATTCTCCGTTCCGGTTACATTCACCTTTTTTGCCGATTCGGGTTCGACTGCCAAATCATAAATAGCAGCTAAATGAAAAACGTGAGTGACCTCATTGCTGATTTCTGATTGTAAAGCCTTGCTGATCCCAAGCCCTTTTAGCGTGATATCACCCGTGACCGCTTTAGCCTTCCCGCCAGTTAAATACAGAATCTCCTTCTCGGCTTGCTTTCTCCATTCCGGCAGTACAAGTACGTAGTAAAAATCAAATAGATTTTGGATGACCGATTCTTTAACCATTTCCCTCGCAATGAATCCCGGGAAACCTGTTATAATACATTTCTTCATTTATTCCCACTCCCTCCCGAATTTGCATATTTTTCTATTCATCATACCATGGAAACGTATACAAACTAACGGTATTACTTACGGAAGAGGCGATGCGGATGCATACAATGTGGAAAGGGTCTGTCAGGTTTGGATTAGTCAATATTCCAGTAAAGCTCTATGCCGCTACGGAAGACAAGGATGTCAAACTGCGAAGCCTTCATAAGGAGTGCCATACCCCTATTAAGTATGAAAAAAAGTGTCCGAACTGTGACCGGGAGCTTGAAGCCGGGGATATTGTAAAAGGGTATGAATACGTAAAAGGAAAGTACGTCATTTTATCCGACGATGATTTAAAGGAAATAAAGGGGGAGCACGGGGACAAAGCAGTGGAAATCGTAGATTTTGTCAAGCTTGAAGACATTGATCCCATTTATTTTAATCGCAGCTACTTTTTAGGACCTGGCGAAAATGGTTCTAAAGCATACGCGTTACTGCGGGAAGCCCTGCAGCAATCCGGAAAAATAGGCGTGGCTGAAATGACGATCCGGTCTAAGCAGCAAATGGCGGTTGTCCGTGTTTATAAAAATTGCTTAGTAATGGAAACCATTCACTATCCGGATGAAGTTCGTTCAGCTTCAGAGGTGCCTTCAGTCCCCGAAAAAACGGATATTCAGAAAAAAGAACTCGATACGGCTATGCTGCTTATTGATCAGCTGACGGCTGAATTCGATCCTGAGCAATACAAAGATGATTATAGAGAGTCGATGCTTAAGCTAATAAAAAGCAAAATAGAGCAAAATGAAGGGACAGCCATTCCGGAAGATGATTCCCGGGAAAATGTTGTTGACCTAATGAGCCAGCTTCAGGCCAGCATTGAAAAATCGAAGCCGAGACCCCCAAAAGCAAAGGAAGCGGAGCCTGAAAAAAAAGAGAACGGAACAGCAGGGAAAAAGAAACGGACGGCAAGAAAGAAGGCTTAACGTTCTGCAATCCAATGAGAAGCCTCCCACAATGAAGCAAACTGAGCATCCCCAAGATCTGGCTGATCACCAATATACAAAACGGTGGTTCCTGCACTGCGGCCTGCAGCGATATCAGCCTCCCGGTCACCAATCATGTAAGAACGGGATAAGTCTACATTGTGTTTAAGAGCAAGCATAAGAATCATTCCCGGCTCAGGTTTTCGGCAACTGCAGCCGCTCCCTGGAGTATG
Source organism: Metabacillus sp. 84 (assembly GCF_050107715.1). Classification (NCBI taxonomy): domain Bacteria; kingdom Bacillati; phylum Bacillota; class Bacilli; order Caryophanales; family Bacillaceae; genus Metabacillus; species Metabacillus sp. 84. The sequence continues at coordinate 68,699 of NZ_JBNILN010000006.1, read as the reverse complement.
AGTGCAGCTAATTGTTTCGTGAATGACTCCCCCTTTCTCAGCAATCTGCTTAGTCATTTCTTTATGCACTTCCTGAAGAGCATGCTCTGACATGTATCCAAGACCAACTCCGCCTTGATTAGTTACGACAAATACCAGGAAACCTTTGTCATTCAGCAGTTTAACTGCCTCACCCACTTTATCAAGCAAATAGAACTGATCCGGCCGATTCACAAATTTAACACGCCGGGTCAGAACTTCATTGATTACTCCATCACGGTCAAGAAATACAGCTTTTTCCATAGCAAGCACGGCTCCTTTTTAAGCTTTTCTGCATTCCACAACAGCAAGCAAACGGTCTCGATTAGGTTATTTCAATGAATGAGGTGTTCATCTTGAAGCCGATGCTCCCAGTTTTGTCATCCAGGATCCCCGAAGGCCCTGAATGGGTCTATGAAGTGAAGTATGATGGCTTTCGTGCCATTTTATACATAGAAGAGGAATCCGTTTCCATGGTAAGCAGGAACGGGAAGGACTTAGCCGTGCTATTTCCTGAAATCATTAAATTTGTGTCTGGTAAACTGCCTGCATTAAAGCCTTATCTTCCCTTGACCATGGATGGGGAACTGGTGTGCCTTAAAACAGCCTTTACTGCCGATTTTCAGGAGCTCCAAACCCGCGGACGCCTCAAATCCAAAGCCAAAATCCAGCAGTACTCTTCAGAACAGCCTTGCAGACTGCTCGTTTTCGACCTTCTTGTTCTAAATGGACAGTCAATTTCAAACGAGCCTTATTATAAAAGAAAAGAAAACCTTCATAAGTTGTTTAATCAATTATTGTTTCCACTAATGCCATCAGCTGACTCCTTGACCCCGCTCCAAATGATCCCTTATACACTCAATCCGGCAGAACTTTGGGAGCAGATTGAGCTTCATGGTGCAGAAGGAATGGTCGCAAAACAGCCAAAAGGAAGATGGGAAGCAGGGAAAAGAACGGAAACGTGGAAAAAAATAAAGAACTACCGCCGCACTGCTGTTTTCATCACTGCGTACAATCAGGAAAACGGCTATTTCGAGACAGGCTTGTACAAAGATGATACTGTGATTTCTCCAGGATCTTTTTCACATGGGATAAAAGGAAAAGAAAGGGAGGCCCTTATTCAAACCATTAAGAATAATGCCCTTTCCCGCAGCAGGGATCATTTCAAGATCGCGCCTGCGTTATGCGTTCAAATCAAATTTCTATCCTTTTTAAACGAATTCAGGGAACCCTCGTTTGATTCTTTTCTATTTAAAGGGGATCCTTCCCTCTGCACGTGGGAGCAGCTTCAGCTCGACAGCTCCCCTCTTCATCATGACGTCCAGATTACTCATCCAGACAAACCGGTATGGGAAAACCCATCTATTAATAAAAGGCAATATATCCTTTACCTCATCCAAATAGCCCCCCATATGCTGCCCTTGTTGAATAGCAGAGCTCTCACACTCATCCGCTATCCTCATGGGACTTCAGGTGAAAGGTTTTATCAAAAGAATGTACCGGATTACGCTCCCTCATTTGTGCAGACTGCTGAAGATGAAGGGATCGAATACATAATTTGCAGGCATCTTTCAGATTTAGTCTGGCTTGGAAATCAGCTTGCGCTTGAGTTTCATCTTCCATTTAAACGGTATTTTGAATCGATGCCGATGGAAATTGTTTTTGATTTGGATCCTCCATCAGGAGATAAATTCAGCCTTGCGATTATGGCAGCCAAAGAGATTCATCAGTTATGCAAGGAGTTCGGCCTCGCCTCTTATCCGAAGCTGTCCGGCGGAAAAGGGATTCAAGTTCACATTCCCCTATCCGGTAAAAAATTGACCTTTGAAGATACGAGAACTTTTACAGGTTTTATCGCGGATTATTTAACTAAACGCTTTCCAGATCAATTCACAACAGAGCGGTTTAAGAAAAAACGCGGAGGCAAGCTTTATCTGGATTATTTGCAGCATGGAGAAGGGAAAACCATCGTCGCTCCCTATTCACCTAGAGGAGCTGAGGGAGCCCGGGTGGCAGCACCCCTTTTATGGGAGGAAGTAACTGATGAGCTGTCTCCGGAAGAATTTACGATTGTTTCCGTTTTTGAGCATATTAAAAAAAGAGGCTGCCCTTTTGAAGGATACCTAAGCAGCCCCCAAGACGAAGCAGTCTCAGACATAATAAAATTTATTAAGAAGGCAAAACAGCAGCTATGATGATTGAATCGTTCAGAGGTTTTTTTTGCTGCCGTCCGCTCAATTGATTAAAACGTAACTTTTCTCCTCGTTTCCTGATCAAAAAGACTATAAAGCACTGGGATCACATAGAGTGTCAAAAGCGTACTGACAAGCAAGCCGCCAATTACGGTCATTCCCATCGGACGGTTGATTTCGGTGCCTTCCCCAATTCCTAAAGCAAGAGGCAGCAATCCGAGAATGGTAGTGAGCGCGGTCATTAAAATAGGGCGCAGCCTGACTGAGGATGCCTCAACAAGAGCATTCGGCAGGCTCATCCCCTGCTTTTTCCTTTGATTGATATACTCCACTATGACTATCGCGTTGTTGACGACGATTCCAACCAATACGATAATCCCAATCACAGACGACAAACTGATCGGGGTATCTGTCAGTAAAAGCGCACCCGCCACACCGATGGTCATCAATGGAATCGTAAACATGATCACGAACGGAAACTTGAATGATTCAAACTGGGCAGCCATCACAATATAGACGAAAATGACAGCAAGAACAAGAGCAAGAACCATGTCATCAATTGAGCCTTCCAGCAGTTCCCTGTCACCGCTAAAAGAGATTTCCGTTTCAGCAGGTATAGATAAATCTTTTATTTTTTTATCTGCTTTATTTGAAACCTCGCTTAAATTAGCGGAGTCCTTGTAAAGGATAGAAAATTGCACCGCATCCTGTTTATCGATTCGTTGAATAGATGCCGGCGCCTCTCCGCGTTTTACTGAGGCTACCTCGCCGAGTTCGATAAATCCCCCTTGTGGCTTCTTGATCAGCAATTTCTTCAGCGATTCAGCACTGTCCGTCACCTTCCCGCTATAACGGACGGTAACGTCATAAATTTCATTGTCCTCCTTGCTGTCAAGCTGGAAAGCATTCGTTCCTCTTGTAACGGTTTCGACGGCCATTCCTATCTGGGCTGGAGTGAGCCCTTGATCCAGTGCCTTCTTCCTGTCTACTTGAATCTGAATTTCTTCTCTTGTTTCATTTAAATCTGTTTCAACTTTATTTACCTCAGGCAGTTCCTTTAATGCCTGCTCCATTTTAAGAACTGTTTCATCCAACCGCGCTTTATCCGCATCCTTCACATTGAATGATAATGTATTAGGTGTTGAACCGGTTGTAGACTGGAGGTTAAAGGATAGCTCTGCTGAAGCATTAAGATCAGCGGCTTTTTTTTCGAGTTCCTCTTTCACCTGGTCCACCAGCTCAAAAGCCGTCACCTTCCGATTTTCTTTTTTGGTAAGCTTGACATACGTTTCTGCGATATTGGAAGAATTCGTTCCTCTAAATGATTCTTCCTGTGTAGTCCCGATTAAGCTTACGGTCACATCCACCGCTTCATTCTCAGATAGGCTGGACTCGATGGCATCCACTACCTTCTCTGTCTCAGCCAGGGAAGTCCCATTGTCCAATTCAGTACGGATCGTGAAAAAACCTTCATCTGTGTTCGGCAGAAAAACCGCTCCAACATTGGTTAATCCGGCTATACTTGCGGCAAAAAGGGCTCCTGTTGCGGCCAGAACAACCAGCCGGTGCCTCAAGCACCAGGAAACCGACCGCTCATACCCTTTCATCACGCGTGATTCTCTTCTTTTCGACTCAGTCATTTTTGGAGGCTTTATCAGCAATTTAGAAGCAAGCATCGGCACAACGGTTAAGGCAACGACAAGTGATGCAAAAAGACTGAAGGCAATCGTCAACGAAAACTCTTTAAATAAATCGCCGATCAGCCCTGTTATAAAAATAACCGGGACAAACACTGCAATCGTGGTTAAAGTAGAGGCAATAATCGCAGGCCCCACTTCCTTCGCTCCTTCATAGGCTGCCTTTTTTGGAGCTTTTCCCATTGACAGATGCCGGTAAATGTTTTCGATTACGACAATCGCATTATCGACAAGCATGCCAATCCCAAGGGCAAGACCGCCGAGGGTCATAATATTCAGGGTGAACTTTGAAAAATACATCAGCACAAACGTCACAATGACTGAGTAAGGAATGGCAATACCGATAATAAGCGGACTGCGAATATTCCGAAGAAATAAAAACAGTACAATCATGGCAAGCGCACCGCCAATAACGAGCGTGCTGAGCATATTGCCGATGGCGCGGTCTATGTAATCCCCTTGATCAAATATAATGTTATATTCAATATTTTTATATTTATCGTTCTTGAGCAATTCCTCCAATCTTTCCTGAAACTCAGCAGAAACGGCTGCTGTATTTGCATCAGATTGCTGAAGGACGCTCAAAAGCAGCGAAGGCTCCTGATTTTCCCTCGTAATGGTTTCCTGTTCCTTCTGCTTTAGAGAAACATCTGCCATATCTTTAAGCAATATGTTTTCCCCTGTTTCAGGTGATTTCCCAATTGCCAGGTTTTCCAGAATATCCACAGAATCTATAACACTAAGTGTTCTCGTCGTCAGCTCTTTACCGTCAGAAATAATTGGATCGCCAGGTGACGATACGGAATTTGCCCGGATTCTATCGACTATATCAGCCTGGGAGAGCTGATACTGTTTCAGCTTTTCCTGGTCCAGTTCAACCGCTACCTCATTTGTTAATTCACCGGTAAGGCTTACGCTGGCAACCCCTTTAATTTTGGCTAGTTCCTCTTCCAGATCCTCTGAAAGGACCTGCAGATTGTCTGATTCGTCTGTTTTAGCGGACAGAGACAGCTGGATAATGGGGAACTGTGATGGATCAAATTTAAGAAAACGCGGCTTGTCTGCCCCATCAGGAAGAGGAGCAGATGTCATTCTCTCAATGATCTCATTCTCCAAATCCTCAATATTGGAAGTCCAGGAAAACTGGAGCAAAATCAAGTTGGAGTTTTCTTCAGAGGTTGAAGTCATCCGGTCCAGCCCCTCAAGGGTTGAAAGGGATTCTTCGAGCGGCTTGCTGACCTTTTCTGAAATTTCCTTTGGTCCTGCTCCCTGATAGCCTGTAACGACAACGCCAACAGGAGGGTTTAATTCCGGGATTAGCTTGAGCGGAATCCCGATAAAGGATACTGCACCTAAAATAAGGACAAGGATCATCGTGACCAATGTAAAAATAGGTCTTTTTATAGAAAAGAGGCTGATTTTCATTTAAGTGACTCCTTTTAATCATTCGTTAACCAGATTCTTTCATAGTTTTCCTTTAAATACAATTTTTAACTCGTTTATCCTTCCGGAGATTTATCCCGCAGCCGGCTGGTGCCGCTATTCTGCCAGGGTCAATGAACAGGAGCTTACAAAAAGATCTGGGATGCCCGCTAGCCTGATTACCCCTCTTCAGGGTCCTGCTGTAAGCCTCTTCTCTCGGTCCCTTGGGTACCTGCTCCGGAGTCCGCAGGAAGTGGGGTGCTTCTCGCCTAAGATGATAAAAGGGAAACGCCGGTATGCGTCTCCCTTTTAACGGTCTGCTTTTTCTAGACAGCCTCTTCCTTCTTCTGTCAGCTTCCTGTAATTCAATGCAGCTGTGATTTGGATTGTTTTGCAAGCAATTCCGTTATTTGATGCTCCGGGAGCGGTCTGCTGAACAGAAACCCTTGCATATGATGGCAGCCATGGGTCCCCAGAAAATGCGCCTGCACTTCTGATTCCACTCCTTCTGCAATCATTTGAAGACCTAGATTTTCAGCAAGCCCGATAATCGCTTTAATGACAATTTCATCTTGCTTGCTGCTAAGCATATTGTGAACAAAGCTGCGGTCAATTTTTATTTTATCGAGAGGAAGCTGAGTAAGGTAGCTTAATGAGCTGTAACCTGTTCCAAAGTCATCAATGCTTAAATGAATCTTAATGTTTTTCAGTTCCTGAATGGTCCGGATAAACATTTCACTGTTATGCATGGACAGACTCTCTGTAAATTCAAGCTCGAAATGATTCGGGCTGATTCCATTTTCTTCTAACACACGGGATACCATTGAAACGAGATCCGGCTGGTAGAACTGTTTGATGGATAAATTCATGCTGAGACGCAAAGCAGGGGAATTTGTCGCCTGCCATTCCTTTAGCTGACGGCAGGCTTCATGCATGCTCCACTTGCCTATTTCAATTATCAGTCCCGTTTCTTCCGCGATCGGAATAAATTCAACTGGAGAAACAATTCCCAGAAGCGGATGGTTCCATCTCAGCAAAACCTCCATTCCGGTAATACTGTTTGTCCTCGTATCGTATTGCGGCTGGTAATAGAGCAGGAGCTCCTTCCTTTTTAAAGCGTGCATAAGCTCTTTTTGCAAAAAATACCGTCTCTCTATTGCCTGGCTTTTTTCTTCGCTGTACGTCCCAATAGCCGACTCTTTATTTATTTTTAATGCCAGATCACTCTTCTTCAGCAGCATATCCGGATTTGTTCCGTGGTCCGGATGAATCGCTGCGCCAAAGCTGACCTTCACTTTGTATTCGCGCCCTTCTGTAAAAAAACGGGTTTTGAAGTTCTCTGCCGTTTCGTTTGCGAGTCTGTAAAAAACATCTATATCGGTAATGTTTTCGATTACAACCACGAATTCGTCATTGAAAAAACGCCCGACAAAATGAGGGGCTGGGACACTGCTGCGAAGCTCCTGCCCAATTTCTTTTATGATTTTATCGCCAATGTTCTTTCCAAACATTTCATTGATATATTTAAACCGGCTAATGTTAACTTTAATAATTGCTGAACGGCCGGAATCATTTAACGTTATTTCCTCTAATTTTTTCATAACGGTCCGGTCATTAGGCAGCATCGTAAGTTCATCGAAGCAAGAAGAAGCGCGCAGTTCCTCATAGGCATTTCTCATGTCCGTAACATCATGAAAATTTAAGAAGACCCCGCCCTGCTCATCATCTTGGGTTAATACAGGAACAGACGTAACACAGCATACCCTGCCGGAGGGAAGACAGACTTCACCTGAATATGGCGTTTGTAATTTCACAGAGGAATGAATCAATTTTTCAGATTCAGAAAAACACTCCTCTGTCAAAACACATGATAAACTGACTCCTGACAGCTCATGGACGGGAAGATTAAAAAGCTTGGCTGCCGATATATTTGCATTCAGAATCCTTCTATCTTCTGCAAGATGTAATATAGCATCAGGATGAAATTCATACAGGAATTCAAAAGAGTTCTCCTGCTTAAAGGCTTCCTTTTTTAACGGGCGATTTAGAGGCATTAAACTCCCTCCTTCCAAAAAAACAGATTATGTATTATGTATCGACATGTTTTGGTCTTTCTGCAGGGTAAAAAGGCTTATTCTGCAAGTAAAGGAGAAGTTTGTTTAAAAAGCACGGTTTTGCAAACACTACCGGTATCGTTCTGTCTAGGAGATGTCTGATATGCCCAATTTCTTCTGGTACCTTCTCCTGTTCATCTTCACCGGTTTAATGCTCTATTCAGCAGGGATAAAAGATAAAAAAAGAGCCATTGTGCTATGGCTGTTCAATTCAGGTTTATCCTACTTATTTGAATTAGTCGTGTACGTCATGTACAACTGTTATCTGTACAAGCCTGACGTGTTTAAGGATCCCTTTGTGGATAGTACCTTCGGTTCCATATTCAGTCAAGGTCTCTCAGTCCCAGCTGCCGCAACCGTAGCTGCTCTTTTTAAATCGGGGGCAGCCTCCATTCTTATATTCAGTTATATATTTTCAGCCATTGAAGTCCTTTTTCTGCATCTGGATATATATGAACATGTTTGGTGGAAAACTTCATATACCTTTTTCTTCATACCGGTCTTATTTTCCATATCAAAACTTTGGTATTGGCTCCTAAAAAAAGGACGGATCCAAACTCTTTTTATTACCCATTACGTCTGTATGATTACCCTCTCAACCACCATTACATGGCTGTTGTTCGCAATCCGCCCGACCGTACTGTTTCATTTCGGTCTTTTTGAGGAACCAAGCCGGGATCATACGTTTGCAAACGCCATCTACTTTATAGCAGTCAGCCTGTTCTATTCGATTTTCGCTTTTACAAAATGGAAAACCTTAAAGCTTCTGCTCTTTATCCTTTTACTGGCTGCTGATTATTTGCTGGTTCAACATCATGTGATTCTGATTCATCATGCTATGGATGGTGCAGGTCTTGTCCTGACGCATCTATATTTTTGGGGGGCCAGCCTGCTACTGGGAAAGCAGCTGCAGCCTCCGCTGCATAGGCATGAAGAATAGACAGTGAGAGCCTGGCGCAAAACGCCAGGCTCACTTTGATTACCGGAACAGCAAATGCTGACTGTGGAGTCCGGCCTTTTTCAAGAGCTGAATCAGCTGATCCTGTTCCTCAGTTGAAAGCCCTGAAAAAGCACGCGTAATTCGAAGAGCATGAATCGGATAAATTTCATCAAGGTAAGTTTCCCCTTTGGCTGTAAGCTTTGCATAAATAGACCGCTTGTCACGGGGGTCCTGCTGGCGGACGATGTATTCGTTCTTTTCCAGCTTATCAATTACATACGTGACATTTCCGCTTACAAGAAGAAGCCTAGATCCGATTTGCTGAAGCTTTTGCGGACCTTTTGTGTACAGCAATTCCAATACAGCAAACTCTGTCGGGTTAAACCCGTGCTCTTTGCTATCCCTGATTGAATGCTCGGAAATACTCTTAAACGCTTTCGCAAAAACCCTGAATAAGGCCAACGCCCGGTCGGTTTCTTCTTGAGTATAAGAAAATCTCATATTCATCGCCCTCTTAAATATTCTCAAAATTCTCAAATTTTATCTTTATTTTACTATGAATACAAAGAGAATTAAAGGGCGATTTTATCCATTGGTGCAAATTGCCTGTTTTTTCTGAAATAAGGGATGCTGAATCAATATAGAGAAGATGGATAGCAAGCAGAAAAATGGTGTCTTTCCTGTGAACGGATCGGAGAAAGCTGAAGGGTATGATGAAGCACTCTTTTCCGGTAAGAAGCCGGCGATTTACAAAAAAGGAGTCTGCATGTCCGGCAAACTCTTTTAAGGTGATGCCGGCTTGCGTTTAATGGCCGGGATGCTATGGTAAAAGTAAACATACTCATTTTTCAGCTCAGAAATGGTCATTTTTCGAAGAACTTCATTATTATAAACCCCAATCGCAAGCAGCTTTTGGGAATAGTAATTTCTTTGTTCCTCAAGTGCGAATTTTAAAAGCTTGCTCATTATTCTTACCCCCTTCTGCTTTTTATTGGCTCTGCCTGCCGCCGCCCTGTACTTTTCGCTAAGCAGCCAGCTGCATGATTCTGCGAAAACTCTCTGATAAGTAAAAGACAGTCCTCCCGATAATCTTCCAAAAATAGCAAGGTCAGCCGAAAACTTTAAAGTTAATAAAGCCATCTCATACTTCTACATTACCCAATCTTTGTAAGCGGACGGTTAATCCATTGTAAAAATTACTGAGCCTGATATTAAGATTGTTTAAAAGTATGTGATTTATGAAAATGGTGCAATGATCCTATCCTATACGAAAGAGGGATCGCCCATGGCTGTTGTACTTTTTGCTTTTGATCAGAAAAATAATTTTTATTTTTTAAATAAAAATGAACCTGATGCAGCAGCTCTTATGCTTCTCTCAAACGGGCAAGCTGATCTTTCATTGTATGTTTTCGAACATGGAGAGTTCAGGGAGATCACCGTACTGTATCATCCCGATTTCCTTCAAGGGTGGCTTGCGGATTTCCAGAGAACCGTCCATTTAAGGAGATTGCCTGTTCCTCTTGATTTGTCCGTTTTGGACAAAGCGCAGTAATTCATACGTGTCTTTTCCTGCTGTCCTCAACAGTTCCTCAAGCAGCAAATCCCTTTTCAAATCCAGCTCGACCAGAGTTTGGGCAAGCTTTATTGCTTTGCCGCGTTCCATTTCTTATGCCCCCTTCGTTCAACTGGTTCTAAGTTTAGCTCTCATTGGTAAACAGCCAGAAATCCCAGTCAGACTTCCTGTTATTGTTAAGCTATAGTTGGTTTCAGTCCATTGTTTAAAGCGTAAAGCGTGAGACTACAGAGAAAACAGCCGGATAGGCGCGACCCCCCTGCTGAGAAGTGAAGAGAAGGCTCACCGCCCGCCCTGAATGAGCGACCGCTTGCTGCCTGCAATCAACCGCCAAAATGAACATAGCCTGCTGTTAAAGCAAGTTTAGCTTACACTCTTCCCTTATTCCCGGTTTTTGATATAAAATCTGACATGTTGTTTTTCAGAAGAAGCATAAATGGAAGGAAATCTAACACAACCGGAGATATTCAAGGCTTACTGTTGTATAGTGGAGGAAAGATTTGTTTCCTCAGAGGAGTGAGTCAAATGCATGAAGAACGGTCTTACAAGGATAAAAAAGTCATCTCAATCGGAACGGTAAGCGAACTTACAGGTTTGTCCGTCAGACAAATCCGGTATTATGAAGAGCGTCAGCTGATTTCTCCTCAGCGAAGCTCTAAGGGAACAAGGAAATATTCATTCTTTGATGTAGAGCGGCTCATGAACATAGCGGACCTCAGAGAAGAAGGAGTACAAACGACTGAAATTTTAAAAGACATTCGAAAAAAAGAAGAAAAGCATAAAAACCCCGCTCAGCTGCGAAAAAAAATGCTGCAGGGGCAGCTTAACGCTCATTTTCAGTATAAAAGCAACTAACGTGTTTATCTAAAAAGGATGTTCCTGCCCGGAACATCCTTTTTTTCAGCCCTTAAATTCATTCACCGACATAGCCAGTTTTTCAGAAAGTCCTGATAAATGTATAGAATTTTCTCTGACTTTCTCCATCGCAGAATTTGCCTGTTCAGCAGCAGCTGCCGTTTCCTCAATACCGGCAGCTGCTTCTTCAGAGACACTGGCAATATTAGCTATCGCCTCATCCATCTTTCTTCCTCTGCTAAGCAAATCTTCTAGCCGGCTGGAAATCATTGAGATGCCTGCAGTCACTGCGCCAACTTGACCGCGGATCACCTCGAACGTCTGACCTGTTTTTTCAATTGAAGTTTTCCCTATCAGAACCTGCTCATACCCTGAGCGCAGCTCTCCTGCAACCGACTTTGTTTCAGACCTCACGCTTTGAACGATAAGATCAATGTCTCCTATTGAAAGGGATACCTGCTCGGCAAGTTTGCGGACTTCATCAGCTACCACCGCAAAACCCCTCCCGTGTTCTCCTGCTCTGGCCGCTTCTATCGCGGCATTCAAGGCAAGCAAATTCGTTTGGTCCGCAATGGACTGGATGACTTCCATCAGCTTTGAAATTTTTTTGGATTGCTCATCCAGACCCGCCACCTTCGTAACTGAAGTCTCCATAATGCTATGGATTTTATTCATTTCTTCTATAGAATGTTTCATCAGCCTGCTTCCGGCTTCTGTTTCCTTGAGCACGGCTCCAGATGATTTTGACGCGGATTCTCCTCCTGCCGCCGCTTCATTGATCTTCGCAAGAAAATGCCCCATATTTTCTGACATGTCTGCAGCCGTGCCAGCCTGATGTTCAGCTCCCAGCGTCAGCTCATTCATAGTAAAAGCGATTTGTTCACTGCCTTCCTTAACTTGTATCGATGAGCTTTGAAGTCTGTCACTTTGATATTCAACCTCCCTTGCGGCCGATTTAATTCCATCGACAAGTGAAATGAGGGTATCGTTCATCGTGTTTGCCGAATTAATCAGCAGTCCCAGCTCATTCTTGGAATTGGAGGGAAGGGCTTCTCTGGTAAGCTGTCCTTCAGTTATTTCATTCAGTTTTTTTGTAAGAAGGGAAATGGGACCTGCGATCATTTTAGACATTCGAAAAGCTATGTATAGTCCTGCTGAGACAATAAGTGCAGAAAGAATAAGGATGATGAGTGAAGCAGTTTCTCCTCCGCTTATAATCTGATTACCCGAATCCATGATCTGTGTTTCTCTGTGCTGAGCAATTTCCTGATATTCTTTTATAAGTTCATTGGACACGGTTTGCGGTTCTTTCGCTAATGTTTGAACAGCCTGGATTCTGAATCCACCTTCATACGGTTCAATCACTTCCTCCTCTAACAGCTTTTGCCAGTTTCTCGTTTTGGCAATTAAGGTTTTGATCTCCTCTGAAGAATTCAGATCCAATAACTGCTGCTGTAAAGCTGCTCCCTCTTTTTTCAGTGCTTCGTATTCTTCTTTATAAGAAGGATTTTCATAAAGAAAATAGGCTCTGATGGATGAAGCCTGCTGTGCAAGATTATAGGATAGCTTTTCATCCAGTATCAGCGCAGCCGTTTCTTTATTAACAATCCGTTCTGTATCCATTTTAGTTTTGTAAATAACTCCGAAGTTCAATGCTGCCATCAGTACACTTAAACCGATCAAAATACTAAAGCCCGTTACAAGCAGCTTTCTGACACTTTTCGGTTTTTTTTCTTTTTTTATCATCTGTATCCCCCCTGATTCTAAATTCCCCCTCCTATTTTACTATTAGAAAGTTCTAAAAGAAATGACTTTTATGTATATTCAGCAAATTAATGAGATTTTTGTCAAATAATGCACTTTTTTGTCTAACTCTTTTCCTAAATAATCCTTTCATTACTGATTATTCTTTCGATATAATATAAGCAGAAGGAATCGTTGCCATCCGGAAAAGGGAAAACAATAAAACAAAAAGGGAGGGAGTTCGGTGAATCTGTATGAATCGGTTGTGGAAAAGTATCGCCAGAGAATGGTTGATATTGCCGGGAAGCATGGATATACTGCAAAAGAAACGGTAAGAGCAAGCCAGCATTTGGATAAACTTCTCAATATGAGCTCCCAGCCGACTCATCAGAGTACAAACCGATTCTTTGACCCTATAAAAAAAAGCTGATTCAGAATGAACTGAGTCAGCTTTTTTATTGCAAATGGTTGAGAAATGAAGTGGCAATGCCAAAGTAGATAAGCAGGGACAAAATGTCATTCAGGGTTGTAATCAGGGGGCCGGATGCTATGGCAGGATCAATTCCGAATTTGTTGAGCACAATTGGAATGACGGTGCCGGCCATCGTACCAATGATCAGGGTTAAAAACAAGGATGAACCGACTACCAGTCCGAGCAGCGGATTTCCCTGCCAAATCACAGCAATAGCAGTAATCAACATTCCGCAGACGGCCCCTATTAACAGTCCGACCCTGAGTTCCCTGAGTATCAGACCTCCAACCATTCTGGCATCCAGATCATTTTGTCCGAGGCCGCGAATCACTACGGCTAGAGACTGAGTACCTGTATTCCCTGTCATACCCGCAATCATTGGCATAAAAAAGGCGAGGGCTACCACCTCATTTAATGTTCCTTCAAATACACTAATAATGCTTCCGGAAACCAAACCGATGAACAGCAGCAAAATCAGCCAGGGGAGCCGGCGATATGCTGCGGTTAATGCCTTCGTTTCAAAATCAATGGATTTTCCGGAGGCGGCAAATTTTTCATAGTCCTCATTGGCTTCTTGGATTACGATATCAATCACGTCATCTACTGTAACAATTCCTGCAAGTACGTGGTTTTCCTCAACTACTGGCAAAGCCAGAAAGTCATACCGTTCAATCAGTCTGGCTACTTCCTCCTGATCGGCATCTGCTTTAATGGATATAACACGTGTATACATGATGTCTTCAATCAGTTCATCACGTTCACCTAAAATCAGGTCTCTGTAAGAAATGACTCCTACAAGCTGCTTTTGTTCATTTATAACATATAGATAATTGATTGCTTCTGCAATTTCCGCGAAGGATTTGAGCTTGACTACAGCATCCCGGACCGTATAATGGTTCGGAATCCATACATATCGATTGGTCATGATCCGTCCAGCTGTCTCTGGCGGGTAATTCATCAGCGTTTGAACTGCTTCGGACTCTTCTTGTTCCATACTTGAAAGCAATTGATCTTTCAGCTCAGAATCCAGTTCCTCCAAAAGCTGTGCCAGATCGTCATTATCCATTTTATTCATTACATGAACGCCTTTAACCTTGCCGATTTTATTAAAAAGGGCAAGCTGATAAGGTCTTTCTAATTCCTGCATCAGAACCGTAATATCGTCAACATTCATAAAGGATAAAAAGCGGGCATAGTGTTTTTCAGGCATTTCTTTAAAAACACTCGCCATATCGTAGGGCTGGAGCTCTTCAATCAGTTCCCTGAATTCCTTGCGCTTGCCATCCCGCAGAAGAAGGATAATCCGCAGCAGGATTTCATCATATGTCATATTTTTCACCATGAGGTGTCCTCCTTACTATTCCGCGGAGGCCTCCCAGACAGCAAAGAGTAAAGGCAGGTTCCATTCCGCGAAATGCATACCGTGAGTATCTGAATCAATCGTCTGTGACATTTCCGATCGGGGAATTTCCATGCCGTTACCTCCCAAAAAATTAATTCAAGTGATATGATTAACTTACTGAGTGCTCGCTAAGCAGCTAACCCTATAAAAAAAACACACCGGGAATGAAGGCGTGCAAAAAACAAGCATTTCATTCTTCCATCGTAGAGCTTTAGCACTGTGCAGCATAGGAAAAAGATCCAGCTGCATTAAAAATCACCTTAAGCCGATGATTCCTGTTGACCCATTGGCGTCTTTGGACATTTTTGGGCAGCAGCGTCTCTCCACACAGGAGCCTCACCTAACGAAGAATATATTGTATTCACACATTGACATTACATAATTTCACGAAACCTGTCAATCAAATTCAAACTAAGCCGATTTCTTCTTCATCTTATGCAAAAACGAGGATGGATGAGGGGAATAAAGCGCCTATTTTTATGAGGAAGGTGTCCGCGATGAGAATTGAATACCTGAGCAAAGGAAAACCTAAACGGCTGATGGATCAGCACGGAAAAGCATATGAATCAGGAATCAGCAAATCACCAGCAGCAGAGCTTACGGTCTCAGCAGAAAAAGTATTTGATGATGATGTTGCCAATCACTCATTTCACGGCGGTCCTGACCGGGTACTGTGTGTCTATCCATATGAACATTATAATGTATGGAAGGAAGAATTCGGCAAGGAATTGCAGCATGCAGCCTTTGGTGAAAACTTAACACTTTCCGGCTTGACCGAGAAAGAGGTCTGCATAGGGGACCAATACGAAATCGGAACTGTACTGGCAGAAATATCGCAAGGACGCTATCCTTGTGCGACGATCAACCGGCATACTGGTATCAATCAGCTTCTTTCAAGAGTGATTGAGACTGGCTATACAGGCTATTTTTTTAGAGTTATCAGGCCTGGAGTAATTAGGAATACAGATTGTATTCAGCTGATAAAGCGGACAACATCCATCACTGTAGCAGATATTCACCATACCTTCTTTCATAACCGCAGGGACGCTGCAGCCATTCAAAAAATACTGGAAGTCCAGCAGCTTGCAGAGGATTGGAAAGGAAAATTGAGGGCTTTATCCAAGAGGCTTGAAGATTAACTGCGCTGTTTTGCAGAAGGCAATGCCGGCCGGGGTGCAAGAATTGTCTTGTCTCGAGTATTTTGTTATTTAGCAAGAAGGCTGAAGAGATTGTTTTGTGATCTAAAGCAGAATTTTCAGCTCGGACCACGTTCAGACTGAAAAAATGGGCCGGAGCAAAGCTCCAACCCCAACTATGTCTGCTAATTCTCTGTACTCGAGACTACAAAATGAACATTTGTCTTTGCCCTCACTTCTTCGGCCAGGGAACCCCGGATGGTTGGAAAACTCAATCTCCCGCCACTGTACATGGGAATCCGGTTGAAACTAAAATTAAGGCTGTGAGAGTAAGGAATCTAAAGCATGATCGGCATCTCCTTACCTTACCTATCCTCAGATGGCAGGCCCACATCTTCTTCAGAAAGCAAATGATAAGATTCTTTTAAAAATAGCGCAGCGCCATCTTTATTCTTCGGATGCTGAACAAGCCTTGCTGGGTCTATATTCAGGATTTGCTTTTCATCTTCGCGGTGTTCCAATCTGGTCCCCCCCTTCACATTTCCCTTAGTATTCCAATTGCCGATAAAAAAACCCCTTTTTCATCAAGTCTAAGTTCAATTGGTCTGATAATTGCAGCTGGGCAGGCGGCGGTAGTCCTCTCCGCCGCTGTTCGCCTGCAGGGTCTTACGTGTCCCGCTGCTCTTATCTTAGCCCGGAATCTGCCAAAACCGACACTATGCTTTAACAAAGCCTTCATTTTAAGGAGGCAGCTGCCGTTAGCTTCTGGAATTAATCTTCGAAAGAAGGCGAAGAATTTCCAGGTACAGCCATACTAGCGTGACCAGCAAAGCAAATCCGCCATACCATTCCATATGTTTAGGCAGTCCGCTTGCAGCCCCGTGTTCAATAAAATCAAAATCCAAAACGAGATTCAAAGCAGCAATCACGATAATTACAAGAGAAATGATTATTCCAATCATATTTGATTCATGGAGAAACGGGACTGCAATCCCAAAAAAACTAAGAACGAAAGAAATCAGATAAACCATAAAAACGCCCATCGTGGCTGCAGCCACGCCAAGCCGGAAATTACGAGTTACTTGAATCAGCCCGCTTCGGTATACAAGAAGCAGCCCAAGGAAGATCCCCATTGTAATAAGTACGGCCTGCATAACGATTCCTTCATATATACTTGAATAATAAGCAGAAATTCCTCCAACGAACATTCCCTCAAGAACCGCATATACAGGAGCTGTAATGGGAGAGGCTTTTGGGGCAAAGCTTGTAATTAACGCAAAGATCAGTCCCCCGATGGCTCCGGTTATCATCATCGGCGCCACATTATCCCCTTGCGCTGCATATGCCCAGGTTGCACCTGCTGATACAACTAAAATAAACAGCAGCAAAAAGGATTTGTGCACAGTCCCCATTAGGGTCATCCGTTTACCGCCTGTATAGCCGAATTGTTTTTCAAAAGACTTCATTACAGGATTAGCCGTTCTCAATGTGAATCCTCTCCTTTTTCTTAATTATCCTATTACGAAACGTATTTAAAAATGGTTTCACTTTTCCTTATTATGTTGCTTTATTAAAGCATGGTGTTGATTTTTCACACCTGTTGATTGGAGCGGAAGGCGTGAGACTCCGAGCTAAGAGCAGCGGGACAGGTGAGACCCCGCAGTCGCGAGGCTCACCGCCCGCCCCGCGGAAAGTGAACGCGTGCAGCGGAAATCAACAGCCAAGTTTAAGTATTTAATACGGATCCGCCTTAGAAACCTTCTTCTTTTTAGCTCATATTCTCCATATAATGAATGAAAAACAAGCTGATCGGAGCGTGAGTGGAATTGAAAAATCCATTAGCAGGAACGACTAAGCAGATCTTCAGGAAAATCGAATCGTTTCAAAACCGAAAAATGCTATATATGTATCGAGAGTACCTCCAGCAGCTGACAGGCGGGCTGCAAACCTTCCATTCTTTAATGGATTCACATATGCAGCTAAAACTTGAATGCCTGTACATAAAAAGAAGGCTGATCCAGTCCAGGCTGATCCACCTGGATCTCAGACTGCTTCAGTCAAAGGATTTTGTCTTTTCAGATGAACTGAAAAAAGTGTGGATAGGCAAAACCATGAACGAATTAAAAAACAATTGGCAAAAATGATTTGGATGGGTCCCGCTCCTCCATTGTATTTTCCATCTAAGACTCCCCTCTCCTGCTGAACAAGTTAAACAGATTCGCTTGCCATCTGCGTCTCAGCTAAATTTCAAAGAACGATTTCATCTGAACATAGTATGATATACCCCTCTTATGTATGAGGAATAACCCAGTAATAAAGAATTTTTTTATCTTCAGCTCCAGGAACGTATGACACCGAAAGCTGTATGTCAGCCTTTTTCGCGATTCTTGCTTATGGGCAAATACCTGCTAGAAACGGCCTTTTCCACTAGACTTCCGTTTTTTTAACCGGTTCAAATGTTTCAGATGCAAATTAACGTGGAACACCTTAGTAGACACAGATTGAAAGAGGAGGCATTCAAACATGCAAGAGCATAAGCTTTATATTAACGGTGAATATGTTGATTCTTCTTCCAGCGAGTGGATTGATATTGTTAATCCTTCAAACGGGGAAGTGATATCCCGTATTCCGGACAGCACAGAAGAAGATGCAGAAAAGGCGATTGACGCGGCTTATAAGGCACAAATAGAGTGGGAGAAAGTCCCTTCTAATAAACGGGGGAAAATTGTCCGTCAAATTGGTGACGAAATTGAGAAGAATCGGGAAAAAATGATTACCCTGCTATCTGAAGAGCAAGGTAAGCCGTATGAACAGTCCTCTGCGGAAGTAGACCTTGCTGTTGATTATTTTCGATACATGTCTGAATGGGCAAGAAGAATCGAGGGAGAAGTCATACAAAGTGACCGTCCAAATGAGAATATCTTTCTTCATAAACGCCCGATCGGAGTTATCGGCGGCATCGTTCCATGGAACTTTCCGGTCTTTATCTTTGCAAGAAAAGTAGCTACCGCTTTGATCGCAGGATGCTCTATCGTATTAAAGCCGAGTCAGCAGACTCCAAACACCGCAGCTGAATTAACCAAAATCATCTCGAACCTGGACCTTCCTAAAGGTGTTTACAATATGATTACCGGTACAGGCTCCACGATCGGAAACGCTCTGGCCAGCAGTCCGAAAGTAGCGATGATTACGATGACAGGGAGCATCGGAGCCGGAACAAAGGTTATGGAAGCAGTTGCCCAAAACATCACGAAAGTCAATCTTGAACTTGGCGGTAAAGCTCCGGCCATCGTAACGAAGCATGCTGATCTGGATTTAGCGGTAGAAAACATTAAAACTTCCCGGATTACCAATGCCGGACAAGCATGTACGAATGCAGAAAGAGTTTATGTGCATGAATCCGTTGCCGACGAATTTATTGATAAACTTGCAGCTGCATTCAAAAAGGTGAAAGTCGGAGACGCCGTTAACGACCGAGATGCAGAAATGGGGCCGTTAGTCAGCGCCGACCGCTTGAAAACGGTGGAAGATGCTTTGCAGCAGGCAATTGATGAAGGAGCAAAGGTCATGGCTGGCGGCAAGCGTCCTGAAGGATTGAACGGCGGCTTCTTCCTTGAACCAACTGTTCTTGCCAATGTGACGGATGACATGGATATCATGAAAGACGAAATCTTTGGACCTGTTCTTCCGGTTACTACCTATACGGACCTGGATGAAGCGATTCGGATGGCAAATGATTCCATATACGGGTTATCTTCATCTGTCTATACCGATGACTATAACGAAGCGATGTACGTATCCAATAACCTCCGCTTTGGCGAAACTTTTGTCAACAGGGAAAACTTTGAAGCCGTTCAAGGCTATCATGCCGGCATGAGACAATCCGGCCTTGGCGGTGCAGATGGCAAGCACGGGCTCGAGGATTTCCTTGTGACGCAGGTTGTCTACATGCAATATAAGACCGATTTAAAATAAGCAGCATGGGCTGTCTAAACGTCCAGCTGAGAAACCCCCGTTGTTCACACTGAAACGGGGGTTTCATTATGAAAATCGTTTTGTTTTTATCAGGCTGCTTTGAGCGGAAAGCGACATACTCCGAGCTATATCCTGCGGGACAAATGAGAAGACCCCGCAGCTGCGATGCGAGAAACCGGCCGATGGGGACAAAACCGGGTGGAATTTCTGCCCTTAGAACAGCGCGAACATGCTCGAATTATGCCGAAAAGTCTTTATATGAAAAGTACGGACAATAAAATCAGAATACGGACAATAAAACTGCAAGTACGGACAATAAAACCAGAGTACGGACAATAAAACCAGAATACGGACAATAAAATTTAGGTGCGTAGCAAATACCAATATGCGGGACAAAACCGGGTGGAATTTCTGCCCTTAGAACAGCGCGAACATGCTCGAATTATGCCGAAAAGTCTTTATATGAAAAGTACGGACCATAAAATCAGAGTACGGACAATAAAATCTAGGTGCGTAGCAAATATCAAGAGCTGTCTGGAACGGAAATCAGCGGGAATTGACCTTCTATAAACCTGGATTGTTTTAAACGTGCTCCCTCTTTTCAATAAAGACAAAAGAATGGATGCAGCCTTACTTCCATTAGTGACGGAAAAACAGGGTCTTTTTTGCGGGCAGGTTAAAGCTTCTTTTTCATGAGCAAAACGCTGACTTTATATACGGATAAAATCCCAAGCAAAATGGCTGCAGCTGCGGCCGTTCTCGCTACTGCCGGTGCGGCAGACATCTGGTTAACCGCTATAGCGACAAGAGCCCATATAAAGACCAGTCCGTATGCAAGATCATTTTTACCCATAATCATATATGCACCGAGTAAAGCTGAGACCGCCAGCATGATGATCGTCCAGGCAAGCTCTCCAAGTCCAAGAAATGAACTGATATCGTTGGCTTCAAATACAATAAATACATTCACAATCGACGCTACGGAAATCCAGCCCATATAGACAGAAATCGGAACATTGAGGAAAAAAGTGGTTTGACCGGATTTTTCAATTAAGGAATAAATAGTAATCAGCGTTCCCAGAATCCCTGCCATTGCAAAAATAGTCAGATTAAATAATTCATAATGAAAGAGCACAATCCATAGAGCATTAAGCAGAGCATTCCCAGCAAAGTAAAAGCCAATTTCCCTGTAAACGTTTTTCTCTGCAACCGGGGCAAAAAACGCGCGCACAACCCATATCGCGAGGAGTATATAAATAACGCTCCAAATGGCGAATGCATAGCCCGCCGGTTCAAACAGCACAGGGATTCCCGCTGATACTTCACCCGTTGTCTGTCCGTTTATAGGGAGAGCATTTGCCAAAAAATTTACCCCTACCATAACTATATAGGCCAGCACATTGACTATTGCAAGAACCTTAAAGCTTTTCATCTGATCCATCCTTTCCTATACTTCATACATATCCTCCAATGATTGAGAACATGTCTTAAACTTTTCCCTTTCCTTAAACTACTCACTCTTCCTCAGCCGATTTAAAACCTATGGAGAGGGTATAGATAACTATCTTTATTTGCAGGAGGTTAATGGATTGAAAAGTCAGTTTGCCGAAACGAACTTGCCACTTTTTTCCTCTTCTTTATGGAGACCCGTTGAACAGGAATTATCGTTCCCTCCGCTTGCAGAATCCTTAAAAGTTGATGCGGTGGTTGTGGGAGGTGGAATTACAGGAATTACAGCTGCCTATCTCCTGCAAAAATCAGGAGTTCAGACCGCCTTAATTGAAGCAAAAAGTATTCTTAGCGGTGCAACCGGCCATACGACAGCCAAAATCACTTCCCAGCACGGACTGATCTACGATTCACTTATTCACAATCATGGAGATGAACGGGCAAAGCAGTATTACATGGCAAACGAAGAAGCCCTTGGATTTATTCGGGAGACAGCAGATCTGCTGTCAATATCCTGCCAGCTTCGTACTCAAAATGCCTATTTGTATGCCTCAACGGACAGCGGGGCAGAAAAGATCCATTCTGAATACAAAGCATATGAAACGCTTGGAATACCAGCCGAATTGACTGACAGCACTCCCCTTCCTTTCTCTGTAACATCTGCTATCCGCCTTAAAAATCAGGCCCAATTTCATCCGGTTGCTTATTTGTCAGGTCTGCTGAAGGAATTCGTTAGCTCCGGGGGATTTGTTTATGAGCATACCCGTGCTGCAGAGCTTGTAAAATCAGAAATGCCGGCAATTGTTACATCTGAAGGACATAAGGTAAGCGCGAGGCATGTCATCATTTCTTCCCATTATCCGTTTGCAGATTTTTCCGGACTGCAATTTGCGAAATTGGAACCTGAAAGATCCTATATTCTTGCAGCCAGAACAGCGTCTCCATTTTCTGAAGGCATGTATATCAGTGCAGATGACCCAGTGCGCTCATTGAGAACTGCAGAAGATAATGGAGAAAAGCTTGTCCTGATCGGCGGCGAAGGACATAAAACCGGCCAGACTGAAGATACTTACCAATGCTATGAAGCACTCGCTGAATACGGCCTGAAATATTTAGACGCAAGTGACATCCGCTACCGATGGTCAACCCAGGATTTAAAAACACTGGATGGAGTCCCCTACGCGGGACCCATAACAAAGCAGCAGCCCAATATACTGATGACCACCGGCTACGGTCTTTGGGGAATGACAAATGGAACAGTATCTGCTCAGATTGCTGCAGATTCCATTCTTGGAAAGGATAACCCTTTCGCAGACTTGTATTCTCCATTTCGTTCAGCTTCCAAGTCAGCCTCAGCGTCACAATTTATTAAACAAAACACAGACACTGCCAAAGCATTCGTAAAAGGAAAGTTCAATCACTCAAACAAGGATGTGGATGAACTGCAAAAGGATGAGGGAGCGAAGCTAAAAGTAAACGGGCAGAAGGCCGGTGCTTACAGGGACACTGCAGGAAACGTGACCCTCGTAAAGCCTGTTTGCACCCATATGGGCTGCGACCTGGAATGGAACAATGGAGACAGGTCATGGGACTGCCCTTGCCACGGCTCCAGATTCAATACGGATGGAGAGATTCTGGAGGGTCCTGCTGTCAAGCCGCTACCTAAAATCGACTGATGGGCGGCTGCGCTTTGAAAAAGGAAGATACAGCAGAAAAAAACTTACAAGCATGACCGCCTCCATATTATAAAGATACCAAGGCCATGCCCCTAAAAATTCCAGAAGGGAATTCCCTTCTGGTTTTTTCATGAGGTATAAGTAATTCGAGCCCAGCAGCTGATTTAAGCCGTAAACAGCAGCACCATAAAGAGTGATGACCGCTGCCGTTATCCATAACGACTGAAGACCAGGTTTATAGCCTTGAAAAACAAACATAAGGCATGCTATGATCACTCCTCCGTGCGAAAGGAAAAACAAGAAGAAGATAAGGTGGGGAAACGAGTACGTACCGAGATCCGGAGTCGCAATCGCTTGAAACGAGCTGGCCAATCCTGCATACCAAAGAAATGCGAACAGTAGCCGGCTACTGGTGAACAGCATGATAATTGATAACAAAACAGCCAAATCACTCAGATGGAGAGGGAGATCTTCAGAGACGGACCACTCTCCAGCCGCAAACTTCCAAATGTGCTCTGCCGCTTCCGACCCGAACAAAAGAAATCCGAGAGAATAGCGAATAAGATTAAATCTGGTGCGCAGAAAAAAAATCAGAAGAGAAAAGATAAGTATGATGAAGAGTGTTAAAACGTGCTCAAGCGAGAATACCTGGAAGGAGCCGCTCATAAATAATCACCTCATCCTCATTCTGCGCATCTATGAATGGGCTTATCCACTATAACGAAAAGCATGATTTCATTACTTATCACAAGCGAAACCATCTCCGTCACGGTCAAGCCGATGGGGATCTCCTGGTCCTGCGGCCTCAAAAAACGCCTGAGCCTCTTCATGGGACTTGAAATCCCCGCAGTCACGGTCTTCTCCGTTTGGATCAAACACCTCGCGAGTGCCTGAATCAGGAATTTCAGCCTCTCTTTTTTCTTCAAATCCATTTTCCGATGCATAGTCTTCAAGAGACCAGATATTCTTATTATCCTGCTGAGCTTGTTCCTCTGTTCTTTCGAAGGAGTCCAAATACTTTGTGTTAGGCGGATATACCGCAACTCTTGCCAAGCCGTTCTCAAGCAGCTGTTCATTAAACAACTTTCCGTCTATCCAAATGTACGCGAGCATCCGGCCATACCGGTCCCTTTCTTCTACCCCAGGCTCCAGCTCTACATCCTTACCTTCCAGATGCTTTCGTGTAAAGTCTGATGACTCTTTTCCGAATGGCTGAGGGTTTCCTTCATATTTCCCTCTGCTTTCGGGAGTATCCACAAGGATCAGCCGGACTTTTTCAGAAAGCCCATTTTCAAGCTCTACTTTAATCGTGTCCCCGTCTGTAACGGAAATCACTTTAGCAGGAATAGTTTTGCCTTTTTCTTCAAAATCGGCCACCTGCTGTTTTTCGCTGCCGGGTGCAGGGCCTCTGGCTGATTCAATATCCGCACAGCCGGTTAGCACAGCAGTTGCGAGTAAATGGATAGCAATTATTTTAATTTTCAACTCTATGAAACTCCTTTACAGGGATGGTGCCTTTAATTATAAGGTTTAACACCTTTATATACAAAGAAAGAAAGCAGGTTTTGTCTTTATAGTTTTCCTTCCGGCGCTTGCCATCTATATATAGCCGCTCACCCTAACAGGTTCCACCCTATGCATCAAAAAAAAACACCACAGGAACCCTGTGGAGAATCAGCATTTAACCTGCTGGAGTCTATTCATTCTGACAAGATCTGCAGTCTCTGTAACATTGACTAAAGCCTAACGGAAACAAAGTGCTGCAGACATTTGAACAAAACCTTGAACAATTCCCTGATCTGCAGTGATTGGCAGCACCTTGGACATTTTCTTTTCTCCTTGCATGGCGGCCGCCAGTACCTTGGATTTTTCTGCAGGTGCCGTTATCGGAACTGCCCTGCACTCTGTTTCTGCAGCCGCCGTTATCTGAACTGCCCTGCACTCTGCTGTTTCTGCAGCCGCTATTAGCAGATTTGGCTTGGACGCTGCGGTATCGATGACCGCTGCCGTTTGCAGCCCCCATTGCATCATTCGTTCGATTTCCCCATAAAAAGCTCATGTAGTCCCCTCCTTTCGCTGATAGAGTATGCAGATTCTATCAGCTTGGAAACTTCATTTGCCCCTGATAGAAGAGAAAATTTCTTTTAACGCGGCGCCCATAGAATGACGCCAGCCCCAATCAGACATAATGCCGCTCCTAACGCGTCATAAAAATCAGGTGCCTTTCCATCGATCCCCCATCCCCACAAAAGGGCCAAGACGATAAACAGACCGCCATAAGCAGCATAAACCCTTCCAAAATTAGGGAAATCCTGCAATGCAGGCAGAATTCCATACACGATTAGTACAAGCCCTCCAAGTACCCCATACCAAACCGGCAGGCCATTTTTAATCCAGAGCCAGATTAAATACGCGCCGCCTATTTCGGCCAAGCCTGCCAAGACGAACAGAATAATAGATTTAGACAACACCATCACATGCTTTCTGCTGAATTTACTTACTCCAATAACTAGAATAACATACCAATATTTTATAAACCAAGAGGCTTCAGTGGAACTGAATAACCTCCCTGCCCCCTTCCTCTTAATTCAACAGGAAGGGTTAAGAAATGCATTCGATTAAGTAGATGACTGGACCGGAAGAAAAGAGTATGATAGGTTTATCAAAATATAATATTGCCGCCATCTCTTTAAAAGAAGCAGAATCTTCACAAAGGCAGCTTAAGAAAATGGAGCGAGGGGCCTATTGTTCCCTGAGGTGATAAATCAGATGAATATAATAGAAGAATTAGCAGCAAAAGTGACGGTTAAAAGCATCGATCCTTTTGACCCGGTCCATGTTAAAAACATTCCTGAAGGCTGGAGCTTACTCGGAAGGGGAAATTACGCTGCTGTCTTTGAACACAAGGAACTTCCAGGAAAAATAGTAAAGCTATATGCAGACAACCGGGGAGGTGCTGATAAAGAAAGACGCGTTTATCAGCAGCTTGGGAGTCACCCTTTTTACTCGGAGATGTACAGTTCGGGAGACCGTTATTTAGTTTTAAGAAAATTGGAAGGCCTGACCCTATACGAAGCTTTGCGCAAAGGGAAATTCATCCCCAGACAGGTCATTGAGGATGTGGATTCTGCCATTTCCTTCGCACGCAGTAAAGGTCTCAATCCAACCGATATTCACGGGAAAAATGTCATGATGAAGGGTGGGAGAGGCTACGTTATTGACGTCTCTGACTTTCTGGAGGAATTCAGCTGTCCAAGGTGGAAAGATTTTAAGAAAGCCTATTTCCGGCTGTATCTTCCGCTCACCAGGTATAAAAAGCTGAAGATTCCCCGGTGGATGCTCGAAAGAATTCGCAAAGGCTACCAAAAATATTTAAAAATCAGCGGCTACTATAAAAGAAAGAAAAGAAGCAGAGAAACAAAACGCCTGGCTAAAAAAAGCTAGGCGTTTTGCACTTTACAGCAGGACAGCCCGCTTTAATTCTCTTGCAGCCAGCAAGGGACTTTCAGCCTTGCTGATACTTGATATGACAGATACCCCGTCAGCACCAGCTCTTCTGACAGCCCTTGCGTTTTCAGCTGTTATTCCGCCTATGCCGACCATCGGCACATCTATTCCGGCATTCCGGATTTCTTCCACTATAGCTGTTCCTTTTGCTTCTTTTGCATCTTCTTTTGATGAGGTGGGATAAACGGGACCTACTCCCACATAATCCGCTCCATCTGCAAGCGCCCGCTCTGCTTCCTCTGCACTGTGAACGGAAACACCTAAAATTTTCCCTTTTAAAAGGGTGGTGAGCTCACTTGCCTTTGCATCATTTTGTCCGACATGCACTCCGTCTGCTCCGATTGTGAGAGCGAGCTCCACATCATCGTTGACAATAAAGGGAATTCCTGCGGTTCTGCAAATGCTTTGAAGCCGAACTGCCAGCTTTTCACGCGCTTCGGCGGATTGAAGCGATCCTTTCCCCTTTTCCCTGAATTGAAAGATGGTCACTCCGCCTTCTATTGCTTCCTTAAGGGTTTCTTCTATCCCTTTAGGACAGTCCTGAGTTCCTGCGATGAAATAGAGAGACAGCGCGTTTTTAATCATTGGCTCTGTTCCTTTGCTGGTATGCCCAATGATTCGTCGGCCCATGACCTGCTCCTATTTCCAGCGTTTCTTCAATAGCGGCCTGGATAAATTGTTTTGCTGTATCAGCGGCCTCCTGCAGGGAAACCCCTTTAGCCAGTTCCGCTGCAAGAGCAGCTGAAAATGTGCAGCCTGTCCCGTGAGTGTGTTTTGTATTAATCCGCTTCCCTGTCAGCCTGGTGAAGCTCTCTCCATCATAAAACAGATCAGAGGACTGCTCTTCGTCGCCATCATGGCCGCCTTTAATGAGGCAGGAAGCAGCCCCCATTCCGACTACGGCGAAGCAGGCCTCTTTTTTATCCGCTTCAGAGCGAATTTCCTTTCCTGTTAGCGCCTCTGCTTCCGGAAGGTTCGGGGTGACAATTGAAGCAAGCGGAAGCAAGTCTTTAACCATGGCCTTTATTGCCTCCTTCTGCAGGAGAGTGCTGCCGCCCTTTGCAATCATAACTGGATCAATTACCACGTTTGTCCATCCGAATTTCCTGATTGATTCTGCAGTATTTTTTATGATGTCTGCGCTGAAAAGCATCCCTGTTTTGACAGCATCAGGAGAAAGATCCTCCCCTACAGCCTCCAGCTGCGAGGTTACAGCCTCGGCCGATAATGGATAAACTCCATGCACACCGAGCGTATTTTGAGCTGTTACTGCTGTTAACGCGCTCATTCCATAAACACCAAGCTCTTGAAATGTTTTAAGATCAGCCTGAATCCCGGCACCGCCTCCACTATCGGATCCGGCTATCGTTAATGCTTTTTTCGTCATACTACACCCCTCCCGCTTCAATAGCTGACCGTTCTGACACATCTTTTTCACTGATTAATGAGAGCTGATTAATAAACTCCATCTGGAAGCTTCCCGGTCCCAGGTCCTTCACATTCCTTACGGCTGCTTCAGCAGCCGTACCATAGAAAGCAAGCGCAGCCGATGCGGCGGAAAGATGATTCTCTTCGACCGCCAAAAAAGCTCCTACAGTTGAGCTTAAGAGACAGCCGGTGCCCGTCACTTTCGTCAAGATTGGGTGACCGTTTGAAACGGAAATAACCTGGGCTCCGTCTGAAATATAATCAACAGGACCGGTAACGGCAACAACTGTTTGAAGCGTAGATGCTGCCGAAATGGCAAGCTCCTTGATGTCCCCCTCTGCCTTTCCTGAATCCACGCCTTTAATCGTCCATTTCTCACCAGCCACATTGGCAATTTCAGCTGCATTTCCCCTAATGACCGCTATTTCTACCTCTTCTAAAATTCTTTGGGCTGATTTAGTCCTCAGTTCTGTTGCTCCTGCTGCTACTGGGTCCAATACAACCGGCACGCCATGGTTATTTGCCGCTTTTCCCGCAAGAAGCATAGACTCCACTGTCCGGCTATTCAGGGTGCCGATATTCAATACCAGGGCCCCCGCCATTGCAGCCATTTCCTCCACCTCTTCGATTGCATCCGCCATAACCGGGGATGCGCCCAGGGCAAGAAGCCCATTGGCTGTAAAATTAGCTACGACAATATTCGTGATATTATGTATAAGCGGATTGGTCTTTCTCACTTTGGTCAGTAAAATCCCAGCATCATTTCCATTCATTTTTATTCATCCTCTCCGGATAAGAGCTGCATCCCGCAAGCACGGCCGAAAGCGCAGGTATGTGGAAAATAACCTACTGCAGGGTGCGCATTGTTCTGCCGCAGCCCTGAACTGCCCCTCCTCTGCCATTCCCCTGCTTCCGGAAAGGGAGGGCGCCTGCCGAAGGATCCTCCACCTGATAAACAGCAAAAAAGGCATTTCGCATAGGAGCAAAATGCCTTTTATCATCAGAACATGATAAAGCTGTACATTCTCCCTGCGCTGGCATTATCCAACAGGTTCCTCCGGTCTGCGGCAGATTAGCCCCACTCTCAGCCTGCTTCTGCAAGCTCCCGTTCCCTTATATTTACTAGTAGTGTATCCTTCCATGAGCGATTAAGCAAGCTTTAAACAAGCTTCTCTTCATCCTCATTCCGGTCAGAAGCAATTTTTCCAAGAGACTCATTCATCTTGAACATCACAATAAGGAGTTCACAATAAATCCGAATCGCAAACGGACCGAGCAGCATTGTAAAAAGTCCCATCAATACTTGAAGACCTGGCGTCATTGAATCTGAAGAATTAACCATCATGATGAATCCTGTAAGGACACTGATCCCGCTTCCGATATAAAAAATAATCGTTATAATAGCCGGTGTAATCATCTTATTAAATTGGAAAAATTCCTTCAACTGCACTCATCCTCCCGATTGATTGTACCTTCAAACAAAAGGTATGCATGCTGAAGCTTAGACATTCCCGATAATAGGAAATAAGCTTTACGGGGACCGGTGTGCAGGTACGGATGCTTATACTCAGGGACAGCCTCACGTATCGGAAGTACATCTGCCCAAGACATTCATCTTACAATAATCCCTTTATTTTATATGCTGATGATTCATTAGGAACCCTTTCCTGCCAATAATGAATGGGAAACACATCCATTATCCTCTTTTGTAATTGGTACATAAAAGCGTCATTACTTTCGAATAGATTATGGGTATAGAATATAAATAAAGAATACGTTTTATTTAAGGGGAGCACTGGAAAAAGATAAAGGAGATCATTCATTATGAGGCTGACCTCTAAGATTTGTATGGCGTGCTCAGTATTATCCGTACTATTGTATTTCCTGGCGAAAATTCTTTATTTTACAAAGTATGCCCATTTTATGAATCTATCATCCATTCTTCTAGTTTTCGTTATCATCGTTGCTTTCTTTTTTGATGATCATATAGGGTATTAGAATCTTAGGACTGCCAGGTGACTGCTGGTTCGGAACTCCAATGCGAGTGCACAACATCCTTCACCCTCTCCAGAAGCTAAACCTTCTAATCTGGTGCATTCTATCGAACACTTCTAAATGGAAAAAGCAGCGGCCGGGGAGCCGTTGCTTTTTTACTTTTTATAGTGCGTTCTCATATTTTTTGTTAGTTGCTTCCACCTTGCTTTTTCATCTGCCTGAGCCTTTTAATCCTCTTTACCCGCCATGCAGGCAAGGTCTCGGATAAGCCGCAGGGCTTAATCAAAAAACATCTGCTGGTTACTCTGCCGGCAATAATTATACGGCAATTTTCTTAACAAGTTGCAATGCTGAATCAATAAAGCGCTGTTGACTTTTGCTCCAGGCATTCGCTTTAAAAAACCACGCTTTAACATAGCCAAAACAAAAGAACCGCCCATACCCGCAGCGGCTCTCAAAAGTTTCCACATCAGACAAAGCTTGATCGATTATTTAGAAGCTTCGGCAGACGGCTTTTTCGTATCTGCTCTCTCTTGTTCACTTGCCCTAAGAAATACGAGCCCGTTGCCTTCCGCTTTTTTGGAAAGACCGATCGAGACTGTATTTTTGCAAAGCTGGGCATAGACCTCAGGTTCTGTCAGTGCTCTTCCAAATTCTTTTTCTTCTTTTTGAATAAGAAGAGCTGCTGCTGCAGATGCATGAGGGGTAGACATAGAAGTCCCGGATAGCTTTGCATATTTGCCGCCGGGGTAGGTGGATAAAATATTCACTCCGGGTGCAACGAGATCAATTTCATCGTTCGTATTCGAAAAGTCTGCCAGTTCCTTTTTTTCGTTTATAGCCCCTACCTGAACTACTTCCTTATAAAACCCTGGATAAGCCTGCTCAGATGTTTCTTCCCTTCCGTCGCCCTCATTGCCTGCAGCACAGACGACAAGAATTTGCTTAGCAACAGCGTCGCGGATTGCCTCATGAAGTTCAGGAACATCCTCAGGACCACCAAGTGACATGGAGATTACGCGTACTGTTTCCCCGTTCTCCCCCTTCCATTCGGCTGCATAGCGAATGGCATCGGTGATTCCTTCGTAAGAACCGCTCCCATCGTCTCCAAGAACCTTCAATATCAACAGCTGTGCCTCAGGGGCTGCTCCTGTTACTCCCTGCCCGTTCAGACTTGCTGCCACGGTGCCTGCAACATGTGTCCCATGGAAATGGGAGTCACTGTAATCCCCCTCATCGCCTTCAACAAAGCTTTTGCCGCCGATAATGCGGTCTTTCAAATCCGGGTGGCTTGAATCACAGCCTGTGTCAAGGATTGCGATGACAGCGGCCTTTCCCTTTACTCCCTGTTCCCACAGCTCCGGTGCATTAATCATCTGAATTCCATAAGGGGTTTCTTCCGTAGCCGAATCAAGTACTTCCTCTAATTTAAATGGAATTAATCGAACCCTGCTCATACCCTCGTCCTCCTTTGAAATAGCTGACTATTAGTATCCATGGCAGATAACAGAACGTTTGTTCTTATTCTACCATACTAAAAAAATCAAATCCAGCTATTTTTTACTTCAGCTGTCGAAGATCCTCCATATACCGATAAACCGGAAGCTGTTTCCCCTTTTCAGAAGGAATAAATCCAAAGCTTTCATAGCTGTCCACGGACTCGGGCTCAAGAGATAGAGAGAGCAGATTGGACTGAGGCTGAGCCGTTAAAAAGATGATACTGCCTTTCTTAAGTGTTCGCTTCTGCTTGCTGATTTCAGCTGATATTTCATGAAGCTGAATTCCTTCATAAAGCCGGTCTTCTTTCTTATTGGATACGGTGAACACTTCGAGGGGAAGAGTTTTGTCTTTTCTAAGTGTAAAGCTTTTTAATCCCTGATTTCTAAGCTTTTTTGCAGCTTCTTCCTGCCCGGGCTCCAGGATATACGCCGTCGGTCTTTCTCTTACAAGTGTTGCTTTCGCATCAGAAGCACTCTTATATTTCACAGGAACCTCTTTTACCCTGCCTTCTTCTATGTCGATCATTTCAAGAGTTTTGCCTTGAACAGCCGTGTTTTCACTGTCTATGACAATCTTGTCCCGATCATTTGGGAGAAGTCCTTTTTTTACAAGCTTCAGCCTTTCTCCAGCTACCTGTACTTTTACTTTGCGTGCATTGTCAGCAGTCGTTTTAATCAAGTTTTCATGAGTGGCTATCTGAGCGGCTACCCTTCTTGTAAAATTCTCTCTTCCGATCCCAATGCCCCGGGTCTCTACTAAAAAGGAGATAGCAGGTGACAAACCGAAAGAATTCCGCCCTATTCTCGCTTCCGTACTTCCCTCTTCCAATTCGATTTCATTGCTGCTGCTCAGAACCGCTGTATAGTAGGGTTCATTCGAGAAGCCTTGTTGATCCAATGCCTCTTCTGTGTCCTCAATATAAAGTTCATCTGAAATGTTCCGGATCCGCTCCGGGATATTTAGATTTTTCCCTGACAGCAGCAGGACGTCATGATACTTTAGAAGTCCCAGTTTGCTGAATTCCTGGCCTGCTCCATATTCATGCGCGTCAATTACAACCTCGGGCATGAACTTGTTAAACTCGCTGTGAATAGCCTGAAGCTCTCTTGACTCAAGCTTCACATGATCCCGGTTTCCATCCAGCCCGTTTTTAAGCTGACGGCTGAACAGATAAGAGCCGTCGGGATTCACTCTCGGTACGATAATGACATTAATATGGTCCAGAACATCATTTCCGAATTTTCCGGATAGCTTTTTTGCCATAGCGAGGACTGCTTCTCCTGCAGCAGGCTCATTCCCGTGAATTTGTCCCTGAAGCCATACTGTAGGCTTTCTTGAAAGAGAGGACGGGTAGATCTTTTTATCTTTAGAAAAATACAGACCTAGAATGGATCGGCCTGACTCAGACTTTCCTATTTCCTTAACCGTAAGATGGCTCGTTCTCTTCTGGAGATCATCTACATATTCTTCCATTTCCTCCTGGGATGTGAATGCCTCACCCTTTCGTGAAAATGCCGGGGTCATAACCTGTGGTTCCAGCTCTGGATACAAGTCCAGTACTTGTTGAGGCTGGCTGTACTCTTTCCCATAGTATGGGGTTTCTGCTGCAGAAGCAGCTTCCGGGTTTCCTCCTGTCAGAATGAGGCTTGCGGCCGCTGCAGAAGCAGCCCATATAATCAAATGCCTTTTCATTCCACCACTCCTTTCCTTGTATAAGTAAAGTATATAGAAATCATTTATTTATCTAAATATTATGAAATATGTGATTTTATGTTGAGGCTTTAGTCATGAGGTGGGATTTTGACGGGTAATGCGGGGCCATCTGCCCGTGCCAGTCGTTATAAACCGGCACGGACTATCTGCTTTGGTTACATAGTGCGGAGGCAATTCAATAACCTATTTGGAGTTAGATCATTGGCAGCTAACTTGAGATTGTATACGCAGTCATTCACTTAAATACCTTTTATAAGCCTCTTCATGAACGTTGATCAGTTTTTCAATCCCCATATCCTGAAGCTTTATTGAGAATTTCTTAAAATCTACTTCTTCTGCACCCATCATCCATTTCTGGATCATTTCATCCCTGTACGCCGTAATCTCCGATTCTATATCATTTTTTATTTTCTCTTCTGCTTCTGTGAAATTCAGAGCCGGAACTTCTTTAATAAAGTAATCATTCTGAACGTAATCTTCTACACCTTCGAGGGCGAGGGGATCCATCCATTGCTTTTCATATTCAAAGTCCTGATGATAAGCGAACATGATCTGGGCACCTATAGAGCGCAGCGCTCCCGGGACATCCGGACTGTTTAACACATCCTTTTTAAATACGGGCTTTCCATTCTCCACCGTATACGTTTCCCCTTCCACGCCGTAGTTCATCAGCCTTCTCCCCTCTTCTGTAAAGAAGTAGTCCAAATATTTTATCGCCGCTTCAGGGTCCTTAACGGAGTGGCCGATTGCGATCCCTGTGTAATTATTAAACGGTGATCGAATGGTCGGTTCTATACGTGTTCCGTTTGAGTTCTCTGGAGGAGCCATGGGGATTAGCAGGAAGTCCTGCGTGTGTTTTTTAGAAATATGATTATACGTTGTGGTACTCGAGAACCAGTCATGAGTTGAACCGCCTCTGTTTTCTCCGAACAATATATCCCGCGACAAGGCACCCCGCGTGAAAATTTCAGGATCTATTAGCCCTTCATCATACCATTTCGCCAGGTTTTGCATCGCGATTCCGAATTCTTTTTGCATCGGACCGTAAACCACTTTACCATCATCGACATAAAAATCACCGAATCCTCCCCAGAGGGTGGCCAAATCAAAGATTCTTGTATTGATTCTCGTAAAAAAAGGAATTTCATCTGCTTTGCCGTTTCCATTCGGATCTTTCTCTTTGAAAGCCTTAAGCACCTTGTAATACTCCTCCACTGTCTGCGGCACCTCAAGTCCAAGGTTATCCAGCCAATCCTTGCGGATAAACCAGCCTTCAGCTGCTTCTCCGTCTGCAATAAAAGGCAGATAATACAGATGGCCATCAGCAGCCTTTGAAACCTTCATGATCTCCGGCATCCTATCGAGATAGCTTTGAATATGGGGAGCATGTTCTTTAATTAAATCTTCAAGCGGGATAAAGGCTCCTTCCTTTCCATATTTATTAAGATTTTCTTTTTTCTCAAAAACAAAATCCGGGATTTTTCCGGAAGCAATCATCAAATTGAATGCCTCTTCGCTTTTAGTTGAGATTTGGGGAGCCACACCTTTGAGGCTTATATTTGTAGCTTCCGCAGCTTTTTTGAATGTGCTCCAATCATCATTAAATATAACCGTTCCGTCATTATAATGAAGATGAATCGTCATTTCCAACGGTTTTTTGCTTGCTCTAAAGCGATGATCCACTTTTTCTTCTTCGTTTTCCGTATTTTCTTTTTTGGGTGCGGCAACTGGATGGCTGCACGCTGATCCTGAATACATCAGCAAACCTGAAGCAAGCATAATCAACAGTTTATTTCTATTTCTCATTTTTTCTCCCCCTCCCCAAAAGCACTCCCATACAGCACGGATTTGCAGGAATAGCGGGTTCCCTTATGGACACCCGCCTAAATTATTATTAAGTGAATAAATGGTTTCAATGAGATGAACGATTTCTTTTGCTTCCTCTATGAACATTGTCCGCTCAGCTGCTGAAGATAACAGCCGTTGAGACTCCTCATATAGCCCATTGAACGGATCAACATTTGAATGGGAAAGCACGGACCAGTTGCCATCTGAAAAAACCCTTGCACCAGCGCCGGTTTCCAATAAAATTTTTCCTTTTGTGAATTGGAGCTCGGTTTGATTTACAAAATCATCGTTTTCGCCGCAAAGCTCAATTTTAACCGGGATTCCCTTCTCCGTTTTAAAGAATGCGCAACCGGAGCTTTCTATGTCCTGGTAGCGGGTGTGCCATTTTAGATCTGAACTGACCGCCTCAAGCCTCTGGTCTGTCAGCCATAGAATCTTATCGAAAGAATGAGCTCCAAGGTTCATAAAAATTCCTCCGCCGCACTGATCTTTCTCAAAAAACCAGCCGGGCCTGGCGGAATGAAAATAGGGCAGATGCCTTTTGTCTAGGATCCCCAAGAGGTTCCCCAGCCTACGGGATACTATGATCTTTTTCACTGCCTGTTTTTCAGGAAAATAGCGCTGAACATGAGCAGTCATTACTTTTATTTCCATTATATCGCAAATATGTTCAATTTCCAGACAATCCTGATAAGTGATTGCAAGCGGTTTTTCAATTAGCAGATGACATTTCTGTCCGGCACACCAGATAGCTGCTTCCTTGTGAAGATGATGTGGAAGCGAAATCACAACTGCATCCGGTTTCTCCAAAAGTGTCATAGTTTTGTAATCTTTATAATAAGCAAGGCCCTGTCCGGTGATTTGCGCTTTTTTCCCTTCATCAAGATCAGCCGCCGCAATGAACTCAAGCCCGGGCACCTGGCTGACTGCCTGTCTATGATTGCTGAATATGGCTCCAGCTCCAATAATGGCCAGCCGAAAATGCTGCATCCGCTTCCTACTTCAGACCGGATGAGCCGGCACCGTGGACAAAGTATTTTTCTGCGAATAAAAACACGATTAATATCGGCAGCAGACTCATTAACGCAGCGGCAACCATATATTGTTCGTTTCCGTAGAACTGGCCTCCAAGCGCGAGAACTCCGAGCGGAAGTGTGTATTTTTCTTCTGTTGAGATAAAGATGGCAGGTGCAAGGATCTCGTTCCACTTTGAAAGGAAAGTAAAAATAGCTAAAGTAGCCAAATAAGGCTTGCACATTGGCAGGAAAATCTTCCAGTACGTTTGAAATGGATTGCAGCCATCGAGTTTTGCGGCTTCTTCATAGTCCACCGGAATATTCATAAATGCCTGCCTCATTAGAAAAATTCCAAATGGCTGGCCGAGCCATTCCAGAATCCATAAAGGGGTGAGGGTGTCCAGCATTCCAAGCTCCTTAAAAATAATAAACTGCGGGATGATCGTTACAACCGGCGGGATCATCATCGTCCCGAGAACAAGCATGAATAATGTATTTTTGAGAGGAAAATCAAGCCTTGCAAATGCATAGGCGATCATGGAACTTGAGAGAACGCTCCCCGTAATCGCCAGGACGGAGACGATCACGCTGTTGAGCGTATATTGTCCGAAGTTCGACAGCTGAAAAACCTCAGGATAATTGCTCCATTGTACTGGATCCGGAATCCACACGGGAGGCACCTTCGTGTATTGGGCATAGGTTTTCAAAGAATTTGAAAGTGCTGTTAGGAACGGGACAACCATGATTAGCGAACTGATGGCAATAATCACATAAGCTGTCCATTTTCTCTGACGGGAATGCTGCATATGTCCGAAGCCCCCTTCTTTTTATTTATCGTAATACACCCATTTCTTTTGGACGAAGACTTGAATCATCGTAAAGATAAAGAGGACGGCGAACAATACCCACGCAATAGCAGACGCATAGCCCATCTTAAGAAACGAGAAGCCTTCCCGGTAAAGGTAAAGCATGAGCACAAGACTGGAGTTGTTCGGTCCTCCCATTTGCGCCACATCATGAATTCCCCCTGTCATAACATAAATCTGTTCAAAAGCCTGAAACGTATGAATCGTGCTCAGAATTAATACGAGAAATGTGGTTGCTGATATTAAAGGCATTGTAATTTTAAAGAACTTCCTAAGGGAACTTGCTCCATCAATGTCAGCTGCTTCATAAAGCTCTCCGGGTATATTCTGCAGACCCGCCAGGAAAATGATCATCATATAGCCGACGCCTTTCCACACAGCAATCCCGACCAGCAATGGAATGACCATCGCTTCATCATTCAGCCATTTTTGAGCAGGCAGCCCCAGACTTGTCAGAATATGATTCCCCGCTCCGAAACGGGGATTAAATATAGCATCTGCCACGAAATTGATAACCGCCCAGGAAGATATTACGGGTATAAAATGAGCCATCCTGAAAAGCTTCATTCCTTTTAATTTTTGGTTGAGGGCAACCGCTAAAATTAATGCGAGAATTGTCTGCAAAGGGACAAATAAAACAGTAAAATACAAAGTATTTCCGAATGACTTCCAAAACAAAGGCTCCTCAGCCAGCTTAGAATAATTGTCCAAACCCGCCCACTCAGGGGGAGTGAGGAGATCATAGTTCGTAAAGCTGAAATAAAGGGATGCTGCAAATGTAATCCCAATAAACACAAAATGAATAAGGTAAGGGAGGACCATGATCAGTCCCCACTTCCTCCCTTCATTCCACCAGCTTCTTTTAGGCTCCGGTACAGAAACGATGGTCTCCTGACTGCTTATCTTTATCTCCTTCATAAGGTTGTCTGCACCCTTCCATTACTTCTTATAAAATTGATCCAGCACCTTCTGGATTTCCTGATCTGCATTTTTCAATGCCTGGTCTGAAGTCGTCTCCCCTCTGAAAGCCGGATAAATCGTGTCTGTAAACTTTTGATTCCATTCATTCCACACAGCGTTTGTATAAAGGGTTTCTGCAAACTCAAAGCTGTCGACAAACGCTTGTTTGTTTGCCGGAGTCTCACTGGATTTTAGGAACACATCGGAATCCACGACCGATTTTTTTACAGGAACTGCTGCACCAAGCCTTGCCCATTCTTCCTGGACGTCATCGTTTGTAACCCAGTTTTGAATAAACTTCCACGCAGCCTCAGCCTTCTTGTCATCTGTTTTCGAACTGATTACCCATGAGTTTGCAATAACGGAAGTCGCTCTTTTCCCATCGGGTCCTTTTGGCATCAACGTTACATCGTAATTAAGACCGGCTTCATTTGCTGCCATCGTCCGTGCATAAATTCCAGTCACCATCGCAGCTCCTCCGCTTGGAAAAGGAGAAAATGGACTTTGGAAGCTTTCAAGATCAACCGGATCAATAATGACGCCCTTGTTCATCCCGTCAATGATCCAATCAAGCGCTTTTTTATTTTCCGGAGAATTCACTACAGATTTTTGAAGGGATTCATCCAGGACATCTCCTCCAAATGATTTCAAGATCGGGAACCAGCCCTCCGTAATGTTAAAGAAAGAATAGCCATACTGTGAAACGGAATCCGGATTAAAACCTGACTGAGTCGCGTTTTTACCATTTCCATCCAGCGTCAGCTTCGCAGCAGCTTCCTTAAGATCATCCCATGTCCATTCTTCTGTCGGATAATCGACCCCAGCTTTATCAAACATATCTTTGTTATAAAAAAGAGAAGCAATTTGCACGCCTTCCGGAACGGCCCAGTACTTTCCTTCCGGATCTTTGTTAAAATCAAAACCGTAGTAATCATCCGTATTTAGATTTTTTTCAATCCAAGGTGTTAAATCGCGAATCGCATCACGTTCTGCGAATTTCTGTACAAAAACCCCATCCGAAAGCCAAATATCAGGCTGGCTTCCTGCTGCTATCTGCGTATCAAGCTTTTGAAAGAACTGTCCGTATGGAGCTGTCTGTGTTTTAATTTCGATGTTTGGGTTTTCCTTTTGAAAGTTTTTAATGACTTCACTCATGCTTTTATCCGTTGTCCCGGAAGAGTAGTACCCAAGGGTTAAGGTCATTTTTTCAGTATCTTTTTTACCTTCACCGCTCCCATTACTTGCTGTGCTGCTGCATCCTCCCATCAAAGCCGTTATGATGAGGACCGCGATAAGAAATCCATTCGTCCATTTTCTTTTCATATCCTGTTTTCCCCCTATAGCCTTTTTGAGTTAATAATGGTTTATAAATGCTTGGCAATCCATTCGATTGTAGAGTCAACGTGCTGAGGATGAGCTGCAATATCATGTCCTGAATACGGATAAACGAGCAGTGACTTTTGTGATTGGATTCGATTGTAAACAGCCATGACCGAAAGGGGAGGACAAATGACATCCTTTAATGAGACCGAAATGCGGATATGCCTCTTAATCCGGTCTGCAAAGTTCAAATGGTCAAAGTAGGAGAGAGCTGTTAACACCTTATCCGTTCGATCCGGGTATTTGTTTAAGTAGGATTCAATGTAGGTTAATGAGCCTTCAAGCTTTTGTTCGAGCGCGAGCTCAATGTGGCACATATTCGGAACATCAGCGATGAATAAACATGGCCTCTCGTCAAGGGCTGCGATAGCGAGGCTGATCCCGCCCCCAAAGCTTGCTCCCATAACAGCTACGCGATTAGGGTCAATCGCCGGATGATTCATGATAAAATCAACTGCACGGATAGCATCCGTGTAAACCCGGAAGTAATAATACTCCCTTTTGTTTCCCAAACCCATCGTTGCCCAGGAACCGTCATGGCCTCTAGAATATGAGGCTGAATCACCCGTCTCTCCATGTCCTCTGCAGTCAACTGCCAGAACCGCATAGCCCTGAATAAGCCAATGCATGTATTGAGCCGGAGACCCCTTAGATCCCCCATATCCGTGGAATCGGATAATACACGGGTGAGGCTTGGGTGTATCCGGAAGAAGCAAATACGAGTGGATGGGTGTTCCATCCATCCCTCTATAAATTACTTTGTAAACATTTGCCTGGCGAATTGGATAGTTTATTTTTCCATCTTCTGCCATTAATGGGATCTTTTTGCTCTCTTCCAATGCTTCCTGCCAAAAAAATTCAAAATCATCTTGCTTAGTAAGTGGCGGGAAGTAGGTGTTCCATTCATTCAATTTTTGTTTATAAAGCTCCAAAACTGAACCATCCCCCCTTGACAAGACTTTCAGAACAGATACCTTTTTGCTGGCTGAGGATCCAAGCAGCACATTGAGTTATTGAATCATCCTCCTTGTAAGCGCTTTCTAGTTCCTGTTGTCATCTTATAGGAAAGAAGCAGGATATAACTATCTCAATTTTCTGTACCTTTACACATTTTTTACGAAATTAGTAAGAAATAGAGGTTTATCAAAAGAAATGAATATAAAATGGGGCGTTCACTCGACTTGCAGGGGAGAAAATGCGGGCGTTTTTATTTAACCGAGCAGTCTGAAATCAGCCTGTTGCTTGCACTTGACACCCTTAAAGCAAATTAAATCAGGGCCTGCCTAAAAGCCCTGAAGAAGGAAAATAGGTAATAAAAAATCCCCCGCATACCGGGGTATTTATTCAAAAAAAATCGCTCGATCCAAAGAAGTGGTTAGACTGCATGTAAAAGCAGCGGGGGTGGGTGAGAAAGCCCGCTGCTGAGAAGCGAAGACAAGAGCCCGTTAAAAGGGTGCAGCCTGAAGCGGTAATCAGCCAGAACATACCAATCGCAGAAGGGAGAAAGCTTACTGGACAATCCCTGCTGATTCGAATTAATTTTCAATCCATTTTCACATATTGCCCGGGTGATAATCCTACGTATCTTTTGAAAAGACGAATAAAAGTATTTACGTTATTATAGCCGACAAGACTAGCCGCCTCACTGACTTTAATGTTTCTGTCAGTGAGGAGTTCCTTTGCCTTTTGAATTCGGAATCGATTAAGGTACTCCTTATAATTCTCACCTGAATACTCCTTGAAGATGGTGCTGATGTAACTTGGCGTCAGCTGAAAATAATCGGAAAGGTCCTGCAGTGAAAGGTCTTCATTATAATGCTGATGGATATAAGCGACAATCCGTGATGCAGCAGATGAACTTTCTCTTACAGAAGTAATTTCAGCGGATGCCTTTGAGAACGTCCTGACAATTTCTGCTTTCAGGGTCTCACGGTCCCGAATGGCACTAAGCTCAAGGTGAAGCATTTCATCAGGAATTCTTGAAGAAGTTTGAATAATCCGGTTTACCGTCCCAGCCATTGCAAATACGAATTGGGATAAAGCGGTTTTATTCAAGTTCTTTTCATCGAGGTTTTCTTCCAGTATCCGGTTTAATATTTGAAAGGCCTCCTCTTTTTTTCCCTGAATAAAATAATGAATCAGTTCTTTTTCTACTTCAAGCGGATAATAAAAAGTCTGCATTAACTTTACGGAGAGGTCGTCCCAGCATAATATTTGCTTTTTTTCCACTGAAAGCCGGTTTTCAAGCAGTTCGCTAGCCTGCTGGAATGACTGGTCCGAGCTTGCTAAATCATCCGCCTCCTGACCGATTGCAGCCGTAATGTGCCGGCTTATCGAAGAATCCAGAAAATTTATGGCTGCCGTCAGTTTCTTTTTTAACTCTCCAGATGAAATTCCGGCTGTGATTAAAGCGGATCTTCCAGGAGAAAGCTCTGCAAGCTCAAATGGCACGTCTTCACCAAGAACTTCCCTCAGAAGCTGTACAGCCTGAGCATTAAGCTTTGATCTTCCCTCCTGAAGAAGCGGCATACGGCTGTAATCGAATTCAATAATTGATACAGTGGTTTTTCCTTTGTAGCACTCAAGCTGAAACTGTTCCATGCCGCGAAGAATTTGATGTTTAGGCAGAAGACCATGTACGGCATCCCATAAAAATTTCATTTTAAGAGGGACCTGGTTGTCCTTAAGAACTTTTGACAGTTCCCGGTTCGCTTCTCTCATCCGCTTTGCTGTTTCCTGAAAAAGAACAAATTCATCCTCACCAGCCGCCATTGGATCGTCCTCTTCTTTAATTGCAGCGACCATTTCCTGTACAGGACGGTACGTATGACGGATAAGCGGATACGCAATGCCGAATCCGGCAAGCAAAAGGGCAGCAGGAATAAGGGCCGCCGCAAGCCATTGGCTGTTTTGACCGGATTGTTCAGCATTTAAAGGGGCCGCGTATACAAATTGCACATCCTTCAGGCTTTTAGAGCCGATCGTATGAATGATTCGGTTATCCTTTTCTATTTTCCAGTATGAAGGAACTTGTTCGTTTTTCTCAGATATCACAGTTAAAAGCTCCCTGTTTAAAACGCTGTTTTTCTTTTCTCCTGAATCAAGCGGAAGAATCTCCTTTCCGGAGATAATCATCAGGTCGGTATTCTTCGTTTTTTCTGTCTCAGGCAGCAGGTTAATTTTATTGAACGAGAGGAAAAACAGAGCCGTTTTTTCATAGCTGATGCGATATTTTTTCACAAAAGAAAAAGTATCGCTGTCCTCATTAAATGAGAGGAAGACTGTTTCAAAATAGCTGGACCAGCTTGTGTCCTCCGCAAAATTCTGGAAATTCCTCCTCGCTTCCTTTGTCACGTGAAGCTCATTAAAAAACCGGTCGGCTGGCATGGTGTGTTTTGAGGTGATGACCGTGTCATCATTTTGGAGCATCAAGGAGATATCATAATCATAGTTGGAGAATGCTGTTTTGTTGCGCTGAAGCTCCTGAAGTACCCTGCCCATATGGTAATACTTTAATTCTGTATGGGAAAAACGCGTAAAATCCTTGAAGGCTTCACTTGTTTCCAGCTGAATCATCCCATTCAGGGCTACTTGAATACGCTGATCCATCATTTCCTGCACCTGCTGCAGCAGAAGCTTTTGACTGCTGTTTCTCTCA
The DNA here is from genome assembly GCF_050107715.1 of Metabacillus sp. 84. Taxonomy (NCBI): domain Bacteria; kingdom Bacillati; phylum Bacillota; class Bacilli; order Caryophanales; family Bacillaceae; genus Metabacillus; species Metabacillus sp. 84. Next base: position 26,164 of record NZ_JBNILN010000006.1, on the reverse strand, counting down.
ACACGGCTTATTTCCATATTTTTCATGTAATAAACTGCAAAGACCCCAACTGAGTAAAGAATGATAATGAAACAAAAAGAATAGAAAAGAGTCCGGTAAAATTTATTTTTCCACATTGTAGATGCCCCCTCTGCATCAGACCTTTGTTCTATATGTTCGAGTCCCCCTCTTCCAATTCCTTCTATTCTTACGAAGCAGCTTCGGCTCCAAGTCCCTTTTTCTCATCAAAAAAAGCAGCGCACTGCTGTCCTCCAGATTTGAAATCCTATGGATTGTCTTGTAAAATAAAAAATTGTGTAAGAGTCCGGCTAGAATATTTTTGGGCGATGTTAAAGCTCGATGATGATTATAAATACGTGTTGATGAGTGCCGGCTGGAACGGCGGGACAAGCGAGATTCTGCAGCAGGCAGCGCAGAGAAAGCTCACCTCACCGCCATGCAGGAAGTAAATACCTGCAGGCTGCAATCATCACCTAAGTTTAAATAGAGCTTATACTTTATAAATGATAAAAAACAAAAATGATTGGAGGCGTATAGCAATGCTTCTTGCGGAGACCAGACCTGGGCGGGAAAAGGACGCAGAAGAGCTATTGGAAGAAAAAGAAGACTTGGAAATGCAGCTTTTCAGGATGCAGGCGAACATGAAAGAAATTGCCCAAAATGGAAAAGGTGAAGTGCTGGGGATTGACCAGTCCAAGGAAGACAAATGGGTGATCGTGCACGCGATCGATGATGGGAGCGCCTGCAAAATTATGATCAATGACTGTGAATCTTCCTATCGCGGCATGTGGGATTTTTCCATTCAGGCCACTTACAAAGCAGCAGATACCATCAAGATCGGAGACATTAAAGGACCTGCAAACAAAGGGTACGGCTCCATCTGTATGAACTATTTGAAACAAAAAGCGCGTCAGCACAATATTCCCTATATCGTCGGCGACATTGCTGAGCGGGATTGGGATCATGTTGACCGTCTTATCCATTTTTATAAAAAACATCAGTTTGAAGTAGCGCTTGATAAAGAAAAGAAATGCGGAGAAATTGTCTGGAGCGGATAGGGCTTTTCGGAACAGATACCGCGAACCCTCTGCTCCATGCGCCAGATCATCGGCTGATGAAAACAACAGGCGGTTCAGCCAGAATAAAACAAGAATCTCCTATATACCTCAAAACCCCCCTCCCTCATTCCAGCCTGAGCAGGTATAATGCAGAGTAAGGGGTGAGAGGATGAATTACGGTGCCGGAGACATTCTTATTCAGATTTTCAGCTTCAGCCTTCTCTTTTTTGCAGCAGCGGTCATTGTCCGCTTTTTTCCTTCCAGTTCCCGGTCAAAAAGGCAGCTGGACCGATTAGATATGAAATTGGATGAGCAGCATAGACAAAAAGAAAAAAACAGGCAAATCCGGTCCAGCTGAGGCCGGATTTTTATTTGTGCAGGTTTTCGGGTATCACTAATACTATTCTGAACCGAAAGGAGCTGGATAGATTGGAATATGGGAAAGACTATAAACACATTCCGGCTGTTTCTGTTAATAGCGGCTCAGTGGAAGAAGCAGCCCCCGGAGTTTATTGCAGAACTATTCAAATCGTAAATGTGTGCCTCATTCAGGATCAATTTGCCACGGATAACTGGGTGCTAGTGGACGCCGGCATGACAGGTTCAGCGGACTCCATCATTCAATTTACAGAGTCGCTCCTTCCAGACGGCCTTTTGCCAAGAGCTATTCTTTTAACTCATGGCCACTTTGACCATGTTGGAGCCATTATTGAATTAATAAACCACTGGAACATTCCTGTATACGCCCATCCATTTGAAATTCCTTACCTGACAGGGAAAGAAAACTACCCGGAAGGAAGTACGCTTCCGAAAGGTCTTATGGCCAAGCTCTCGCCTTACTATCCGAATGAAGCAATCAACCTTGATAAGCATGTTCAGGAGCTTCCATTGGATGGAGAAGTTCCCTTTCTAAAGGGGTGGAGATGGGTTCATACTCCAGGCCATACGAAAGGCCATGTGTCATTTATAAGAGAAGAGGACCGGGTTCTGATTGCAGGAGATGCTTTTGTAACAGTCAAACAGGAGTCCCTTTATCACGTTGTGGTTCAGGATCTGGAAATCAGCGGTCCACCGCAGTATTTCACTTTTCATTGGACAGAAGCAAAAGAGAGCGTTTCTAAACTCGAGGAGCTAAAACCATCTGCAGCTGTGACCGGACATGGGAAGCCTGTTAGAGGCGCCAAGCTTGCCGGCGGTTTGAAGGATCTTGTCACGAATTTTGATAAGGCTGCTGTCCCTTCAAGACATCACTGAAAACGTCCAGCGAATGTGCGTCTGTAAATTCATCTGTAAAAGGCGCAGCCATCTATCAGTTCGTTTCACCGTAGAAATGCTTTATTTCATCAGGGTTTACCGGCCGGTTTCTTATCTGGATCGGCCGGTTTTGGTTATCGGTCAGTTTTGTCTTCTTAACGGCTGATGATGAGTGGCTTAAATCCCCCGCGTTACATCAGGAATTTTAGTTTGCTGTCCTGTACCTTAAATAATTGAAATTAGAGGTTGGAACCTCTTTAATAATTTCGCCATTAGAGTCCGTGTACACTTCATATTCCCGATACGTTTCGACCTTATATTCAATCCCTTTATCTTTCACCTTTTTTGTTCCGACTAGCTTGCTTTCAACTTCAAATGGATTTTGACGGGGAAATTCCCCTGCCTCCCCCTGCACCGAAACAATTTCTTCCCCCCCTATAAGAAGAGGACTGCCGGTCTCTTCAGTTTTTGCATCCCATGAACTCATATACAGCGAAGCTCCTATAATGCATACGGCCATCAGTACCGGCCAAATACTTTTCCTCATATCCATAAGAGGTTCTCTCCTCTTCCTTTTTGTTTCATTTTATTCAAAGGGGGATGCATACATGTCCAAAAAAAAGTCCGTGCAACATGCAGCAGCAGAATATTCACCATTTTAGGTTAAGCTGAGTGTTTCAGAGCTTGTCCCTCTTTCGGCTGCCATGAGGCTTTGCAAAAAAAAAAACAAGGGAACGCTATGAGTGCATTCCCTTGCTTTGATAAGGAGATTTATCTTTTGAATATTCAGTTTAAAATGCTCTCCATGCCTTCTCCATTGCCTTCATCCCGGTATTCAACCGCTTTTCCATCTTCTGTTTTATGATAAATGGTATAGCGTTCCACTGTGTTTTCAGGGGTATACCAGATGAATACCTGGGCTTCCATTTTCCCGGCAATAATTCCTTCAATATCCGGATCTGATACGGCAGGCTTGTATCCGTTCTCAGGCATATAATCATAGCGGTAAGCCGTGGTTCCATCAGCCGTTTTTACTTGCTCAGGCTTTTTATTCTGGAGTACCTCCTCTGCCTCTTCTCTCGTCAGGCTGATTTGGATTTCGTCTCTCAATTCAAAAGGAGAGACATAGCGGGCTGGTTTTTCTTTCTGTTCCTGTTCCGCTTCCGCTTCCCCGCTCTGGCTGGACTCAGCAGATTCTGCGTCCTCTGTCTCAGCACCATCTGTCTCTGCATTCTCTTCCTTGGCCGTTTCGTTTTCAGCCGGTTTTTCCTGCTCGGCTGTTTCTCGTTCATTTGATTCCTTAGTTTCTTTTTTAGGTTCTGTTTCCTGCACGGTTTTTTCTGATTCCTCCGAGCTGCTTCCATTTGTCTCCTGTGATTGGCAGCCTGTGGAAAGAATCAGTGTGAGCGCTGCCGTTAATGCAGTCATCTGTTTGTACATGTTGAATGAGACCTCCCGAATATATTCATAAACTAAATGGTACCACAAAATAGTGAAAAGCAGGAAAATCATTGAAGTTCCTACTGTATATGTCGATTGATGCCAGTGATTGGTTTCATATCCATTAATATCCTGCCGATTTCGCCTGCATGCTCACTTAACTTGCAAAACCATATTTATGTGAGGAATCCCATCCTCCATATAACAGCCCGTTACTGTCCTGAATCCAAAAGATTCATAAAATCCCTTCAAATACTCCTGTGCCTGAATCTTAACCGCTTTTTCTTTTTTTTCTCTCACTATGACATCCAGTGCCTTTGCTAGCAATTCTGCAGCAAGTCCCTGCCTCCTATAATCAGCATGCATTAAAACCCTGCCGATTGACGCCTCTTCAAATGACACCCCGGGAGGCAGCAGCCGGGCATAGGCGACTATAACCCCGTCCATTTTCCGGTAAAGGTGTAAGGACACGAAATCCTTTCCATCCGTCTCCAAATATGGACAGTTTTGCTCCACGACAAACACGTTCGTTCTTTCTTTAAGAATCTCATAAAGTTCGATTGCAGTTAACTCAGAAAATGCTTTCAGCTGCCAGCTCATGTACAGCCCCCCATTAAAATTCCCTTTTTGAAAATGGCTGGAACCACTTTACCCCTTTACGGTTTGCCGGCAGCACCTTAAGATCAGCAAACAAATGGCTTGCGTATCCGGCCACACATGTATAATGCACACCGGAAATCTGTAAATCCTGTTCCAAATAAAAACCGATATACCCGAAGAAGATCAGACCGATCAATGAATGGGTAATGCCGCGATGCGGCTGTGTGGCTGCCGCACAAATATAGATTCCCATTAAAAGAATCCATCGTTCATTAAGCATCATACCTGCTCCGCCAATAACAAATCCTGTTATAAGGAGAATGGTTCTCTTCTTCATGAAAAACCTTGGAAGGGTAATCAGTCCTGCACCAAGAAGAATCCCCAGCCACTGTCCGGTTCCTCTCTCAGAAAACGCACTGTCACTTGCTAAAAGGACACCTATCAGAGCAAGCAAACCATATATCCATTTTCTTGAGGTTAACGTATTCGAGAGCTTCCCGTTAACATCCAAATCCGGCACAAGGCCGGAGAGTACTCCGATTCCAATTAATGAAGCAGCCGTCGTTGAATCTGTCTGCTGCCAATATGCAACAGCCATCCCTGCGGCGCCTCCCAAAACTGCATGTGTGCTTCCTCTCATATTCATTCCGCCTGTTCTAGCTGTTATGTATTCTTACTCATTATAGCAAACATACGATCTCTTTAATAAGCTAATTTTTTTGACCTTTCTCAGTTTATCGATTATAATGTTATTCTATGTCCCAGTAGCTCAGCTGGATAGAGCGACAGCCTCCTAAGCTGTAGGCCGTGAGTTCGAATCTCGCCTGGGACGTTTTGAATAAGCCTGCATGACCTTTTATTAAGGGTCATGCAGGCTTATTTCTTTCTAACGGTTCTAATTGGCGTATTACTTTTAGGTTAGAGGCTGAATCGGGCTCAGATTAGCAGCTTTATGTTTGTGATGCAAATTTGCAGGTCTTTCTCTTTAAGCTAAGCTATTATAATGTAAACTTTTAAAAACCTTTCCTTTTCTCTTCTTCAGTATATACAAGATGCATCACATGGTATATCAAAATATTCAAGTATATGGAAATTCATGATTTTATTGGGACACAGATTTCGCAATAATGGTTTTGCACCTTATTGTAAGTGTATCTTTCCATAATGGGCTTATGATCAATTTGGTATCCAGCCCTTTGTACGGCTGTAAGAATACTTTTATATGCTTTATGTATATCTTCTGCTGTATGGTTAACTTCGAAAACAAGATATTTCCCACCAGACAGTTCGCTTTCACAAATTGAATGATTAATTTGAAAATCATTTGGAATCACAATACAAGCATCATAACGACAGTTTTCAGGAAGTGTTAACTCTGGATTATCATGCGGAATTGCAAATATAATTGACGATTCTAATAGATTTTTCTCATTAGCCCACTTTTTTAAATTTTCCATTACTCCAATATTTGCAGAACCGTATGGGCCAACTCGACGCATATAAGCAATACGATAGTCTGGAAGTGTTTCAGCTATAAATTTCATGAATCTTTTCTTCCCTTCTTCCGTTATATTTGTTAGGTACATATTGAATGTAACATGCTTTAAAATTATCCACAGTTGAATTTTTAAACTATTATTTTACAGAAACACTATAACGCGAATGTAAAAATATGTTACTGGATCCAAATCTATTTGCATGAGGATGTGCAGACTTTTTAATGCTTCTGCCTGATCTATTCGTTCCTGCTGATTAATCAGCGATTCCACGGCTTTCAAGCGAGCTTAAATCCTTCAACACAATACAGAACTTCACGCATTGCACGGACAGTTCGCTGTGGTAAACCCCGAATGCCGTGCCATCACTCACTTCCCTTACATAGTAATAGTTTGTACCAATCATAAATGGAGGGAAAAGAAAATGATCGTTCTTTTTCTTGAAAGCCACCCTATGTGGATATATGGATTGCCAAACGGATTTAAGGATGCCGGCCACACCGCTGTCATTTCAGGGCCGATAAGCAGCGAGAATCTCACTGGAATGATAGACAAAGTGAAGCCGGATTTAATTGTATCAACCGGCTGGACTGAGGAGCATTGGGAGGCAAAACAGATATGGATCAGGGAAGCTGTTTCCAAAGCCAAGATTCCGCTCGTCTACTGGGCAACTGAGGATCCGCTGCATACTCACAATTTTACACTGCCATTAATCAGAAGGATGAAGCCCGATTTTGTATTCACTGTTTCTTCTTCATTATGCAAAATGTACGAGGATCTCGGGATTAAAGCAGCTCACCTGGATTTCGGCTATCATGAAAGTGTTCACCGCCGGACTCTTCCCCTGCCGGAATACCGGGCGAATATCGCGGTTGTCGCCAATGCTTATCCTGACTATATTAAAGAAAACCCAGATGTGTTTCGTTCCTCCTCATTGCAAACTCTTATCGCCCCTCTCATTCAAAATGGTATCCGAGTAGACTTTTGGGGAAAGAACTGGGAGCATATGGGCAAGTATTTAGGCCGCCCCATTCCAAGGGAGTGGATCCATGGATATGTGGATTACAGAGATGCATACAAAATCTACAACTCCGCCAAAATCATCATCGGCTTGCAAAACTGCGAGGATCAGTTAACCCAGCGAACCTATGAAATTCTTGGGTCCGGCGGGTTTCTTCTGACATCTGATACACCGGCTGTCAAAGAAAAATTCGTACCTGGCCGCGATCTGGCTGTCTCATCTAACCCTCTGGAAACTGTTCAAAGGGTTGAATATTTTTTAAAGAACCCGTTAAAAAGAAAGCTGATTCAAAATAGAGGGTTTAAAGCCGTCGAAGATAATTCCTATCACTTCAGGGCTCTTGAGATGCTGAAGATCATAAAGGCCAGAGGCATTTTAAAGGAAACACCGCAATCTCCTGGAGAAGGAAGATGGATCAGCTACGAAACGTGCGAAATCCACCATGTCCAGCAGCATGAGACGTTATGGTCCATTTCAAAGAAAAATAATGTCTTCATTCAGCAGCTAAAAGAATTAAATCAATTATCTGGAAATAAGATCTTTCCGGGCCAAATCCTTATACTACGAAACAGAAAGGCCGCTCCTTTTCCGCGAACAATGAATGTCTGTTTAAGATTTTTATATGACTTATCCATGGAATGGAAGAGAATGAAATCAGCTATATTTGCATAGAGCATGATTCTGTTAACAGCCCCCTGATCCTGCATCTGCATCTGAGGGGCTGTTTAATCATATTACTATGCCAGGTTCTCATATAAAACTAGCGGAAAGCACACCATTCTTATTAGGTTTTTTGAACAACATTGAGCCTGTGTCAAAGTCCGGGCTCACCTCTAAGAAAACCATGTAAAAGTCGGCATTCTCCAGTTCATATGAATCATTTTCCGGTTCTCTTCCCCCCTCGAACCCTTCTTTTTCTGCAGCAGCCTTATTTATTTATAGGCAGTTGGCTACAGCAACCGTTTGCGCTTGGGAATTCTTCCATAAAACAGCCCTCCTAAAGTATGATTGAATATTCTGAAATTTAAGGATAAAATATCCTTAAATTTACATAGGAGGTGTTTTTTGTATGAATATATCAAAAAAGCTTATATCTTCTGTTTTGCTTTTTTCTGCCTTTACCGGATTGGCCCTCTCTCCTGAAGATTCAATCGTGGCCGCTTCTTCTGCTAAAGAGAATCCTTTAATGATGAAGGATGGAGAAACGGTTTCAGTCGTACAGCTTAGTATTCCGAACAGTCAGGCAATGGACAGGCTGACTGAGCTTGGGATCGATTTAGCACACAGGGTTCATTACCATGGCAAAGAAATTGAAGTGGATGCTGTTGTCACTCCTTCTGAAATTAAGTTGCTGAAAATGCACGGGATTCACGTTAAGGATACGCTCATAACCGAAAAGGAGTGGAAACAGAGGGCTGGAGAACGGAACAAAATGGTGCAGGAGCAAAAACAGCTTGCAGCATCTGAAGACACAGTAAAGATTTTACGGGCCAATTATTTTAAGAATCAGTCTGACATGTTCGTGTATGTAGAAGCCAAGTCATCTGCAGGCATGGCATCCAGTACAATCCTGACAGCGAGCTGGAAGGAGAACGGAGAAGAAAAGACAGCCGTTCTTTCTAAAATTGAGGATGCAGGTGAATACCTTTATCATTCTTTCATGCTCCCGATTACAGACAAACCTAAAAATGTAAGCATTACAAGTTCATTAGGCGGGGAGTCTTCGTTAAAGGTAACAGAATGGCTGGGAGACAAGCCAGACCGTCCGAGCAGGCATTACGTGCAGAATTTTGTGGATCATTATATGGACCCTACCGAAATCAATGCCCGGCTCGAAAATTTAGCGAATACCTACCCTGATATTGCAGAGATCGTAGAAATGCCAAACAAAACGAATGGATACCGGCGTCTGGCGCAAGCAACAATCGGGAAGAATTCAAGCGCAGCCGTTGTGGTTACTTCAAGAGCATGGGGGCATGAGGGCGGCAACGGAATGATCCTTGAAATGAAGAATGGCGGAGCGAATCTCCCTTTAAAGGTGGAGTCTGCGCCTCAGAAAGTAACCGTCCAGCTTGCTACAGACAACGAAGCAAAAGTGAAAAGTACAGCCCGTGATGTAGTGAACATTCTAAACAGGGACGCGGGCCATATTTTGTCAGCCAGCACTTATCGCGGGAACAGCGGGACGAGCATTGTTGAACCGGGTTCGGCCAATCTTACAGACAATCTGAAAGCACCGGGCAATGTTTCCAGAGATCCTTTTACGGTCAAAGCGATCCGGATTGGAAAGCACCGCGATGGATCAAAGCCTGGTGTACTCGGGTATTCACAGGAGCATGCCAGGGAATGGGTCACTCCTCTTGTTTCAGTCGAGACAGCGGAACGTCTGCTTCGGAACTATTCTCATGACAGTGAAACAAGAAAGCTTGTCGATCACCTAGATATCTTTATTATTCCAACCATGAACCCGGACGGCGCCCATTACAGTTTTTATGATTTTAACATGCAGCGGAAAAACATGACCAATTATTGCGGTGAGGCTCAATCAGACTCGGGTCTCCGTAACTCCTGGGGAGTCGATCTAAACAGGAATCATGCTGTCGGTTCTGTTTTTGACGGTTACGTTGGCGCCTCTTCTTCAAACTGTTTAAGCAGTCTGTTTGCAGGCCCCAGTGAAACATCAGAACCTGAAAGCCAGAATTTAGTGTGGCTGACGGATCAAAATCCGAACATCAAATTCGCTATGAACATTCATAGCTACGGGGGATACTTTATGTGGTCCCCGGGGGCCTATACACCGGAGCGTGAAACGCTGCCCCGCCCTTCTGCAGGAGATGAAGCTTATTACTGGCAGGCTTCTGATCACATTTTAAATAAAATTCAGGAACATCGCGGTACGGTTATTCTGCCTAGCCGAACAGGTCCAATTCCTGATGTGCTCTATTCGGCAGCAGGAAACTCAGCGGACTTTCTCTGGTATGAAAAAGGAATTTACGCTTGGAATTTTGAAGTGGGTGCAGATCTTTGGAACAAAGAGAAGCAGGAATGGGAGCTTGTAGGTTTTCAGCCCCCATTTGAAGAAGGACACGAGGAAGCAATGGAATTTTCAAACGGGCTGCTCGGATTAATGGACGTTGCCTATGAATACTCCATGGATAAGAAAGCTCCAAAATCAAAAATTTCACCTAACGGCCGGCGGTTCAAGAACTCAGTTGAAGCAACCTTCACCACTAATGAACCGGCTACGATTTACTACACCCTTGATGGCACAAGACCAACCTATCGTTCAAAAAAGCTCCAGCTAAGCGGAACGAGAGAACAAGCTGAGTCGCTGGAGATCACCAAGACCACTACCGTCAACTGGTTTGCAGCAGATCCAAGCGGAAATGCCGAGAACAACTATAAACCCGGTAAAAATGTACGCTATAATTCCAGGACCTTCCTAATAAAATAAGCCATTTCTTATCGAATTGTAGTCAAAATGAATGTGCCGTTTCTATTGGACCCTTTTCGCAATAAGAATAAAAAGCTATAACTCCTATTCCAATAAGGGTTATAGCTTTTTTCATTGCATATTTTTCCAATCATGTTTTTCCCGCCTGCTGACAAAATAAGTATTGTCAAATTGGTTTATATAATGGGAGGAAAAGATTGATGAGAAAAACGTACAGGACACTGTTGGCTGTGCCAGTTATCGCAGCCGGTATCCTTGCCGGATGCACTATGAACAATGACACCGCCCGTGAACATGCAGCTGAAAACAGTCAGCAGCAAAAAGTAAAGGTCAGCAGCGGGTATTTAACGGCGGAAAAGACGGCATATCATACTGATACTCCAAGCACGAAAACCAGAAACGTCGATTATTCAAATGTCAATCAGTCACAGCCGAATATGGAAGGACAGCTGCCAAATGGAATGATTCCCGGCGCTCCGATGCCACAGCAGCCTGACACTGGACAGACCCCTCAAGCTCCGGGATACGGTCAGGCACCAGATCAGACACCACCCCCCGAACAGCAGCCAAATCAGGGACAGCAGCCTGACCAAAATCAGCAGCCAGGGAAACCCGAGGCCGAAGACATGACCTCAATCGAAAATCAAGTGGTCCAATTAACAAATAAAGAAAGACAAAAAAATGGGTTAGAGCCGCTTAAAGCAGATAACTCACTGGCAAATGTAGCCCAGGAAAAATCAGATGATATGCAGGAAAACAACTACTTCTCTCATACGAGTCCCACGTACGGTTCCCCATTTGATATGATGAAAAAATTTGGTCAGGAATATCAAACAGCCGGAGAAAACATTGCGCAAGGCCAGCAATCACCGGAAGAAGTGGTAAACGCGTGGATGAATAGCCAAGGTCACAGAGAAAACATTATGAACAGTGAATTTACCAATATAGGCATCGGGTTCAATAAAGAAGGGAATTACTGGACACAGATGTTTACAGGGAAATAACTCTAAGGGCTGTTAAAAAAAGCCTGCTGAGTGAGACGATTCACATCGAAAACCCTCGGGCTGCTTCAAGCATCCCGAGGGTTTTCATGCTGGCTGGAAAGCCTCTTCTTACACCCGCTTGCCAAGGCCGAATCTGTAAAAAGGGCACTCGTACAAGCATATAATGTGACCGGTCATATACTATCCTAAAAATTGCTTTTCCATCGTAAAAAAAGAAAAGGAGCAGCACAAGGGAAGGTTGAACCGCATGAGCAAATCTCAACGCTATGTTAGCCTCACTTTTGATGATGGACCCTCTTTATATACTCATCAAATCCTCGACGTATTAAAAAGCTACCAAGTCCAGGCCACATTCTTCCTCATAGGAAATGAAGCAGAGAAATTTCCGGAGCTGACTAAGAGAATAGATAATGAAGGACATATAATCGGCAATCATACTCGGAGACATCCGGACCTTACCCTTCTTTCAAAAAAAGAGCTTAAAGAGGAAATCAGCATTGCTTCAGAGCAAATAAAACACATCATTGGCGCGTCCCCTGCATTGTTTCGCCCCCCTTTCGGCAAGCTCAGCAAACAGGCACTGCAGACAATTAAAGAAATGGGCATGACGAACGTTCTATGGAACGTAAACAGTTTGGATTGGCTCGAATATATGCCTGCTGAACTTGTACACCAGCGAATTTTGGCTACGCTGAGAAAAAACAGCATTATTCTCATGCATGATGGCACCGAGTACGGAAGTGGTGCCAGAAACAATACAGTTGCTGCCCTTCCAAAAGTTATAGGCAGCCTGAAGGAACTGCAATACCGGTTTGTGACAATTCCTGAATTTTATCAGCAAGCTTTCCCTTTAGAAGAATGGGATATATGGCTCTTATCCCGTTTATTAGCAGATCCGATTTATGATGTATTTCGTATGAAAGGGTTGAAGTGATGGAAGATGAATCGATCAAATTTTCGGTAATTATCCCTGCTCATAATGAAGAAAAATTTATTGGCAAGTGCCTTGAATCCATAATAGCAGCAGCAAAGCCTTATAAAGACAGGGTCGAGATCATTGTTGTATTAAACCGCTGTACGGACAGGACAGAAGCGATCGCGAAATCCTACAATTGCATAACCATCAAAAACGATGACAAAAACCTGTCCAAAATCCGAAACGCAGGAGCAAAGCTTGCAAGAGGGGAAATCCTCATTACCATTGATGCGGACACCCGGATGAATCGATACGTGTTAACCATTGCAGACCGATTGCTCTCATCAGGACTGTTCATCGGCGGGGGCGTTACGGGCTGGTTTGACAGGCTGTCCATTGGAATGGCAGCGTCCTTAACCTCACTAGTCATCCCTGTATTAATAAAATACGGGTTCATATCAGTTGGTATATTCTGGTGTTACCGAAAGGACTTTGAAGCCATCAACGGATTCAATGAGGATTTGTTAATGGCGGAAGACTGTGATTTTGCCAAACGCCTTTCAATCTGGGGATTAAAAAATAAGAAGCTGTTCGGTACTATTCCTTTTGCTATGACCACTTCTGCCAGGAAGTTTGACAAGTTCGGAGACTGGGTGCTTATTAAGAGACCTGAGTTAATTCTGGCATTCCTGAAGAAAAACGACCGCAAGCATGCCGATGAGCTATATTATGAGTATGAGGAGTAACATGATGGACTGAATCGTATTGGATTCAGTCCACTTTTTGTTTATCTCCAATTCCCAATCCCTTAATAAAAAGCATGCAGGTTTTTAATCGTCTAAATTAAGGTCAAGCTCTGTTAGGAAACTGCTGCCGCCTGGTGCGCTAAATACCCTTTCTCCAACTAATTTAAAGCTTTTAAAATAGGGGAGCGCTTATCAATCTGTTTTAATGGTGGTATAATGATAAATTGTGATATTAATATGCATGACCAAGGGCTTCACACTAAAGGAGACGATTATGAAAAAAATCAGCATCTTGATTCCTGCTTATAATGAAGAAGAGGTATTATACAGTCTTTATAGCCGTGTAAGCAGCGTAATTGATGAATTAATAGAATATGATTTTGAGATACTGTTTGTGAATGATGGAAGTAAAGACGGCACCCTTTCCATTCTTAAATTTTTGAGGGAAAAGGATCACCGGGTAAACTATCTTGACTTATCCAGAAATTTCGGGAAAGAAGTAGCGATGATTGCGGGTCTGGATTATGTAACAGGTGACGCACTCGTCATTCTTGATGCGGATTTGCAGGATCCGCCTGAACTGATACCGGAGATGATCCGCTATTGGGAAGAAGGCTATGATGATGTTTATGCCAGACGGAGGTCCCGAACGGGTGAAACGCGGGTGAAAAAATGGACCTCCGCTCAGTATTATAAGCTGCTCAGAAAAACGACCAGAATACCGATTCAGGAGGATACCGGTGACTTCCGCCTGCTTGACCGCCGCTGTGTGGAGGCATTAAAGAAACTTAGAGAAACACAGCGGTATACAAAAGGGATGTTCAGCTGGATCGGATACAACAAAAAAGAAATTCTTTTTGACAGAGATCCGCGCGCTGCCGGCGAGACAAAATGGAATTATCTTAAATTAACCGATCTTGCCATTGAAGGAATCACTTCGTTTACGACCTTTCCGCTGCGGGTCTCTTCCTTCGCAGGAATGATTATATCATTCCTGGCTTTTATCTTTATGATTTGGACCGTGGCTAAAACCTTGCTGTATGGAGACCCTGTGAGCGGATACCCATCCCTTATGGCAGTTATCCTTTTCCTTGGAGGGATCCAGCTCCTGTTTTTAGGTGTTATAGGAGAGTATCTGGGAAGAATCTTCAATGAAACGAAAAAACGTCCCTTGTATTTTGTGAACGAATATAACGACGAAAAAGTGACAAACCGTGCTTCTGAAAAGGAGTATCGTCATGTCCGGTAAATTTAGTCCTGCTCAAAAAGAAGTGGTCATGTATGCCGTTTTTGGTGTACTGACCACTGTTATTAATTTTGCCGTTTATTTTGTCTGCTTGAACGTCTTTCAAATCGATTACCGATTTTCTACAGCTATAGCTTGGATTCTTTCTGTGCTGTTTGCTTTCATCACCAATAAACTTTATGTCTTTTCCAGCAAAGAATTCGATTTCCCAACACTGGTAAAAGAAGCCCTCTCGTTTACAGGATTCCGTCTGGCCTCTTTTGCTATAGATCTTGGGCTGATGATCCTGCTTGTCGAATTGATCAGAGTGAATGACACCTTTTCCAAAATCGCCGTAAACATTGTGGTGATTGTTCTGAATTACACCGTCAGCAAGCTATTTGTCTTTAAAACTAAAAAAGAAACAAGCACTTCTACCGATTGAAGCTGTATAGGAGAGTAGACTGTATATGAAAACGATTTTCAGTAAAAAGGGAGCATTATCCATTTTATTTTTATTTGTGGCTTCCTTTGTGACACACTTTTATTTTTTGCAATCTGATGCCTACTTCACAGTTAATTCAGATGCCCTCTCCCAAATGGCTGTCTTCCACAAATTTCTGGGTGAAAACTTTCGATCCGGCAATATGATGTGGTCATGGAATTACGGGATTGGCGGTGACTTATTCGGTGAGTTTGGTTATTACTACAGCACGTCCCTGTTTTTTTGGGCCTCTGCCTTCTTTAATATGGATACAATCTTCCATGTCGTTCAGCTTAAAATAGGCCTCAGCATCCTAAAATCCTTTAGTTCCATGCTAATCATGTTTATCCTGCTGAAATACCTGAAGCGGACTTATATGGCCTCTATTATTGGAGCGCTTTTATATGGCGGATCGATTTTCTTCCTTAAGCATTCGCTGCTTTGGGATTTTATGGTTGATTCCATGGTATGGCTGCCGCTGATGATTCTTGGGTTTGAAAGATGGATGAAGGAGAAGAAATGGGGGCTGTTTACAGCCGGCCTGTTCCTCATGCTCTCTACAAACTTTTACTTTGCCTTTAAGTCCAGTGTGTTTCTATTGATTTACGCTGTTTTTGCTTTTATCGGTACGAAACAAACTCTTACCATTAAAGGCCTGTTCCGCTTTTTCTTTGGATGGGGGAAATTTTATCTGCTTGCATTTGGGCTTGCTGCTGCAGCGTTCATCCCTTCTATTTATGCGCTCTTTCAAGCAAACCGCGGCGGAAAAGCAAATGAGGTCCCGCTTGCATTCGCTCCGGAGTATTACGCAGGGATTTTGGAAACGACGTTCAACCTGGACGGTACTTATTCCATTCTGGGCCTGCCGGTAGCCATGCTCTTTTTATATACGGTTGGCTTCACATTTTTAAACCGGAGAGAAAAATCGTTTTTGTATATGAGCCTTTTCATGTATGTATTATATTTTATTCCGTTTGCGCACTCGTTTTTTAACGGATTATCAGAAATGCAAAGCCGATGGGTCTACTTGCTCATCTTTTCTGTTTCAATAACATCTGCATTCCTGATAGACAGAATTGCAGAAAACGCTGGGAAAATAAAGGCTTCCAGAGCACTCATTCCATTCCTGGTTTTAGGCTTTGGCTTGTTTGCGCCCATTTACAGCAGAAATGCAGCATTTGCATCCTATGAATGGCTCATATTAGGATTGACGGCCCTATGCTTACCATTATTCCTTCTCGCGGGAAAAATGGGCAAGACAGCCTTCTATCTTTTCCTGTCAGGGATCCTGGCACTGAATACATTTGGAACACAGGCTGTTTTTTCTAAAAAATCGCTCGGAACGTTCTATGGACAGAGCACAATGGACAGCGGGGTCCTCAGCCAGCCGGGACTTGAAAACAAAGCTGAGCTTGAGCTCATCCGGTCTATTCAAAGCAGCGACCAAAGCTTCTATCGAATGATCAACGATGGAAATAAATACCACAACGCTCCGATGTATCAGGATTATCACGGAGCCGGAGCTTACAGCAGTCTTCTCAGCGGCAATCTTCAATACTTTCTGAAGCAGCGCCATAATGTGTTATTCGATCATGACTCCATTAATAAGTTTAACCATTTTAACAATCGGTTTTATTTGGAAAGCTACATGGGTGTCAAATATCATATGGTTCCGAAGGATTCCGCGGCTCCGGTATATAACGCTGACATGGTGGATCAAAATGAATCACTAACGGTATATGAGAACCCTTATGCCCTTCCAATTGGTTTTATGCAGACCCAATATGCTGCTGAAGATGATGTGGAGAAGCTTTCCTTCACTGAGCGGGATCAGCTGCTGCTGCAAGCTGTTTATACCGAAAAACCGGTAAAAGAACTAAACTGGGAAAAATTCAATTTCAAGAACTTGGATTCAGAACGGATTGACCAGCAGAAGCCGTTCACATTGAAAAATGTAAAACAATCCGGAAAAATCTTTATTGTCAATGAAAAAGGAACCATTTCCATTCCTATAGATCAACAGAAGATTGGAACGGATGATGAAGTCTTTGTCGAGGCTGATTTGAAACAGGAACAGGGAGAGCGCTTCAATATGAAGGTTGAAGGCATCCATACTCAAAAGCTCCCTGTTGAAAACAAATATGCCTATCCTACAAAAGGATTTGTCATAAATCTTGGCCATTCCTATGAAAAAGATTCCGTTACCATTAAACTTGACCCAGGTGAATATCGTGTCTCCTCCATTAAAGTGTATCGCCAGAAAATTGACACTGACAAGGCAGAGCAGCTGCAAAAGCAGTCGTTAACCGATATCCATTATGAAAAGAATAGGGTCAAAGGAAAAATTGAAGCAATCCAGGATGGAATGCTGACTACATCCATTCCTTACAGCAAAGGCTGGAAAACATATGTGAATGGAAAAGAAGCAAAGACGCTCACAGTTAACCATGCTTTCGTCGGCACCCCTTTGAAAAAAGGAACCTACGATATAGAATTTGTGTATACGACCCCTCTGCTTAAAGAGAGCTTAATCATTTCAGCAATAGCCCTGCTTATCACCATTTTTTCTCTGATTCGAACCAGGAGAAGAACAAAATAACCAAAAGCCAGCCGCGTGAAAAGCGGCTGGCTAATTTATTGGCCTGAATAAAGCATCCCCGACCGACCCCCGGACACTATCAATAAAGGGTACTGCAGCAGTTTTCTGCGGCCGCGGAAACAAATTATTTCCCTCCCGTGAAAGAAATTCCTTTTACAAAGTATTTATTAAAAAATGCATAAAGAATCAAAATCGGCAGGGTGAAGACCATGGATGCTGCCATAATGTAATTCCAATAGCTGATGTATTGTCCTTTAAATGAGTTTAATCCCAGAGTGAGCGTAAACATTTCCGGGTCCGCCAAAATAACAAGCGGCCTCATAAAATCATTCCAGAAAGCCATGAAGACGAAAATCGTTTGGGCGGCAAGAGCCGGTTTAGCCAATGGAAGGACAATCCTGAAGAACGTTCCGAATTTACCCAAGCCATCAATCGCTGCCGCTTCTTCCACTTCTTTTGGAAAGTTAATAAAGAACTGTCTCATCATAAAAATAAACGTAGCATTAACTGCACCGGGTATTATCATTCCCTGATAGGTATTGAGCCACCCAAGCTCTTTTAAAAGAAGGAAATTAGGGATAAGGGTAACCTGGAAAGGAATCATCAGCACCGCTAAAATAATGATAAATATACTCTTCTTACCTGGAAAGCTTAATCGGGCGAGAGCATATCCCGCCATGGAATTGAACAGTAAATTAAGCAGGGTTCCCAGAACAGCTATTAGGAGGCTGTTGAAAAGCCAGCGCCCGAAAAGAGGCTCGGTCGTAAAAATTTGTTTGTAATTCTCTAATGTAAACGTTTCAGGAAGAAAGTTGATTGAACCGCTTACAATTTCCCCAAGTGTTTTAAAGGAAGAGGAAAGTGCCCACAGGAACGGAATGATGGTAATGATCGCATATCCAATCAGGATCGCGTATAGAGCCCCTCTGCCAAATGATTTCTTTTTCACAGAACCCCTCCTCAGTATAGTGATTCTTCTTTAGAAAACCTGCGCTGCAGCAGGGTTGCTGCCAGGATGATCAATGCGAGCATAAAGGCCAGTGCTGTTGCATAGCCCATTGTTCCAAGTGTTTTAAAGGCATATTGATAGATTAACAGGACGACCGTTAATGTTGAGTTGTTTGGTCCGCCAGAGCCTCCCGAAAAAATATACGACTGGTCAAACAGCTGGAAAGTGCCAATCAGTCCCATGATGACCACAAATGACGTCACCGGACGGAGATGCGGGACTGTAATATGCCAAAACTTTTGGAAGGCATTTGCTCCGTCAAGCTCTGCTGCCTCATAATAGCTCTCCGGCACATCCTGTAAGGCTGCTAAATAGATGACCATATAAAATGGTGCAGTAGCCCATATGTTCATAATCATGATAGCGATTAAAGCCACACTAGGGTCATTAATCCAGTTGTAGGTAGGCAGGTGCAGAAAATCCAGGACTTTATTAATCAGTCCGTTTTGATTGTACATCCACATAAATATAAGGGTAAGAACCGCAGAGGACGTAAGGGTCGGCAAAAAGTAGACGACTCTGAAAAATTTTTGGCCTTTCATGCCTGCATTTAACGATGCAGCCAGCACAAGGGCCAGAACCGTCTGGACCGGTACGACAACTGCCACATAAAAGGCGGTATTCTTAAGTGCGATCATGGCTCTGTCATCCAATGCTATTTTCGCATAATTGTCTAATCCCCGAAATTCAAATGAGGAGGTTCCAATTAGTTCAACTTTATTGAAAGACAGAAATACGGCGTAAAGAATGGGAGCGATTACAAATAACCCGATGATAATCAAAGCAGGAGACATAAACAAATAAACCCTGACCTGCTTCTCTTCTTGAACGGCTGGCTTTCAAACAGCATCACCTCTCATTTTCATTATTTATTCTGTAACTTTTATCTCTTTATTCGCTTGTTTTTCAGCGTCTTCCAACGCTTCTTTTAAAGGCCGTTCACCTAAATAAGCACTTAAAAACTGGTTATTGAAATTGTTCATGACAATTGGGAGAAATGGACCGTCCTGCCAGACGGTGGCGTATTCCGCGCCTTTTACAAGCGGCCCCCGCAATTCATCTTTATCAAACCCAAGCTCTGAAGCAACCGATTTACGGGTCGGAAGTGCAAAACCTTTGCTTGTCCACTTTTTCATTCCTTCCTTGCCAGTTAAATAGGAAATTAGCTCCCACGATTCTTCCTTATGATCTGACTCGGCATTCATGGCGTATCCGACTGTAAAGGACATCGTTCCCTTTTTTCCATCTATGGCTGGGATTTCTGCGGTGCCATAATCGATATTAGGAAAGGTTTCATCTAAATAAGGGATGTTCCAATTCCCCTCCATAACCATCGCTGCTTTACCCCGTCCGAACATTTCACCTGCATTGGTGCCCGCCCCTGCTTCAGATGGCTGGGCAGCCGTTTTATCTTTGAGGCGCATATCAAGGATGGGCTGAAGTTCATTTACCACTTTGTCATCGGCAAAGGTTGCCCGATCTTCAGTGATGACCTGTCCGTCTCCTGATTCAGCCATGTAATACATCCTTTCAATATTAGGAAGGACTCCAAGTCCATAAACATCGCCCTCCTTTGTAAGCTTTTTCGCTGCAGCCTCCATCTCTTCCCACGTTTTTGGAGGTTCACTGATTCCAGCCTCTTTAAACAGATCCTTGTTATAAAACAATGCGAGCGTCGAATAATCCTTCGGGACTCCATAAAGGGTTTCGCCTTGTTTGAAAGCTTCCAGCATGGGTTTTTCAAAGTCTTCCAGATCAAAATCTTCTGTTACATATTTATTAAGCGGTTCTACAGCTCCAGTTTCCATTAGCGCTGGAGCTTCAAATGCATCCAGATAAAATACATCTGCGGCTGTGCCGCCGATAAGCCGGGTTTTTAATACATCCATATACTGATCATTTATTACATTGAATTTAACATCAATATGCGGATGCAGTTCCTCAAACTCAGCAATCACTTCTTCGAGAAGCTTCTTTTCTACTGGATTGCCTCCCCAGCCGCTCATAACGAGTTCTGTTTTCTTCAATCCGCTATCCGCTTCCTGGCTGCTGCAGCCGGAAGCGATCGCTAATCCTAATAGAGCCGTAATGCCAAGCATGGATATCCACTTTTTTTGTTTCATCCGTTTAGCACTCCTCCCTTTTACTTTTGAATAATTTCAAAGCCTGTTGTATTTTCAATTATGGCTGTTTTTGTTTTTCCTTCTTCCTTAACCAGTCTGATGGATACATGCCCCTTTCCTACTCTGATGCGGGAAACAAGCAGCTCATTCATTTCCTCCAAAAGAACGGGGTTTAAATAGATTCTTTTGTTCAGACTATCCGGAAATAATCCCAGAAGGGACTGGATGATGATGAGCGGTGTGCCAGCTGCCCAAGCCTGAGGTGAACAGGCAACGGGGTACTTGACTGCTTTTCCGATAGAAGATGAATAGCCGCAAAAAAGCTCCGGCAAGCGCTCATATTCAAACTGGCTGGCTGCTTTTATTAAACCGGATATAACTGTTTTTGCCTGTTCATGCTGGTTAAGCTTGCTCATTCCAATCAAGGTCATGCTGTTATCATGTGGCCATATGCTTCCATCATGGTAGCTCATCGGATTGTAGCCTGCTTCTCCTTCTCCCATTGTCCGGATTCCAAATCCTGAAAACATTTTTTCCGAGGTCAGCATGTCAGCAACCGCTTTTGCCCTTTCTTCTTCCAGCATGCCTGAAAAAAGAACATGCCCAGGGTTGGAAGTGATGGTTCCAACTTGTTTTTTATCCCGATCAAGCGCTATCGCATAGAATTGGTGCTCTTCCATCCAGAATTTATTTTCAAATTCCTGTTTTAATTCTTCCGCCTGCGTTCTAAGCGCGGCTGCTTTATCCTTTAGATCCAGTGCTTCAAATAGATCGGCAACTCCCGTTTTTGCCTGATAGACATATCCTTGAACCTCCGCCAGGGCAATGGGGGTCTCCGCGTATTCTCCACTCCTGTGGACAATGGAGTCACCTGAATCCTTCCATCCCTGATTGGCGATCCCATTGCTTGATTCCTGATGATACTCCACGAACAAATCCCCATCCCTGTCCCCAAACTCATCAATCCAGGTAAGGGCTTTGACCACACTGTCCATCAGTTCTTCAGCAAGCTGTAAATCTCCAGTCCATCTTACATATTCAGTCAGGAGGATCAGGTAAAGCGGTGTCGCATCAATGGTACCGTAATAAGGTGTGAAAGGAACCTGATCTGTGTTTGCAAGCTCTCCAAACCTCATCTCATGCATGATTTTCCCCGGCTGTTCATCCCTCCACGGATCAACTTTTGTCCCTTGGGTACTGGCCATCGTTTTTAACGTACCTTTAGCCGCCTCAGGATTAAATGACAGCATTTGCAAAGCTGCAATCAGGCTGTCCCTGCCAAAAGGAACGCCGAACCACGGAAGACCTGCAACCGGGAAACCTCCATGTCCGATATCTGTCATTAAGACACGCAGATCGGACCATCCCCGGTCCACCAGCTGCTGCAATGGAGTCAAATCTGTCTTCATAAGCGGCGCTTGCCGGTTCCATTCTGAATACGAGTCTGTTAATTTTTCAAGCGCCTCGTTCGCTGGAATCGGGATGCCAATTTCGTATGAACCATTAATGACGGGCTGTACCATGATGGTGAAAGCCTGCTCCTGGCTGTGTTCCAATTCGAAGTTGTACGCGAAATCTCCATTTTCCTTTACTTCATCCGGTGACTTGTCCCATGATATTCTGGTTGTCCGCTCCAAATCGTCGGACCCGGAATAATTTAGTTCATATGAATTTTCATCATATACTTGACCGGTTTTTGCCCCGACATTTCCTTTTTGGAACCCCCGGACGATAAACATATCCTTAAAATCCGCATCAAAAGCCAAATCAATCGTGAATTTCACAGCTTTAGGATAGTAGTTTGTCAGATAGATGGTTTCATATAAAACACCTTCATATATAAAACGTTCTCTTTCGATTTGAACTGATTCTCTCCACAAGATCAGCTCGCCATCCCTTTCCATGTGCGGATTTGTAAGCAGCACACGCGATACCTGATTCGCTGAACCATCAGAGGAAAGGAGGACAGGTTTTTCCCCATTGATTTTAAGCTCCATTTTGCTGAGAAACCTTGTGTCCTTAGTGTATAGGCCCAGGCCGTAGGAATGGTTTTGGGTAATGTCCCCGTTAGGCTCTGATAGTAAAAATAAATCATTTTCTTTTATAACTAAATAGTCCATGTCTGCCTCCTGGTTATCCGAAACGTTTCGGAAAATGTATAAAACGCCTCGATAGCTTCTTTAGTATGAAAATTGAAATCCTTCCTGCTCTTTAGTCCTTGCCGTTTATATCGTCCTGTATCTCAGGCAGCTTAATCTCCATGTTTGACTGGTGCAGTTGACTTTCGTACTTTAAGCTCGGTTTCCAAAAGAAGGTGAGCTGGCTGACTGTCTTTATTAAGCATGTCCATAAGCAGTCTGGCTGCATGAAATCCAAGCATTTCGCGGTTTTGAGCGATTGTGGTCAAACTCGGGGACACATAGCCTGCCAGCAGAATATCATCATATCCAACTACCGATAAATCCTCTGGCACAGAAAGGTTTAGCCTTGCCGCTGCTTTAATTGCCCCAAAAGCCATTAGATCGCTTGCACAGAAAATGGCTGTTATGCAAGGGTGAATTTTAAGCAATTCAAAGACCGCTTTTTCTGCTTCATATTCCTTAAAATCACCATTGACAATCCATTCTTCCCTCCCCGGAATTCCCGCATCAGATACGGCTTTTTTAAAGCCCTTCAGACGTTCTTCGCTAACATAGGCAAAGTCATGTCCATTAACCATGGCAATGTTGCGATGCCCGAGCTCCAGTAAGTGCCTGACAGCCTTTTCGGCACCTAATGAATTGTCTGTGGAAACATACCCTACATGTTCTGTCTGAATAGGGATGTCGATTAACACACATGGAATGCTGCTCTCTACTACCTCCTGCAAATATGGATCGTCAGTTTTAATCCCCTGCAGGATTACACCATCTACCCTTCTCTCCCGGCATAGCTGAGCATAAGTCTTTTCTCTCTGTTTTGTAGAATTAGTATTGAATAACACGAGGTCATAGTCTGTTTCTGCAGCACATTGGTTAATGCCGGAAAGAACTTCAAACGTGAAATTATCCTTTACGCTTTCTTTATTAAACCCGGAAACAAGCAATCCAATCGTTTTGGATTTATTCATGACGAGACCCCTGGCAAGAATGTTCGGACTGTAATTAAGTTCTTTAGAAATCTCAATAATTTTTTTCCTGGTCTTTTCGCTGACATCAGAATATCCATTCAATGCTCTGGACACCGTGGTTACAGATACCCCTGCCGCTTTGGCAATATCCTTAATTGTAGTCATCCATAAAACCTCCAAAACGTTTCGGGTCCAGTATATGAGTCCATTCTACATTCACCTGCAAGCGATTGCAATCTTTAATTGGTTTAAAATTTTGATTAGGCTAATCCGTTTTTAGGTTAAATCATTTGCTAGTCTTTTAGAAATAAGATTCATTTTTATCCGAGAGGGTAACGGATAACTAAACGGTTATGAGGAGGAGAGAGTTATGGCTGTATTGGAATTAACCATCACCCCTGTAGGTACAGATGATACAAGTATGAGGAAAAATGTGGAACTTGCCGTTTCAATTATCAGAGAAAAAGGCTTTAACTGTGATGTGACGCCTTTATCGACAGTGATAGAAGGGAATGCGGATGAATTATTTGATCTTGCAAAGCTTGTCCACAGCGAATTACTGACTCAGGATGGAACGGATCGGCTTATCACTTCTATTAAACTGGATGACCGCAACGATAAAAAACTGAATCTGGATAATCAAGAGAAGGTCTGAGAATGGAGTTCAAGGGAGCCTGCATCATGCAGCGGCATAAGTTGTAACCCGCTCCAGACAGCACAAAATAAATAAAATGGCAGCCCTTGCAAAAAGGCTGCCATTTCAGCGTGTTGCTTTCGTAAATGTACTATACAAATGTACTGTTCCCATTCAAAGTTCGCCCATGCTCTTTAAAGCCGGGCTCTTACTGGGCTTTCTTATGTGAAGCTGTTTCTTCAACGTTCTCCTTCTCTTTTTTGGCGGAAGAAAGCTCGGTCTGGAAGGATTTAAATAGAGCGGCCGTCATAAAGATTAGAATAATCCCGAGCGGGAGCGCGGAAATAATCGTGGCTGCCTGCAGCCCTTCTACACCACCCGTTCCCATTAATATCGCTGCAATAGCGGCCATAATCAGTCCCCAGCTGACTTTCACCAGGGTTGGAGGATTCAAACTTCCATTTGAGGTCTGCATACCAAGTACATAAGTAGCAGAGTCAGCGGATGTTACAAAAAAGGTGGTGATGAGCAAAAGGGAAATAATAGTCAGGACCGTTCCAAATGGCATCAGCTTGTATACATAAAACAACGCCGTTTCCAGACTTTGACCTGATACATCCGCACCTTGAATGAGTTCAAAATAGAGGCCTGTCCCTCCGAAGACCCCAAACCACAAAGAGCACACAAGAGTTGGAGCGATGATGACCGCAAGGATAAATTCCCGGACCGTCCTTCCTTTCGAAACTCTTGCAATGAACGTTCCGACAAATGGCGTCCACGAAATCCACCATGCCCAGTAAAAAATGGTCCAGTCTTTTACCCATTGATTATCCTCTTGGTTGAAAGGCGAAAAACGCAATCCCATACTCGGCAGGTTTTGTACGTATGACCCAAATGTCGTAGAAAACAGCTCAAGCACAAACTGTGTAGGACCAAGAAATAGAAAAGCAAAGAATAAAAGAACGGCCAGGAACATATTTGTATTGCTTAAATATTTAATTCCTTTAGATAATCCGCTTGCTGCGGAATAAATAAATAATATGGTTGTAAAACCCATAATGATCAGCTGAGTGGTAAAGTTAACAGGCCAGCCGAATAAATAATTGAAACCGCTGTTAATCTGCTGTGCTCCTATACCAAGGGAAATGGCCACTCCAAACAGAGTAGCAAAGACAGCAATTATATCAACTGCGTAGCCAATTGGCCCTTTTGTCTTTTCCCCTATTAACGGATACAATGTGGCGCTCATTAAACCAGGAAGCCCTTTACGAAACTTATAGTAGGCAAGCGCCAGCGCTACAACCGCATAAATTGCCCAGGCATGAAAGCCCCAATGAAGGTATGTATACCGCAAGGAAACTCTGGCTGATTCTTCCGTTCCTCCATCTCCGAACGGCGGAGTCGAAAAGTGAGAAGCGGGCTCTGAAACTCCATAGAAAAGGAGTCCAATACCCATACCTGCACTGAACAGCATAGCAAACCAGGTCGGGGTGCTGTATTCGGGCCGATCCTCATCTTTTCCTAATCGAATTTTCCCATACCTGCTGAAAGCGATGATGATGGCAGCAATAATAAAGAAAGAAGCTGAAAACTGGTAAAACCATCCGAACTTATCCAAGAACAACGTTTTAATACCGGTCATTACTTCTAATAAATTGTTCGGGAACAGGGCTCCCCATCCTACAAAAATTGCCCCCATGCTGATTGCAATCCAAAACATTGGTGTAAATTTCCTCAAATGCATTCCTCCTCATAATGGTTAAAAAGCTGAGCAATCATACTTTTTGCTCTTTATAAGACTCTCATAATGCTTTAGTTATTTGAGACTCCCACGGCTAAAGCCGCAAGCCCTACACCTTACGGTATGACGGGTGGGATTCTTGAATGACTAAACGTTCGCAGTCCATTTCTGTTTTGAACAGCCTTCAAGACAGGGGCATCTCATTGCCCCTCCTAAGACAGTGCATATAGCATCTTAGGCTGGTTGACTAT